>NZ_BAAAAU010000002.1:0-435815 GCF_054768115.1 Clostridium sp. CTA-6
AATTCACTGTGTAATTTTGAAAGAACATTCTTTCAAAGAAAATAATCTGGTGATTATGGCTTGAAGGTAACACCCGTTCCCATGCCGAACACGAAGGTTAAGCTTCAAAGCGCTGATGGTACTGCAGGGGAGGCCCTGTGGAAGAGTARGTCGTTGCCAGATGATTATTAAGGTAAGAACTCATTTAACTGAGTTCTTATTTTTTTATATAAATTTTTAGGGAAAACATTTTTTAAATTGCTATTTTTACAGCGTATATAAATTAGTATATAATAATTAATTAATAACCTATTTAGGAGATGATAATATGAGGTTAGAAAAATTAAAACATATTATAGATAATAGTGAAAATATAGTTTTTTTAGGTGGAGCAGGAGTATCTACGGAAAGTAATATTCCGGATTTTAGATCAAATAGTGGATTATATAAATCAAAAAATAAATTGAATTATTCACCAGAAACAATATTAAGTCATAGTTTTTTTAAAGATAATACTGAAGAATTTTTCCGATTTTATAAAAATAAGATGATATTTAAAGACGCAAAACCTAATTTAGCTCATTATGCTTTAACTGAATTAGAACAAATAGGAAAATTAAAAGCCATAATAACCCAAAATATTGATGGATTACATCAGCTAGCAGGAGCTAAGAATGTATTAGAGTTACATGGAAGTGTTCATAGAAATTATTGTATTAATTGTGGAGAAAAATATAATTTAGATTATATATTGAATACTGAAAATAGTAGTAAAGATATACCACATTGTAAAAAATGTGGAGGCATAGTTAGACCAGATGTAGTGCTTTACGAAGAAGGATTAGATATGAATACTATAAATAAAGCTATATATTATGTACAAAATGCAGATGTGCTTATAGTAGGTGGTACATCACTTGTGGTATATCCTGCAGCTGGATTAGTTAATTATTATAAGGGTAAAAAATTAGTTTTAATAAATAAAGGAGAAACACCTTATGATAAAAGAGCTGATCTAGTTATTCATGATGGTATAGGTAGTGTTTTAGAAAAAGCAATTTTAAAAAACTAACCAAAAATTTGGTTAGTTTTTTAATTTTAATGTTGACAAGTTCAAAATTTCTGATATAATAGATTATGTTGAATTGAATATGGCGCTATAGCCAAGTGGTAAGGCAGAGGCCTGCAAAGCCTTCATCCCCAGTTCAAATCTGGGTGGCGCCTCCAAAAGAGTTTTAGTATGCTAAAGCTCTTTTTTTAATAATTTAGAATTTTTATTAACTTGTTTTTGCAATCCAATCTAACTTTAGATCCTATAGGTAAGGTTAAATTAGGATCACAGTGCCCTGACATTAAGTTTGCTATAATAGGTTTATTACTAGGTAATAATCTATCTAATATAACTTCATCTAGAGAGAAACCTTCCCCACGATTATTTATATTACAATTTGAAAATTGACCTAATATAAGTCCAGAACAGGATTTAATTTTTCCAGATAGTATTAATTGAGTTAACATCCTATCTATTTTATAAGGCGGCTCTGAAATTTCTTCTAAAAATAGAATACTATCTACAGTATCAATTTCATAAGGAGTACCTAAGGTACTGCATATAAGAGATAGATTTCCACCAACCAGCTCACCTTCTGCTATATCATTAGTTTTAGATAATAAAGGAACAAAATTAGGATTTGATATTTCATAAGATGGAAAATCATTCATTAATGGCTTTAGAAAACTTTTCAAAGTATACATATTATTAAAGTCTGATGAAAGCATAGGGCAATGAAAAGTAGTAAAGTCACATTTAGAAGTTATATAATTTAATAGAATTGTTATATCACTAAAACCACCAAAAATTTTAGGATTATTTTTTATAATATTAAAGTCTAAATAGGGAAGTATTCTCATAGAGCCATAGCCTCCCCTTGAACAAAGAATCATATCTATAGATGGATCTATAAACATATCCATTAAGTCTTTAGCTCTATCTATATCTTTGCCGGATAAATAACCACATTTATCATATATATGGGTGCCTAGTTTAATATTAAAACCTAAGTCTTTTAATATCTGTATATTTTTTAAAACAACATCTTTTTCAATAGGACTTGCAGGAGAAACTATTCCTATAGTATCTCCTTTATTTAAATGTTTTAATAACATTAAATCACTCCTAATAATTAATTATTATGTAATTTATTAGAATAAGTCCTTTTTTTTCAATATTATTATACAAACTATACACAACATAGCTGTAACTCCATAAGCAAGCCAAAACCCCTGTGGAGACTTACTAAAAGGGATACCATTTAAGTTCATTCCAAAGGAGCCAAAAATTATATTAGGTATAGACATCACTATAGTTATAGATGCTAGTAACTTCATAACTATGTTTAGATTATTAGATATAACAGATGCGAAGGCATCCATAGTTCCACTCAAAATATTACTATATATATTGGCCATCTCTATTGCCTGTTTATTTTCTATAATAACATCTTCTAACACATCTTGATCTTCAGGATATTTTTGTATTATATCTAACTTTAACATTTTTTCTAAGGTTATCTCATTAGCCTTTAGAGAGGTGGAGAAATAAACTAAAGATTTTTCTAAAGATAATAATAGAATAAGTTCTTTATTCTTCATAGATTTATGGAGTTTTTTTTCTATCATTAGGCTTTTCTTATCTATTTGTCTCAAATATAAAAGAAAATAACTAGCTATTCTATATAATATTTGTAGAATAAATCTAGATCTTTTAAAAGTATAAAAAGATTTTACTTTATTATTAAAAAAGTCTGTTAAAATTTTGCTATTTTTTAAACATACAGTAATAATATTATTTGGTGTATTTATAATAGCTAGAGGATAAGTATCATAAGTCAATGAATTATCTTCCATTTCTGTAAATGGTATGTCTAAGATTACTATCATATTATTATCTTCAATGTCTATCCGTGAAGTTTCTTCCTCATCCAAAGGAGCTTTTAAAAAATCTAAAGTAACTCCAGTTTTTTTTGATACAAAAATAAGTTCTTGCTCCGAAGGTGCTACTATATTAATCCAAGTACCAGGTTCTATGTTATCTAATTTTTTTATTGTTTTGTCTTCTTCAGTGTTTTTATAAATTGAAATCATAAAAATCACCTCCATATATAAAATTTATTAATGTTTTAACTTATAATTATAAGAACTAATAATATATATTATACAGCATAGACCCGTATATTTATTTATAAATTTAATATATTTTAATAGTTTAAAAATAAAATAAAAAACATTGTTTAAATTTTAACTATAGCTAAAGTTATTTAGATAAATTTATAGTAAAATAGAGATATATAAAGCAAGGCATATCCTAATTAGCAGGAAGAGCTTTAAAACGAGCTAAACGGCAAATATTACGGTGGATTAATGTTTAAAAGCTTAGTATAATCTTGAGCGTAAAGGAATTTTAAAATTATTTGATATTATTTTGGAGGGTTTATAAAATGGGAAATATGTATAAAGAGACTGTGGCTAGAAGAAGAGTTCCGGTTTTATTTTTTATGCTTATTTTATTAGTAGGAATTTTATTTTTAGTGGAATTTTTAAAAAATATTAAATTATCTAGTTATAGATTAGATGAAATGCTAAATATTTTTTTGTTATGTATAGTTATATTGGTAAGTTTTTTTGAAGTATTTAAATGTAAGATAAAGTATTCATATTTTATAATAGCAGATCAGTTCATAATTCATAAGATAAAAGGAAATTATGATAAAGTAGTAGAAAATATAAAGTTAAAAGATATAATTTATTTTGGTAAATGTGCTGGATTAAGATCAAAAATAAATATAAGTAAATCTAAAAAATATACATGTTCTTTATTAAATAGAGATACTTATTGCTGTGTTTATAAAGATGGAAATAATACTAAGAAGTTTTATTTTGAGCCGAGCAATAATTTAATTGCAAAGATAAAATATTTATCAAGTAAGAGACTAGCTAGCTAGTCTCTTATTCCATTTTAGTAAAAAATTCTTTTTTTACTTCTTTTAAAAGTGTATCATTTTGGATTAAATCTAATGCAGTTAAACTTAAGGCCTGACAAGCTTTAAAAGCATTTTGTTGAGCATGATCTTTTAAAGTTTCATTTGCAAATTCTTCAGTAAAGTAATTTATAGAGCTATCTTTATCCAATATAGATATATAGGGATGAATACAAGGAATATAATGACTTACTGTTCCTAAACTTAAGCCTGATACAGTATTTTTTTCATCGCAAATATCAATTATACCAGCCTCCTTTAAATTATGGCAAAACAATCGAGATAACCTTTTATTGGTTATTAATTCTCTATAAGGTAATTCAAAAAAACAAATTTCTGAATGTAAATTTAGAAGAGAATTAACATTTTCCACTATTTGTCTTATTCGCTTTTCTACATAAATAGCAGTTGATATACTTTTAGATCTTATATAAAATTTAGCTTCTGTAGTATTAGAAGAAATATAAGGATCGTTACCACTATTAATAACTAATTTATCTATATGAAAGTTTTGATTAATAGATTGTTTTAAAAGATTTATAGAATTAAATGTATATAAAAGACCATTTAATGATGAAAATACATCAGTATTTTCATAGCTTAAGGTTTCCTTTCCTTTAAATTTAATTTTTAAAGGAAGAATAGCCATTGAAGAGCCACTTTGGCAGGTTACTTTGTCAGGATGAACCATAAGACCTACATCGATATCTTTAAAAGCTCCTTGTTTAGCTAAAGTTACTTTAGAACCGCTTAAAGATTCACCAGGAGTTCCCATTACAATAATAGTTCCACAAAAATTATCTATTACCTTTGAAAGAGATAAAGCAGCTCCTAGGGATATGGAGGAAACTAAGTTATGCCCTGATACATGACCTAGTTCATTTGGGGCATCGTATTCACAAAAAAAACATATTTTAGGGTGACCTTTACCAAACTCTGCATAAAATGATGTAGGGATATTATAATAGTTTTCTTGGACATTAAAATTATTTTTCTTTAAAATATCTATTAAATATTTACAAGATTTGTATTCATTGAAACTTGTTTCTGGATTATCATAAAGATATTTAGATATATTAAATAAATCTGATTCTATAGATTTTAAGTAGGATACTATTTTTTGTTTCATAAATATAACCTCCAATTAAAACATCTAGGTTACATTATTATACCCAATATGAATAGAATAAATTATTGTTATTAATTAATTAAAATAAAATGAAAAATATGTTGAATAGATCATTATATCACTGTAATATTTTATATATAATAATTATATTCCATAGTGTTATATATTATTTATCAGGTAATGCTGTAAAATCAGACCGTGCTAGATTATGGTAAAAGCCCTCGCATGGATACATAAGATTACCGTACTATGATGCTAAATAGCTTCAAGATAGCATACCTAAAGGAACATTGGTAAATATAGATAAAATTTAATATAGGAACATAGTATAAATCTGGGGAATAATTAAAATGAAGTATTTCCCAGATTTATTTTTATATATAAGTTATAAATATCATTAAATTTAATATATTCAGCTTATAAAAGTATATTATAAAAATTATATAATAAAAATTTATATAATTTTATGTGGACAAAATAACATTTAACTACTTAATGAATAAAATATATATGAGGGGGCAAGAATTTAGTTGTAATAATATAGTAAGGGGGATAAATATGAAAAAACAATATTGTATTATATGTGGTAAGCCTCTAAATAGTGGTATAATTATAAACAGAAAAGGAATATGTGATGTTTGCGAAGAAAGAATGGTAAATAGTGATATGAATACAGATTTTTATGAGTTTTATAAAAAATGTATAAGAAAAAATTTAGTGCAAACTTTTATAAAGGATGAGGAAATGAGATGGGAGAATTACCGATTTTAAATGGAGTTTTAAAATATATTGAGGAAAAAAACATACTGTTTTCTATGCCAGGCCATAAAGGATCCTTGGGATTTTTATTTACTAAAGAGGGAAAAAAATTTTGTGAAAATATACTTCAATGTGATTTAACAGAAGTTGAAGGATTGGATAATCTTCATAATAGTGAAGGAATAATAAAAGAGTCCGGCTATCTTTTAAGCCGGTTTTATAATTCTAAAAAATCTTATTTTTTAGTAAATGGTAGTACTAGTGGAAACTTAGCTATGATATTTTCTTGTTTTAAAGAAGAAGATAAAATCATTGTAGAAAGAAATTGCCATAGATCTATATTTAATGGAATAATTATGAGAAAGCTAAAACCAATATATATAAAAAATAAGGTGTATAGGCAATTTAATGCTCCACTTTCAATAGATTTGGAGCATTTTTTAAGTTTAATAAAAGAAAATAAAGATGCAAAAGGTATAGTAATAACTTATCCTAATTATTATGGGGTTTGTCCTAATTTAGAAATTATAATAAAAGAGGCTAAAAAATACAATATGAAAGTGTTAATAGATTCAGCCCATGGGGCTCATTTTGGTGTGTGTGAAAAGTTACCTAAAAGTGCCTTAGAGCTAGGAGCAGACATGGTAGTAATGAGTGCTCATAAAACCCTTCCTAGTTTAACACAAACAGCATTTTTACACATAGGCAAAGATTCTATAGTTGATATTAATAAGGTAGATTTTTACATAAGTGCTTTTTCTAGTACGAGCCCTTCTTACTTATTTTTATGTTCTATGGATTATAGCAGGTTTTATTTGGAGAAATATGGAGAGAAGCATTATAATGAATTGATTAATAGAGCAAATTATTATAGAAAAAAAATAAATTTATTAGATAGCTTTTATGTATTAAATCATAGTGATATAAAACATTTAAATCTTAAATATAAAGATGTGATGGATATAGATTTGACAAGATATATAATAAATGTGAAAAATAATTTAAATGCTAGTGATTTATCTAAGTATTTAAGAGAATGTGGAATACAATGTGAAATGAGTGATGGAAACAACATAATTTTAATATTATCTCCATTTTATAATGAAGGTGTTATGGATATATTGTATGAGTCTTTATATGAGTGGGACAAAAATTATAATAATAAAGATAAAGATAATTTAAATTATCTTTATATAGAAACTAATATGAACATGTATCCTTATGAGGTTTTAGAAAAAGAATATTTATGGATAGACTATAAGGATTCCTTAGGTGAAATAAGTTATAATAATATAGTTCCCTATCCTCCAGGTGTTCCAATAATAATGGCAGGAGAGGTAATAAATAAAGAAATAATAGATGCTATATGTTATTATAAAAATAATGGAATAGATGTACTAGGTTTAAAGAATAATAAGATTCAAATAGTAAAATAATAAGTATAAATGTGGAGGATAAAATGAAAAGAGGTAGGTTAATAGTTATAGAAGGTAGTGATGGAAGTGGTAAAGCTACCCAAACTAAAAAACTTTATGATAAATTAGTAAAACAAAATAAAAAAGTTAAAAAAGTGGAATTCCCTAATTATAAAAGTGAATCATCTGCTTTAATAAAGATGTATTTAAGTGGTGAATTTGGAAAGAATCCTGATAGTGTAAATCCTTATGCTTCATCTACATTTTATGCAGTAGACAGATTTGCATCCTATAAAAAAGATTGGGAAGAGTTTTACTTAAAAGGTGGAATTATTATTGCAGATAGATATACCACATCTAATATGATACATCAAGCAGCAAAAATAAAGGAGGTACAAGCTAAAGATAAATTTTTAAATTGGCTATGGGATTTTGAATTTGAAAAGTTTAATTTACCTGTACCAGATTGTGTTATATTTTTAGATATGCCTCCTAAATGTAGTAAAAGCCTTATGGAAACTAGGAATAATAAATTTACAGGAGAGAAAGAGAAAGATATACACGAAAATAATTATGAGTATCTATTAGAGTCATATAACAATTCTAAATATATATCAGAAAAATATGGTTGGAATAGAATTGAATGTACTAATGAGGATAAGATTAAAAGTATAGACCAAATAAATGATGATATAATTAAAGTAATAACAAAATATATAGATTTTAGTGAACAAAGCTAATTATAATTGTAAACTTGTATAAAAAAATATAAAATATAGGTAAGAAACTACAATATAATATCCTTTAAGGAGGTAATAATATGAAATTAGTTATTGCTATTGTTCAAGATGATGATGCTTCAGATTTAATAGATGAAATAACAGAAGATGGGTTTAGAGTAACAAAGTTGGCTACTACAGGAGGATTCTTAAAAGCAGGAAATACTACTCTTATGATAGGTGTAGAAGAAAAAGATGTAGATAAATTGATTAAAAAAATAGAAGAGATATGTAAAACTAGAAAACAAATTGTAACATCACCATCACCGGTAAATGGATCAGCTGGAATGTATGTACCTTATCCCATAGAAGTAGAGGTTGGAGGAGCTACTATATTTGTTGTGGATGTAGATAAATTTGTGAGAGTTTAATTAGGAGGGATACATTTGAATTCATATACAATAATAGGGCATGAAAATATAAAAAATAGGATTAAAAATTCAATAGTTAAAGGTAAATTTTCTCATGCCAGTATTATTGTTGGAGAGGATGGCATCGGTAAAAGTATAATAGCTAAAGAAATAGCTATGATTATATTAGAAAAATCACAGCGGAGAAGTTATGCAGACCTAATAGAATTTAAACCTATTAATAAAAAATCTATAGGTATAGATGATATAAGAAACTTAATAGAAGAGATAAATAAAAAACCCATAGAAGGAAATAAAAAGGCTATTATAATATATAAATCTGAATTAATAACAGAAATTGCTCAAAATGCCTTTTTAAAAACTATAGAGGAGCCACCTAAAGGTGTTTATATAATATTGTTATGTGAAAATATGGAGCATATGTTAGATACTATAAAATCTAGATGCGAAATATTTAAATTAAATAGGCTAAAGCCATATGATATAGAGAATTTTATAAAATATAAATACAAGGATATAAAAAAAGACAATATAAATTCAGCAATAGCATTTAGTGATGGAATTCCAGGTAAAGCTGAAAGATTTATTGAAGATGAGTCACTAAAATATATAAGAGATATGAGTTTAGGTATATTAAAAGATTCAAAAGACTTAAGTAATTATAATTATTTGATGAAATATGAAAACTTTTTAATGAATTATAAGGAAACTTGGGAAGAGATTTTAACTTGTATTTTATCATATCTTAGAGATTCATTGTTATTTAAGGAAACTGGAGATGAAGAGTTATTATTAAATGTAGATAAGAAAGAGTTTATAAAAGATATATCAGAAAAATATTCATATATAAACTTGGATAAAATGGTAAGTATAATAAATGATACAAGAGATAAATTAAATAGGAATATAAACTCCACTCTAGTATTTGATGCAATGCTTATAAAAATGCAGGAGGTATAATATGATAGAAGTTGTAGGAGTTCGATTTAAAAAGGCTGGTAAAATATATTATTTTGATCCCAGTAATATAGAAATAAATAAGGGAGAATATGTTATAGTAGAAACTATAAGAGGGATAGAATTTGGAGAAGCGGTTATTGCTAAAAAGCAAATTAATGAAAACGAAATAGTAGCTCCATTAAAAAATGTAATTAGAAAAGCAACAGAAGAAGATATAAAAAAACATCATGAAAATAAGGAAAAAGAAAAATACGCATTAGAAATTTGCTTACAAAAGATACAGGAACATAAATTAAATATGAAGCTAATAGATGTAGAATACACTTTTGATAATAATAAAGTTATATTCTACTTTACAGCGGATGGTAGAGTGGATTTTAGAGAATTAGTTAAGGATTTAGCTTCAATATTTAGAACTAGAATAGAATTAAGACAAATAGGAGTACGTGATGAAGCAAAAATGGTTGGAGGATTAGGACCTTGTGGCAGACCTATGTGTTGTTCTATATTTTTAGGAGATTTTGCTCCAGTATCAATAAAGATGGCTAAGGAACAAAATTTATCATTAAATCCTACCAAAATTTCAGGTATATGTGGAAGACTTATGTGTTGTTTAAATTATGAGCAGCAAACCTATGAAAGTATTAGAAAAGTATTACCTAAGGTGGGATCAATAGTTAAGACTCCTTATGGACAAGGAGAGGTAGTAGATAATAATGTGGTGAAAGAAGAAGTTAAAGTCAAGATCAAAAGTGAAGATAATGAAGAATTTATACAGCCAGTGCCTATAATGGAAGCAGAACTTATATCTGGTGGCTATGAAGGTAATATAGAAAGTGTAGATGAAGAAGAAATAAATATTGAAATAGACGATGCAGATGAAACAATAATAAAAGAGTTGCTTAAGGATGAATAGGAGGAAGAGTTATGAAGGCACTATTAAAGGTATGCGATATGAGAACAATACAGGATATAAATAAAGTAAAAAGTGCTGTAGCTAATAATGAAGGTGTAGTAGCCTGCGAAATAAGTAAGGAAAAAAAAGAGGTAAGTGTTATATATGATGATTATTTTGTAGATGTAGATAAGATAATAGAATCTATAGAAAATATAGGTTATACAGTTATATAAAAATTACTTTAAAAATTAATAAAAACATGGTAAAATATAAATCGTATAAAGTTGTGTAATTTTTAAGGAGGTGTGTTACATATGGCATACAAAATTACAGATGCTTGCGTAAGCTGTGGAGCATGTGCTGCAGAATGTCCAGTTAATGCTATAAGTCAAGGAGACTCTATATTTGATATAGATGCAGATACTTGTATTGATTGCGGAAACTGTGCTAATGTTTGTCCAGTAGGAGCACCAGTTCAAGACTAATTTATTGTTAAAAAGGCCGTCAAAAGACGGTCTTTTTATTCTTTATATATTATAGAATTATTATATTGTTTTGATTTAGAATATATAGAATAAAATTTATTATATAAAAGGTGAATTATATGGATAGAATTATAAAAGAAGATGAAACATTAGATGATCTTCAGCTAAAGGGAATTCATGTTATACAAAAAAGGCAGGCATTTAGATTCGGAATAGATGCAGTATTATTAGCTAATTTTCCTAGAATAAAAAATGGAGATGAAGTAGTTGATTTATGTACTGGAACGGGTATAATTCCATTTATATTAGCAGGTAAAACTAATGCTAGTAATATTATAGGTATAGAAATACAAAAGGAAATCGCTGATATGGCAAAACGAAGCATAAAGTATAATAATTTGCAGGAAAAAGTTAAGTTTATAGAAGGTGACTTAAAAGATATAAAACTTTTGAAAGATATAGAAAAGGCAGATGTAGTTACAGTAAACCCACCTTATAAAACTCAAGGAACAGGAATTATAAACATTAATGATAAAAATGCTATATCTAGACATGAAATTTGTTGTACTTTAGATGATGTAGTAAAGGCAGCTAAAATTTTATTAAAAGATAAAGGTAAATTATATATGATACATAGGCCAGATAGAATAGTAGATATAATGAATGTAATGAGAAAGTATTGCATAGAGCCTAAATTAATAAGGACTATTCATCCAGCGGTAGACAAGGCTCCTTCTATGATATTAATTGAAGGGCAAAAAAATGGTGGTAAGTTTTTGAAATGGGATAGTCCCCTATATATTTATGATGAAAATAATAAATATACCAATGAGGTTAAAAGAATTTATGGAATGGAATAAATAAGAAGGAGAGTATTATATGCTTAATATAGAGGAAGGGAAATTATATGTAGTTCCTACTCCTATAGGAAATTTAAGAGATATAACAATAAGAGCATTAGATGTATTAAAGAATGTTGATATTATAGCAGCAGAGGACACAAGACAAACTTTAAAATTATTAAATCATTTTAATATAAAAAAAACATTAATAAGTTACCATAAATTTAATGAAGAAGATAAAAGTATAAATATAATAAATAGTTTAAAAGAAGGAAAAAACATAGCATTAGTATCTGATGCAGGTATGCCAGGAATATCAGATCCAGGATATGTGCTCATAAAAAAATGTATAGAAGAGCAAATAATATTTGAAGTTTTACCTGGAGCTACAGCATTTACTACAGCCTTAGTTTATTCTGGAATGGATACTACAAAGTTTATTTTTAAGGGTTTTATACCGAGGGAAAATAAAAATAGACAAAAGTTAGTACAGGATATAAAGGATAGAATGGAAACATTAATTTTTTATGAATCCCCTCATAGATTAAAGGAATGTTTAAAATTTTTAAGGGAGTCCTTAGGGAACAGAAATATATCTATATGTAGAGAACTTACTAAGGTACATGAAGAAATTATAAGAGATA
The DNA here is from genome assembly GCF_054768115.1 of Clostridium sp. CTA-6. Classification (NCBI taxonomy): domain Bacteria; kingdom Bacillati; phylum Bacillota; class Clostridia; order Eubacteriales; family Clostridiaceae; genus Clostridium; species Clostridium sp. CTA-6. The sequence goes on from NZ_BAAAAU010000002.1 coordinate 12,299, forward strand.
ATCTAGAAGAGGTTATAAAATATTATGAGAGTCATCAACCTAAAGGTGAATATGTTTTAGTTTTAGAAGGAAAATCCATAGAAGAAATAGAAAAAGAAAAGGAAATGGAGTGGTCTAGTATAAGTATACAAGATCATATAAAAAAGTATATAAATGAAGGATATAGCAAAAAAGAGTCTATAAAATTAGTAGCTAAAGATAGAAAAATAACTAAGTCAGAAGTATACAAGTATTCTATAGATATATAAATAATATATTATATTTTTTAATAAAAATATAATATATAACAAATTAAATTAACATTTTCAAAAAAAATCCTCGTTAAAGTTGAGTTTTTTACTGAAATGGTGATATAATAGTTTTATGTTATAATCATAAAAGGGGAATGGGAGGAAGATAAATAGTGAATAAGAAAGTTTTGTCTGCGGTAATAGCATTAGCATTAGCAGTGTCTATTAATGCAAAAGTTATGGCAGCACCATCAAATGGACAAGCGCATGATAAGACATTAGAACTTGAAGAAAAAATACAAAATATGGACAATAGTATACAAGGCTTAATGTATAAAATAGAAGATAATAATAAAGATATAGAAAAGAATAAAGAAGACATATCTAAATTAGGAAAAGATATAGAAAAAGCTCAAAAACAAATAGAATCCCGTGAAGATTTATTTAATAAAAGAGTAAGAGCTATGTACATAAGTGGCTTTGACAGTTATGCAGATATAATATTAGAATCAGAAGGATTAAGTGATTTAATAACTAGAGTAGACACAGTTAAAAAGGTTATGGGATTTGACCAAGGAGTTATAAAGGAATTAAAGACAAAAAAAGAAGAAATTAAAGAAAAGAAAGTTGCTTTAGATAAGAAAAGTACAGAAATAGTACAACTTAAATCAGAAAATGAAAAGAAATTATCTAGTATGAAATTAGAAAAATCTAAGCAAGAATTAGTACTTACTAATTTGAGAAAAGAGAATGAAAGAAAAGCGGCTGAAGCAGCACAAAGAGAAGCAGCTGAGAGACAAGCAGCACAATCACAATCTTCTGTATCTCAATCAAGAGGTGGAAGTAGTGTTTCTGTAGAAGCTCCAGCTTCATCAGGAAGTAGTTCTTCTAGCAGTAGTAGTAAACCATCAAATCCAGCACCACCAGCAGTACATGGAGATGTAGTAGGATATGCTATGCAATTCCAAGGAGTCCCTTATGTTTGGGGAGGTACATCACCAAGCGGATTTGACTGTTCAGGTTTTGTTCAATATGTATATAGAAATGCTGCAGGTATAGAATTACCAAGGGATACTTATGGACAAATTGGAGCAGGAACTCGAGTTTCACAAGATCAATTACAACCTGGCGATTTAGTATTCCCACATACAGGTCATGTAGGTATATATATAGGTGGAGGACAAATGATACATGCTCCTCACACAGGGGATGTAGTAAAAATTTCATCAGTATATAAATTTTATGCAGGTGTAAGAGTAAGATAATTAATTTTATATAAGCTAAGAGTGGAAACTAAAATTAGTTTCCACTCTTAATTTATAAATAAAAAAAAGCCTCTAAATGAGGCTTTTAAATTATTTATTGTCTTTTATTTCATTAAGACAGTTTTTACAAATATTTTTACCTTTATAGTTTATAACATCTCTAGCATCTCCGCAGAATATACATGCTGGTTCATATTTTTTTAATATGATTTGTTCACCATCTACATATATTTCTAGAGCATCTTTTTCAGCTATATCTAAAGTCCTTCTCAATTCTATAGGAATAACAATTCTTCCTAATTCGTCTACTCTTCTAACCACACCTGTTGATTTCATATATTTTCCTCCTCGAATAATATCAATTTTCGACAATAGTTTAATTAAATAATAGCAAATATGACATTAAAAGTCAACATATTTTATATTTAATTTACAAATTAATTATCTATTTCCATCTAAAGTTAATATACTACCATTAAAGGGAAAAGTCAATAGACCAAATACTGTCATATATGATGATAAAACCATATATATCAATGGATACAGCCAAAATCAAAAAAAATAATAAAATAATTATAGAATTTAATAAAAACAAATAAAATAGTAATTATATGGATAAATAAAAAACAGTGTCGAATAATGAATCAATCTATTATAAAAAGTAATTTTATAAATTAAAACCACAATACAATATAATAATACAACAATAATTTTAACAAATTAAATATTAAATGTAAATTTTTGTTTAAAATCATTAGCAAATATATTAATCTAATTGCAATTATTTTTAATATAATTATGGTATAATAAAGTATAAGGGGGTAATTAAAATGAAGTTGCTTGTTGGGATATGTAATTTATAATATATAAAAAATGAATAAACGGGGTATATTAGATTATAGAATAACAAATTTATGTATAACATAAAATGAATAAAATATTTTAAGGTAAAAATATAAACTTAAATAGTTAAATTATCCACAAAAATGTGTGGACAACTATTGATAAAATGTGGATAACATACATATCTATAAAAATACAATTTAAAAGAGAATAAAAATTTATACTAATAATATTAAATTTTATAGTTTAATTTAATATACTTTAGGGTAAACTTAAGTATGCTTGGAGGTCTTTAAAGGTGGGAAATAACAATAAGATGGAAAATGAAAATTTAGAAAAAATAAAGTATATAAACAAGCTTGCAAAAGAAATATCTAATAATACAATAGTAGATTATGAAGATTTTCCTAAATATGATTTGTTTTTATCACAAGTAATTGATTATTTGAATGATAAATTTGAAGAGGAAGATTATACAAATAATATTGTTCAAAATTACATTAAAAATGAGGTAATATCAAAACCGCATGATGGTAAGAAGAGAGGATATACTAAGCTTCATTTAGTTCAATTAGTGTTATTAAGTTATATGAGGCCATTACTTACTACTGAGGAAATAAAGAATGTGTTTACATTAGCTTTTAATGAAATAAATGATAGAGGTGATGATATAATATCTTGGGAAAATGCATACAAGATATTTTCAGATATACAAAAAGATAGTTTTAAAGACTTTGTAGCTAGACAGCATTTTGATGAAGATAAATTAAAAGATATAATAACAAAACTAGAATTAGATAGTGATGAAGAAAGTAGAATAACTATATTTTTAATAGTAATGACTTTAATATGTCAAGCTAGTGCTATAAAAAAATTAGTTAAAAAGATAGTAAATGATTACACTAATAAAATTGATAATAAATTAGATTATGAAGAATAAATAATTTTTGTATATTTTTATAAATCACTTAAAAAGCCATTATTAATCCTTAATAATAGCTTTTTAAGTGATTTATTTTTGTAAAAATGATTATAATGATTAGATTATAATTATCATTAGTATATTAATTCATAAAAAAAATTTTTTATTCTTTTATACAAGAAATATTTATATTTATACTATTTAGAAATATAGATATTTTTCAAATAATGCAAAAAAATGTAGATAAGTATATATTTATAAATCTAAATGATTTTAAGTTTATAAATATGCTATATAGACAAAAAATGTAATTCAATGTTCTATGTATAATTTATCATTTATACATTATTAGAGAATATTCATAATATTGACAGTTTATCAAATAATTATTAACATATATTTAAGAATTAATACAAAAATAATAGTAAGTATAAATATCAACTTGAAAGGGGCACAAAGAGATGAATGCAAAAAGAAACATTCATGTGTATTCAGAAATAGGAGATCTTAAAACAGTGTTACTTCATAGACCAGGAGAAGAAATTGAAAATTTAATTCCGGCATATATGGAAACGTTATTATTTGATGACATACCTTATTTAAAAGTAGCACAAGAAGAACACGATATTTTTGCTAATACATTAAGAAATAATGATGTTGAAGTTTTATATTTAGAGGATTTAGCAGCAGAGGTTATACAAAACAAAGAAATTAGAGAAAAGTTTATAGAGGAAGCTATAGAAGAAAGTGGTACTAAAAATAAAGAATATGTAGAAAATATAAAAAAATATTTAGAATCCATGAAAGAAAAAGACTTAGTTTGTAGAATCATGGCTGGTTTAAGGAAAAAAGAGTTAGGAATAGATGAATCAAAGGAAGAATATCCTTTTTTAATGTATCCAATGCCTAATTTATATTTTACAAGAGATCCATTCGCATCCATGGGTAAAGGTGTAACTATTAATGCTATGAGAACTAAAACAAGAAGAAGAGAAACTATGTTTGCAAAATATATCTTTAAATATCATCCAGAATTTAAAGACTCAGATATACCATTATGGTATGATAGAACTGGAAAGCATTGTATAGAGGGTGGAGATGAGCTAGTTTTATCTGATGAAGTTATAGCTATAGGACATAGCGAGAGAACAGATAGCGAAGCAGTTTTGGAGTTAGCTAAAAAGATATTTGAAGCAGGAGAACGCTTTAAAGTTATACTAATGTTTGATATACCTAAAATAAGAGCTTTTATGCATTTAGACACAGTGTTTACTATGTTAGATCATAATAAATTCACAGTCCATGGAGAAATAGAAGGAACACTTAAAGTAAATGCTATAACTTATGATGAAAAAACTAAGGAACTTGTAATTAAGGAAGAGATAGATAGTTTAGAGGGAATTTTATCTAAATATTTAAAAAGAGATATAAAAGTTATTCGTTGTGGTGGTGGAGATAAAATTATATCTGCTAGAGAGCAATGGAATGATGGCTCAAATACTTTAGCTATTTCACCAGGTAAGGTTATAACTTATGAAAGAAATTATGTAACCAATGAAATATTAGATAAAAATAATGTAGAGGTTCTAACTATACCGTCATCTGAATTATCCAGAGGAAGGGGCGGGCCAAGATGTATGTCTATGCCTTTATTTAGAAAAGACCTTAGATAGAATATAAATTTAAATAAGAGTTCACTTATAAGTTAAGGTGAACTCTTATATTTTTAGTAAATTTAATATTTTTAAATTTATAGTCTTAATCTAAAAGACAAATAGCATTAGCAGAGATTCCGTCCTCTTTACCTGTAAAACCTAACCCCTCTTCTGTAGTAGCTTTTATATTTAACATATTATTATCTAATTGTAAACACTTACAAATATTTTTTTTCATAGAATCTATATGATAAAGCATTTTAGGTTTTTGAGCTATTATAGTACAGTCTATATTTACAATTTTATAACCTTCTTTGTCTATTAAATTTTTAACTTTAGGTAAAAGTAAGAGACTTGATATATTTTTAAAATTTTTATCGGAATCAGGGAAGTGCTTACCTATATCACCTAATGCTGCAGCTCCTAATAAGGCGTCCATAATTGCGTGAATTAATACATCTGCATCAGAATGACCTAGTAAACCTTTATCATGGGGGATGGTAACACCACCTATTATTAGTGGCCTATTTTCAACTAGTTTATGTACATCGTATCCCAATCCTATTCTCATTAAAAAACCTCCAATAACTTAATATTATATATATAATAATATATACTTTAAAAAAAAGTGCAACAAAGTTGCACCTTAAGATATATTTTTATTATCATTTTTCTTATGGTATATTAATTTTATTGATTTGTTAAGATGTTTATTGTAAAAAAATAAAAGCTTTTTACGTAAAGAATTATGCATAAATAACAAGAAAGGCCTTTTATAGCTATTGGATACTACTCTTTTTTTGAAATTTACATAAATAATTTTTTTACCCATATATACACGACCTTTCATAAATATCCTCATTATTATAATAACATAAAATTTAACAAATGTTAAGAAAATTGAAACAATTTCAAATTTTATATTCTTATTTAATAATATTATATTCAGAATAGTATAAGTTGTCCACAAATTACGCACAATATGTGGATAATATTAATGAAGTTTAAATTTATAAAAATATAAACTTACAAAAATAGTAATAAAAATCAGTGATTGGATGATATTTATAAGTAAATTTATAAATATCAACTGAATCAACAATAAAAACACAAGTTATATACAGGCTATCTGTGGATAATGTTGATAACTATATATATAATGTATAAGATTATAATATAATATATACTTTTAAAAAAGTATTCACTTTTAAATTAAGAATATATCCACAAAGTTTTAAATCTTAATAATTAACAACATATATGATATAATTAAAATTACCAAATATTCTTATAAGAGGGTGAGTTTTTGAAGAACAAGAAAAGTTTAATTCTTTTTGCTTTTATTATGATTATAGCAGTATTGTTTGGTGGATGCAGAAAGAATAGCAATGTAGATACTAATAATATTGATAAAAATAAAGCACAATCAAAAAAACAAGAAAAATCTGTTAAAGAAAGTGATATAAGAACATTTACTAATGGGCCACTTATATATAATAACAAATCTATACCTGTGCTTATGTATCATTCTATTGATTATGAAAAGGGAAATGAATTAAGACTACCTAAAGAACAATTTAAAGAGCAAATGAAGTATTTAAAAGATAATGGATATACTACATTAACATTAAATGAGTTATATAATTTCTTAGAAAAAAACAAACCTATTCCAGAGAAATCTATAGTTATAACACTAGATGACGGATACGTTGATAACTATACTAATGCATACCCAATATTAAAAGAATTAGGACTTAATGCTACTGTATTTGTTGTAACTAGTAATATAGATAAGGATAAACGTACTTTAACTTCAGAACAAATTAAAGAAATGGATGAAGCGGGTATACAAATAGCTAGCCATACATATAATCATGATAAGCTAGATGATTTACCATATGAAAAGCAGTTACAAACTATGAAAAAATCTAAGGATGATTTAGAAAAAATATTAAATCATAAAGTAGATTTTATAGCTTATCCCTATGGTAAGTGGAATGAAGAATCTATAAAAGCGGCTAAAGATGCTGGGTATAAAATGGCATTTACTACTCAGGGAGGATGGTCTAATAAACAAGATGGTATCTATACTTTAAATAGGGTTTATATTAGTTCTTTAAAGGGTATTGATAATTTTAAAGATAGAATAACTAATCCTAATTATAATAAAAGTTAATATTTACTTTTGAATTTTTGGATTTTATTGGGAATATAGTTTATAAAATTTTATAAATAATAAAGTTTATTTCAAATACACAAGGCTATGAAATATAGGGCACATTATATAAGCCCTATATTTCATAGCTTTTATTTGTATTGTTTAATTTCAAATTAATTGGGAAAATTTTCTGTTAAAAAGTTTCTTGGTTATGGATAATTATTAGTAAAATAATATAATAGTTTATATTTCCCAGGTAATATAATTTTCTGATAATAATCTTTTTATAAATATTTAATTTATTATTTTTGAATAATTTTCTTTTTTAGATTCATCTATAAATGGAGCATAAAATTTAAAAATTTTTTCGTGACCACAATTAGAACAAATACAATCACAAATATCATAAGGAATAGAATCTAGTAAGTTAATAGATAAATCCTTGGTTAAATAGTTGCCACCACATATATCACAAGGGGTTTTATTTATAATAGAAAATTCGCTTTCTATATATTTCATAATTTCTCTTAAAGTCATGAAAAGCCTCCTAAACTATTTTTGTTAATATAATAATTTAATGATATAACAAAACAATTATTATTTAAACAAATATATCATATATATTAAATATATTTTTGTTTTTAAAAGGAGGTATTATGGTAAATATTATATGGGGAATTATATTTTTAGTAGGAATAATTTTTGGAGTGTTTTCAGGTAACGGAGAACAATTATCAAAATCTATAATAGAATCTACAAATTCAACTGTAAAGTTAGTTATAGGATTGGTAGGGGTTATGAGCCTATGGTGCGGAATTATGAAAATAGCAGAAGAAAGTGGGTTAACAGATAAAATAGCTAAATTTATAAAACCTATTTTAAAGCTTATATTTAAAGATAGTAAGAATGACAATAAAGCCTTAGGTGCTATAACAATGAATTTAACAGCTAATATGATGGGACTTTCTAATGCTGCAACTCCTTTTGGAATAAAAGCTATGAAGGAACTTAAAAGATTAAATGTAAGAGAAGAGGAAGCTAGTAATGATATGGCATTATTTTTGGTTTTGAATGCTGCTTGCATACAGCTAGTGCCAACTACTGTTATATCTATAAGAGCAGCCATGGGGTCTAAAAACCCAGGTGAAATAATAATACCAGCTATAATAGTTACATCCACAGCAGCCTTTTGTGGAGTGATTTTTTGTAAAGTATTACAAAAGTATTTTTAAAGGAGGAAGTTTGTGAATTATATAGTTAAAGCCATAATTCCTATTATTATACTTTTAATCATAGCCTATGGAATGGTTAAGAAGGTTAAAGTATATGAATGCTTTGTCGAGGGAGCTAAGGATGGTGTAAGTATATGCATTAGAATATTTCCATATCTTCTTGCCATGATGGTGGCCATAGCTGTTTTTAGGGAGTCTAAAGCTTTAGATTGTTTGATCAATGTTTTAAGACCAGTATCAAATTTAATAGGATTGCCAGGAGAATTAGTACCTTTAGTTTTAATAAAACCTTTATCAGGAAGTGGTGCTTTAGGGGTATTTGCAGATATATTAAAACAGTTTGGTCCAGATAGCGATGTGGGTAAAATGGCATCTATTATAATGGGATCTACAGAAACTATTTTTTATACAATAACAGTTTATTTTGGAGCTGTTGGAATAAAAAAAATAAGACATACATTATGGGCTGCTATTTTTGCAGATATGGTAGCTATAATAATGGCCGTATTAGTTACTAATATAATATTATAAAAACACTCTGAATTTTGGAGTGTATCTAAATCATTATATAAAAGCTAAGATTTGATATGTACTTCAATTCAAAGTGTTTTTGTAAATTTTTATTTATTAAATTTTTTTCTGAAAAATATAGTTAAGCATACAGCTTCAAATATCCATTGAATAGAAGTTATCCACCAAATATAGGTTACAGAAGATTTAACTATATATATAAAATAGAACATTAAAGGGAGTCTAAGAAGCCAACTGGAAATAAAGGAAACTAAAAATGGTGTTTTAGTATCTCCAAATCCTTTTAATGATCCACCTAAAATCATTGATATAGCCATAGGAATTTGTTCTAAAGAAGCAATCATAAGACAACGGCTACCTAAAGCGATAACTTGTTTCTCAGAACTTGTTATAAATAATTTTATTATAAATGATGGGAATATAAGAAAAATAAGACCGGTTATTCCCATTATACAAATCCCTAATAATGCGCAAGTATGTGAATAGTCTTTAGCTTTTTCAATATTTTTTTCGCCTATTTTATGACCAGTTAATGTAGTTGCTGCTACAGCAAAACCCCAACCAGGCATAAAGGATATAGATTCTACAGTAAGAGCTATTTGATTAGATGCAAAAGCTACAGTTCCTAAATGCATTATCATAAAAGTATTAATTAATTTACTTACACTTAATGAAGCCTCTTGAAGTGATGATGGAATAGATAATCCTATTAAGTATTTTAAACGGTTTATATTAATATTTTTAATATACTTTATTTTAGGTTTAATTTTAGATTTAGTAAATAAATAGTATATACCAAATATAAAACCAGATAGGTTAGCTATAGAAGTTGCTATAGCAGCACCTTTTATTCCTAATTCGGGCAATCCTAATTTGCCAAATATAAGTCCATAATCTAAAGTTAAATTTACTATGTTAATTAATATGGATATAAATAAAGGGGTTTTGGTATTGCCATATCCCCTAACTATAGAATTCATTAGGCTAGTTAGCATACTAAAAAATATTCCTAGAGAAACTATTTTCATATATATTGTTCCATTTATCAATACAGCTTCTTTAGCATTAGAAAGGCTAAGAATGGCTTTAGGAAAAATAAATAGTATAATGGAAATACAAAAGGCTATTAACATTCCTATAAATAATCCTATAGAGGCATACTCTTCAGCTAAGGGTAAATCTTTACTTCCATAGCTTCTAGCTACTATAGAAGTTATACCAATAGATAATCCAACAGCTATAAATATATTTGTAAAAGTATATATTATTTCAGAACTTAATCCTACAGTACTTACAGCAATTTGGCCGCCATATTGTCCAACCATCATAGTATCAAGAACCCATATCATCATATATAGAATCATCTCTCCAACCGCAGGGAGAGCTAAAGATAGTACAGTTTTTATATTTTCTTTATTAATTTTCAATAAAATTCCCCCACTCGAAAATATTGGCAATTTAATAGTAACTTATACTATGAAATAAAGCAATATAGTTAATAAAGATATATTTATATGATAAAATTAAACTAAAATATAATGTATAGAAATAGAGGTGAGAAAAGTGCTAAAGTGGTCTCAGTTATATAATGAATGTATTAATTGTAACAAATGCCCTTTAGTTAAAGATAGAACTAATATGGTATTTGGAGAAGGATATATAAATGCACCTATTATTTTTATAGGAGAAGCTCCAGGAGCAGATGAGGATAGAACAGGAAAACCTTTTGTGGGAAAAGCTGGGCAGTTACTTACTAAAGCATTGTTAGCATTAGAATTTAAAAGAGATGAACATTATTATATATGTAATGTTTGCAAATGTAGACCAGAAAATAATAGAACACCTAAAGAAGAAGAAGCTAGGGAGTGTTTACCCTTTCTAAGGAATCAAGTGGCATTAGTAAAACCTAAAATTATAGTTTGTTTAGGAGCAACTCCTTTGAAATATATTATTGGAGAGCAATTTAGAATAACAAGAGATAGGGGAAAATGGATAGAAAGAAAAGGATATCATATTATGGCAACTTTTCATCCAGCAGCTTTATTTAGAGATGAGTCTAAGAAAAAATTATTTTGGCAGGACTTAAAATCTATTAAGGTAAAATATGATGAATTAATCAAAAATAACATAATTTAAAGCTAATATAAAGTGAAAGAGGATACAAATGGATAATACGGAATTATCAAAAGAACTCATAAAATTTATGATTACTATGAAAAAACAAACTAGGGAATATTTAAATTTAAATTTTACATTAAAATTAACAGAGCAACAGTTTGTAACATTATTTATTTTAAAAAAGAATAAAAAAATAACATTAAAAAAGTTAAGTACATATATATGTGTGTCTACATCTAGTTTATGTATAATGTTAACTAGAATGATGGAAGAGGAATTGGTTTATAGAGAAGTGGATGAGAGAGACAGGAGAAATACTTTTTATAGTTTAACAGAAAAAGGAATAAATTTGATAGATAAAGAAATAAAAGGTAAAGTAGATAATATAGAAGAAAAAATAATGAATTTATCTTTGGAGCAAAAGGAAAAGTTATATGAAGCTATGAAAGATATAGAAGAAATTATTGATATATTAGAATAATTTTGTGTATTATAGAAATAATAATATATAAATATAATGAATATATTGACAGAAACTTATTTATACCCTATGATTATACTAAATGCTATGAAGGAAAGAGTAATAAGTGAAGATATCTAAAGAGAGTCGGATAAGGTGAAAGCCGATGATATGGAAACTTACGAATATGGCTCCAGAGCAGGTTGTCTGAAGTATAGTAGGATAACACGGTAACAACCGTTATATTGTAAAGTGATAACATATATATGAAGTCACTTATTAAGACTTTTACTGTGAAGTAAAGGTGAATTAGAGTGGTACAGCGAAATTTACGCCTCTATATAAAACTAAGAGTTTTATATAGAGGTTTTTATATTATAAAGATGAAGGAGGACTAAGAATGTCAAAGGGAACTTATTATGTAACAACACCTATATACTATCCATCAGCTAAACTTCATATAGGAAATACCTATACAACAGTAGCTGCGGATACCTTAGCTAGATTTAAAAGACTTACAGGTTATGATGTAATGTTTTTAACAGGTACAGATGAACACGGACAAAAAATACAAAGATTAGCAGAGGCTAAAGGGGTTACACCTAAGGCTTATGTAGATGAAATAGTAGCGGGAATAAAAGACCTATGGAAAATGATGAATATAGATTATGATAAATTTATAAGAACAACAGATGATTATCATGTAGAATTAGTACAGAAAATATTTAAAACATTGTATGATAAGGGAGATATATACAAAAGTGAATATGAAGGATGGTATTGCACACCTTGTGAATCCTTTTGGACAGAAACTCAATTAGTAGAAGGAAAATGTCCAGATTGCGGAAGACCTGTAGAAAAAGCAAAGGAAGAAGCTTATTTCTTTAAAATGTCAAAATATGCTCCAAAACTTATAGAATATATAGAATCTCATCCAGATTTTATACAACCGGAATCAAGAAAAAATGAAATGATAAATAATTTTTTAAAACCTGGTCTTCAAGATTTATGTGTATCTAGAACATCTTTTGATTGGGGAATACCAGTGACTTTTGATGAAAAGCATGTAATATATGTTTGGATAGATGCACTAGCTAATTATATAACAGCATTAGGATATAATACAGAAAAGGATGAATTATATAAAAGATATTGGCCAGCAGATGTGCATTTAGTTGGTAAGGATATATTAAGATTTCATACTATATACTGGCCAATTATGCTTATGGCATTAGATATACCTCTTCCAAAGCAAGTATTTGGTCATGGATGGCTTTTAGTAGATGGTGGTAAAATGTCAAAATCTAAAGGTAATGTGGTGGATCCAGTGGTTTTAGTAAATCATTTTGGCACAGATCCTGTAAGATACTATCTTCTTCGAGAAATACCTTTTGGCGCAGACGGAATGTTTAATAATGAGATTTTTATAAAAAAAATAAATTCAGATTTAGCAAATGATTTAGGAAATCTATTATCTAGAACAGTAGCTATGATAGAAAAATATTTTGATGGAGAAATACCAGAGGGAAATTGTAAAGAAGATATAGATGAAGATTTAATAAAATTAGCCCTTGAAACTCCAAGAAAAGTAGAAGAAAATATGGAAAAACTAAGAATTCCAGAAGCGTTAGAAGAAATATGGACATTTATAGGAAGAGCTAATAAATATATAGATGAAACAACACCATGGATTCTTGCAAAAGACGAGTCTAAAAAAGAAAGATTAGGCACAGTATTATATAATTTAGTAGAAAGTTTAAGAATAATATCAGTATGTATATCAGCATTTATACCGGAAACAAGTATAAAAATAAATGAACAGATAAATACAGACATCTTAAATTGGGATAGTTTAAGTGAATTTAACGGAACTAAAGTAGGTACAAAGGTTAAAAAAGGAGAAGCTATATTCCCAAGAATAGATATAGAAAAGAAAATAGATGAATTAAATAAACTTAAAGAAGAACAATTAAGACAAAACAAAGCTAAAAATATAGCACCTATAAAAGAAGAAATAACTATAGATGATTTTGAAAAAATAGATTTAAGAGTAGCTAAAGTTTTAGACTGTGAGCCTATAAAAGGAGCTAAAAAATTATTAAAATTAAAAGTTAGCTTAGGTGGAGAAGAAAGACAGGTAGTTTCAGGAATAGCTAAATATTATAAACCAGAAGATTTAATAGGTAAAAAAGTAGTATTAGTAGCTAATTTAAAGCCTGTTAAGCTAAGAGGAGAATTGTCACAAGGAATGATTTTAGCAGCATCAACAGAAGATGATAGTGAGTTATTTGTAGCATCTATAGATGGAGACATTGAAGAAGGAAATATAGTAAGGTAAGGATTAAAGCTAATTATATCAAATTAAGAACTGAGCTGTTGACAAATAAAGTTTGTTAGCAGCTTTGTTTTCGGTACATAATATATTGAAAGTAGTAAATTTACAATTTATAATTTATTTTGTAATATATTATCATAAAATATTAAAGTGAGGAGTTTGAAAAAATGAAATTTTTAATAGCATCAATAATAGGTGGAATAATAGGTTATCTTACTAATTGGATAGCTATAAAGATGTTATTTAGACCCTATGAAGAAAAAAAAATATTCGGTATGAAGGTTCCATTTACACCAGGACTTATTCCAAAAGAAAAAACTAGAATAGCAAAAAGTGTAGGTAATGCTATAGGAGAGCATTTATTATCTAGTGAGATTATCGTAAAGTCTTTATGTAGTGAAAATATGAATAACAGACTTAAAATTTGGATAAGACAAAAGGTATATTCTTTAATCACAACAAAAAAAACTTTGGAAGATAAATTTAAAGAGTTTTTAGATTATAAATATGAGTATTTTATAACTGCTTTAAAAACAAGTTTAAGTAAGTTAACTATTAACAATTTAAAAAATGAAAAGAATAGAGACAAAATGAAAGAAATTATAAAAATTAAGTTAGATAAGATATTATCTCTTAATGGTAACCATATTACTAATAATCACATATATAAACAAATAAAAGCAAGTTTAATAAATAATACAAATGAGTATTTAAAGTCAGATAATTTTAAACATGTTTTAAAAAGCTTAATCATAGAAAATATAAAGGATGAGGAAGTTTTAAATAAAAAAATAGGTGATATAATCCCTAGTAACTTTAGTTCAAATATAAAAGTATATGTTTATAGAAAGAAAGATAATTTATCAAATTACATAAATGAAATGCTTAAAGAAGAAGAAAATATAAATAAATTAAAAAATATATTAAAAGAAGTTATAAATAATAATGTAAATTCTTTTATGTCAATGTTTGTAGACATAAATGCTATATCAGATAAAACAATTGTATTTTTAGAAGAATACTTACAAAGGGAAGAAACTAAAGAAGAAATGGTATCTTTAGTAAATAAAAGTATAGACAAAATCTTAGATACAGATTTACAGGATATTATAGAAAATATACCAGAAAACAATAAGGATGTAATTGTGGATGAAACAGTAGATATATTATGCGAAAAATTCCAAAATACTGAGATGATTTTAGAAATAATAGAAAAAATAGAAAGTCATATTCAGGGGAAAAGTTCTTTAAATGACATAATAGAAAAAATAAATATAGATCCATATAAATTTATAAATAGTATTATAGATAAATTTATAGATAGTGAAAATTTTGAAGTTATAATTAATAATTTGATAAGTGATATAATTGAAAACTTTATGAAGACACCTATATACGAATTAACTCAAGGAAATGAAGAAGGAATATTAAATACTAGTTACCAAATGGTAAAAAATGTATATAATAGATTCATAGAAAACCAAGCAGAAGAGGTTATATCAATCCTTGATATAGCTAGTATTGTAGAAGATAGAATAAACGAGTTTGATGTTTATTTGGCTGAAGAAATAATATTGGAAATATCTAGCAAAGAGTTAAAAGCAATAACTTGGTTGGGAGGATTATTAGGTGCTTTAATAGGAATTTTATCTCCTATATTAAGTAAAATATAATTAATTTTCCAGTCAATTTTAATTTCTAAAAATAATCGCTTTGACTAATTTAAAAATTTTAATTATAATATATAGAAAATGAAAAATTATTAAGAATATATTAATAAAGTTTAAAGAAAAAATAAAATATTGGGATTTGGAGGCAATTCTATGAAAAAATATAGAATATTTGATGCTCATGCCCATTATGATGATGAAGCTTTTGATGAAGATAGAAGTGAAGTTATAAAAGAACTTGAAGAATTCGGCATATTAGGAGTATTAAATTGTGGTTCTTCTTTAGATACTTCTAAAACATCAGTAGAGTTGAGCAACAAATATAATTTCTTTTATGCAGCAGTAGGAGTGCATCCAGAAAATGCAGAAGAAATTAATGAAAAAACCTTAAAGGAAATAGAAAGACTATCAGAAAATGAGAAAGTAAAAGCTATAGGAGAAATAGGACTAGACTATTATTATGAAGAAAATCCTAAGCGGGATATTCAAATAAAAGCTTTTAAAAAGCAAATGGAATTAGCAGAAAAATTAAACTTACCTGTAGTGATACATGATAGAGATGCGCATAAAGATACATTAGATATTATAAAACAATTTTCTAATGTAAAAGGAGAAGTGCATTGTTTTTCAGGTAGTGTAGAGTTTGCTAAGCAATGTGTAGATTTAGGATATTATATAGGGGTTACAGGAGTGGTAACTTTTAAAAATGCTAAAAAAATAGTAGAAGTTATAAAAAGTGTTCCAATGGATAGAATCTTAGTTGAAACTGATTGCCCATATATGGCTCCTACTCCTTTAAGAGGTAAAAGAAACAGATCTGAGTATATAAAATATATGATAGATAAGATAGCAGAAATAAAAGAAATAAGTTCTGAAGAAGTAACTTCACAAATATTAATTAATATAAAAGATTTATTTAGTATAGATGTTATAAAAAATAAGTATTAAAAATATGAGAAATATTAATAATAATTTTGAATTTCTCATATATTTTAAATAAATTTATTTTGAAATATTCCACCGATACCCTTTATTTAAAAAGCAATTATATAATAATTTTTATATAGATAATATGCACAAAGGCTGCATTACTAACCAAAAAGCATGAGCAAATTTGACAGATTTAAATATACCGAATATAATAGCAATGTTGCTCTTGCCCGAAGGAGGTTTTTATGGTGGAAAAATTAAAGAAGAAAATTAAAGAACATTTTTCCAATGGTCCTAAGGCAATTCTGATTGTTGTAGTAATCTTAATGATATCGAGCATAATAATTACTAATATGAGAAAAACAATAATTGTTTCAATAGACGGAAAAGAAAGCCAAAAAATTACAACATTTAAAAAAACATATGCAGAAGCCTTAATGTCGAAGAATATACAAGTAGGACCAAAGGACAAAGTTCAGCCTAAATTAGAGGCTGAAATTAAAGACGGAAGCAAATTAAGCATAAAGAAAGCAGTTAAAGTTAATGTAGAAGTTGATGGTAAGAAATTAGCTATTCAATCTGCAGAAAATAACATAGGAAATATGCTAAAAAAAGAGGGGATACAAGTTAAAAAACTTGATAAAGTAACCCCAAGTAAAGAAGAAAAAATAAAAAAAGGATTGAAAGTAACAGTTACAAGAGTAGAAGAAAAAGTAGTAAAGAGCAAAAAAAATATGGATTATGAAACAGTAGTTAAAGAAGATGATTCCCTTGAAAAAGGTGACAAAAAAGTCATAAGGGAAGGACAAAGTGGAGAGAAAGAAGTAGCAATAAAAGTAGTTTATGAAGATGGAAAAGAAAAAGTAAGAAAAGTAGTATCAGAAAGCATAAAAAAACAACCAGTATCTAAGGTAGTTGCAATGGGAACTAAGGTTACAAATGTTAACACTCTTTCTAGAGGAGGAAGTGTTACTGGTACACCAAGTGGTAGATCATTAAGAATGAGAGCTACAGCATATACATCAAGTTATGAAGATACAGGTAAGAGTCCTGGAAGTCCTGATTTTGGAGTTACAGCTACAGGAACTACAGCAAGAAGAAATTCAGGAGGATATAGTTCAATAGCAGTAGATCCAAGGGTAATACCTTTAGGAACAAAACTGTTTGTTGAAGGGTATGGATATGCTATAGCAGAGGATACTGGCGGAGCAATAAAAGGAAATGTTATTGATTTATATTTTGATTCCAATGTTGAAGTATCAAATTGGGGTTCAAGGTGGGTAAATGTTTATATTCTAGATTAATTTAAGTAGGAGCGTTAGCTCCTATTTTTTTCTATTAAAAATATTATATAATAGTTATATTGGAGGGATATTATGATTAAGGAAGTTATAGTAGTAGAGGGAAGAGATGATATTACAGCAGTAAAAAGAGCAGTAGATGCAGAGATGATAGCGGTGGGTGGATTTGGAATAAATTCTAAGGTTATAAAAAAAATAAGAGAAGCTCAGAAAAGGCAAGGGGTAATAGTATTAACAGATCCTGATTATGCAGGGGAAAAGATAAGAAAATATATATGTAATAGGGTTAAGGGAGTAAAGCATGCTTATATATCACAGGAAGAAGGAACCAAGGAAGATGATATAGGAGTAGAAAATGCAGCTCCAGAAGCTATAATAAGAGCATTAAATTTAGCTAAATGTGAAGTTAAGCAAGAGAGAAAAGAATTTGATATGAATGATATGATATTTTTTAAATTAACAGCAAATGAAGAGTCAAAAGAAAGAAGAGAAAAACTAGGGATGGCTTTAGGAATAGGATATTGCAATACTAATCAGTTTATAAAAAGACTTAACAATTTTGGTATAACAAAAGAAGAATTTATAAAGGCTATAAAAGATTTAGAT
Source organism: Clostridium sp. CTA-6 (assembly GCF_054768115.1). Classification (NCBI taxonomy): domain Bacteria; kingdom Bacillati; phylum Bacillota; class Clostridia; order Eubacteriales; family Clostridiaceae; genus Clostridium; species Clostridium sp. CTA-6. The sequence continues at coordinate 30,555 of NZ_BAAAAU010000002.1, forward strand.
AAGGGGAATGAATAATATGAATACAAAGGAAATAGTTAATAAATATGAATTTAAGTTTAATAAAAATTTAGGACAAAATTTTTTAGTAGATGGATCTGTATTGGAAGATATAATAGAGGGAGCGGAAATAAGCAAAGAAGATACTGTTATAGAAATAGGTCCTGGAGTTGGAACTTTAACTAAAGAGCTTTTAGAAAAGGCAAAAGAAGTTTATTCTATAGAATTAGATGGTGATTTAATACCTATCTTGAAAGAAGAGTTAAAGGAGTATAATAATTTTACACTAATACATAAAGATGCATTAAAAATTGATTTTAATGGGTTGATGGAAAATAAGGATTCCATAAAATTAGTAGCCAATTTACCTTATTATGTAACCACACCTATTATATCAAGATTACTTACAGAAAAATGTGATTTTAAATCACTAACCATAATGATTCAAAAGGAAGTAGCGGAAAGAATAAATGCTGAACCTAACTGCAAGGAGTATGGTTCATTAACCGTTTTGGTACAATATTATTGCGATACAAAAATAATAAGAAAAGTATCTCCAAATTGTTTTATACCAAGACCTAAAGTAGATTCTATAGTTATAAAATTAGATAAACTTTCAGAACCAAGAGTAAAGGTGAAAAGTGAAAAATTATTTTTTAATGTAGTAAGAAGTTCATTTAATATGAGAAGAAAAACTTTATGGAATTCATTAAAAAGTTTAAATATAGATAAAGAAAATATGGAAAATGCTTTTGAAAGAGCAGGGATAGATTCAAAGCGAAGGGGAGAGACTTTATCTATAGAGGAATTTGGAAAACTTTCAGATTGTATATATGATATATTATAATTTAAATAATTAAGTTCACTTTTTGTAAGATAACTCATATATTATATTGAATAATTATATTTGGGGGTACAATAAAAAGTGGCACAGAAAAAGAATTATAGTAGATACTTTATAATATTAGAGGAAGATGAAAAAGGATACTCTTTAGGTGTTGATAAATCCGCATCAGGATATGTAAAATTAGAAAATAAAAATGGCAAGTGCAAAATATCTTATTATGTTCAAAATATAAAAAAACAATCTTCACCTTACCACATGGTTTTAATATGCAATAAAAAAGGAAGCAAAGATATAATAAAAATAGGGGAAATGAACATAGATGAATATGGAAGAGCAGACATATGTTATGAATATCCAGTAGACAACATAGGAAATTGTGGAATAAATGCAGATAAAATATCAGGAGCAGCAATAGTAAAATTTTTAGATTCAAATATAATATCTGTTATGAGCGGATTCTCAACAACGGACATACCAGCATGGAAGTCATTTAGTATTATAGAAAGTAAGGAGAGAAAAAAGGAAGATATAAAAGAAGAAAAGGTTAATAAAACAATATTTGATAAATATGAGGAAACTATAGAAGAAATAAAAACTAAAGATAATAATACCAATAAGGATGGAGATAATAAAGTAAAATCAGTACAGGAACATAAAGAAAAAAATTTACACAGCGAAAATAGAGAAAAAGGTAAAGATATAAAAGAATCTAATGGAAAAGATTTAGATAGTGAAGATAGAGAAAAAGGTAGAGATATAAAAGAATCTAATGGAAAAGATTTAGATAGTGAAGACAGAGAAAAAGATAAAAATATAAAAGAATCTGATGAAAAAGATTTAGATAGTGAAGACAGAGAAAAAGGTAAAGATATAGAAAAATCTAATGAAAAAGATTTAGAAAAAACAAAGAAACCTATAGGAAAAAATGAATATAAAAAAAGAAATAAGCAAAATACTCCTATTGGGTTAGAGGGTAAGTATTTCAGATCTTTAGTAGAGGACTTAGATAGTGTAGATAATATAACTGATGAAATAAAGAATTGTATTTGGTATAAAATAGATGCTAAAGATGAAGATGATATGAGAAATACCTGTAATTATGATAAGTTTATGGTTTTATATAATCCTATGTTAGGATATTATTCTTATATAAAAAAACATGGACATTATATTTTAGGTTATAAGTGCGATAGTTCAGGTAATATGAAATACTTAGTATATGGAATCCCCGGAGACAAAACTAGAAAAGACCAACCATTTAAAGGTAAATCAGGATTTGTGACTTGGATTGAAAGCAAAGAAAATAATTTAGGATATTGGCTAATGTTTTATGACTATAAAACTAATAATATATTAATACCTGTTAAATAGAGGCATGTTAATACATGTCTCTGTTTTTATTTATGTTATTTTTTATAATATATTAATATTTTAAGAAGTAATAATAAAATTATTTTTAAAGCATATATATGATATATAAGTAGCCATATGGAGGTGAAGAGTCACTTAATTATATAATATAAGTGATTTATATGAAGGTATTAATTATAAATAAGAAAAGATTTGGTGTAACAATGATAATAATTGGATTAATGCTAATACTTTTTGGGTTAGAAAAAAACTTTGATAGTAGACTAAAAATAGCAGCTTTAATTCATAACAATGTATCTTCTTTTAAAGAGTATAATATATTAAATGGGAAGATTTCATATAAACTTCCTTCTAACTGGGAAATAAATGAAGAGATTATTAATGGAGAAGATATAATTTATAGCAATTCTTTTATGGATAAAAAAAATAATATGCAGGGATTTATACAACTATGGAATTATAAAGGTGATTTAAAAACATTCATTAAACATAGTAAAGAAGTATCAGAGAAACAACAAATAGATTATACAAAATATAGTCTTGTACCCATAGACATTAATAATATAAAAGGATATTTAGCTCAATATTCTATATTAAAAGAAAATGAAGAATATGTAGCTTATGAATATTTTTTAAAATTGGAAGAAAGATTTATTAGAGTTTCATTTTTTGTACCAGAAAAATATCATCAAGAGAGTATAGAAACTGTATTTAATACTATATTGAAAAATATTGTTTACAAACATTAAAAACTAATTATATTAAAATTGATATGCTCCCCTTAAGGTAGACAGATTAAAAATCTGTTATCGCCAAGGGAAGCATTTTTGTACATATAAGAACTAAATACACATCAGAAGAAAAGTATGTTATAATGTTGTTGTATTTTAATAAAGTTGTATGGAGGTATAATTAATTGCTCTATAATAAGAAAAAATTTATTTTATTATTTGTAATTTTTGTTTTATCTTTTTCTATTACAGGATGTAATAGTATAGATAAAATGAAGTTAAAATTAGGTCTTAAAAATAATGATTTTGAATATATAAAAGAAAATAAAGTTCAGAAAATAATAATACAAAATACTAGAGATAAAGGTTTTAGATTTGTAATTACAGATAAAAAGGCTATAAAAGAATTGTATGATATTTTATCATCAGCTAAGCCAGTAAATACAAAATCTTCTTTAGAGCCAGATTATATATTTGAAATGGATGAGGCAGGGAATAAAGCTTATAAGTTTAATTACATAGCTGGATTAGATAAAAAGGAAGCAGGAAACCTATATAGTCAAGATAAAATTTACATAGTATCTAAAAGAATAGATAATGATATAATAAAAAGTTTTTGGACTATAAGAAAACCTAAAGATTTCAAATATGTATATTACAATTCTATAGTAGAAGTACTAAAAAAGGAAAATATAAATAAAAGTAATAAAAATAAGGTAGGTATAAATATTAAAGATGATGTAGATATTGCTAAATTCATATTATCTACTGATTTAGAAGAGTTTAAAATTGAATTAAAAAATAATTTTAATAATGTAGAACTTATTAAAGATAATAATGTCAATCATGACATAGAAGTTAATGTGGATACAGAAGGTTACAAATCTACTATGTATAAAGCAGTAATTAAAATTAGTAATAAGAAGAAAAGAACAGAAAAGAAATACTATATTGTAGATGAGTATAAGAATAACAGATGGAATATAAATATATATAATGAAAAACCGGAGAATTTTTGATAAAAGATTCTTCCCAGACCCCATGCAATGCATGGGGTTTTGTAAAAATTTAATTAATTTTGGGATTAATTTTTAAAATTATCTTATTTTTCCCTTTTATGTATTTAATAAATAAAGTTTATAAATTATAATTAAATAAATATATAATATTTTTATAGGAGGCAAATATGAAAAAGAAGACTATAATAATTACCGGGGCAATATTAGTAATTGGCTTGTTTTTAATTTTAGGAGTTTTTAAAAGCAAAAAAAATAGTAACATAAGTGTAAAGACTATTAAAGTAACTAAAGGAAATGTAGAATCATATCTATCAACAACAGGTGATGTAGTGTCCAAAAATAAAAAAGAATACTTAGGTGGACAAGCAAAGATTAAGAAAGTTAATGTTAAAGTTGGAGATAAAGTAAAAAAAGGACAATCTTTATTAAACTTTGATATGTCTGAATTAGAAAATGACAGACAAGTGGCTCAAATGGAATATGACAATGCTATTTCACAAAAGAAGGCATTAAAGTCTCAAAAAAATTCTGAGCAAAATAAAATGAATTCTATAACAAGTAGCCAAATTGAACAAGTAGAAAATTCTGTTCGATTAGCTGAATTAAAATTAGAATCTGTTAATGATAAAATAAATGAAAGTGAAGAAACCATTGCTGATATTGATGGTATAGTAACAGAGGTTAATGCACAGGCAGGCGGAATAAGTGCAGGACAAGGACAACCTTTAGTAGTAGTTGAAAATGTAGATGACTTAAAAGTAGCCGTATCTTTAGGTAAATATGATTCTACAAAGGTTAAAAAAGGAATGAAAGTGTTTGTTAAAAATGATGACAAAAAGTATGAAGCAAAAGTAGATTTTATAGCCCCTACAGCGAAAAAGACTATTAAGGAAGCAGGGGGCGGAAATGACACTACATTAGATTGCGAAATATATCTTTCTAAAAATAATTCTAAGGACTTAAGAGTTGGTTTTGACGTAGATGTAGATATACTATTAGGAGAATCAAAAAATGTATTAAAAATACCATTAGAAAGTATAAAAACAGATAAATATAATAAATCACATGTATATGTTGTAGAAGAAGGAAAAGTTAAAGAAAAACCAGTACAGTTAGGAACACAGTCAGATATGGAAGCTGAAATTATAAGTGGATTAAAATCAGGAGAAAAGGTTATATTAAATCCTAATACTTCAATTAAAACAGGTGTTAGTGTACAAGAAAAGTAGGTGATAAAAATTGTTAACAGTTAAAGATATAGAAAAAACTTATAATACAGGAGAAATAAGTTTTAAAGCTTTAAAGGGAATATCTTTAAAAATAGAAAAAGGAGAATTTACATCTATAATGGGTCCATCTGGTTCTGGTAAATCTACATTCATGAATATATTAGGATGTCTAGATAAAATGGACAAGGGTGAATACATATTAAATGGTAAAGATGTAACGGATTTAACAGAAAACGATTTAGCTTATGTTAGAAATAAAGAAATAGGGTTTGTTTTTCAGGCATTTAATTTATTACCTAGGATGACAATATTAGATAACGTGGAATTACCAATGGTTTATGCTGGAGTACCATTGAAAGAAAGAAAAGAGCGTGCATTAAGCGCTTTAGAGAGAGTGGGACTTATAGATAGAATAAATCATAGACCTAATGAAATATCTGGTGGTCAAAAACAAAGGGTTGCTATAGCTAGAGCTATAGTAAACAATCCATCTGTTATAATGGCGGATGAACCTACAGGAAATTTGGATACAAAGTCATCATTAGATATAATGAGGATTTTTCAAAATCTAAATGAAGAAGGTTCTACTATAATAATGGTAACTCATGAACCGGATATTGCTAAATACACTAAAAGAGTAGTTAAATTTAGAGATGGCCATATAGTATCAGATGAAAAAGTTTTAAATAGGGAGATAGTAGAATGAAATTTTTAGAAAATTTGAAAATGGCTTTAGATAGCATAAAATCAAATAAAATGCGATCTTTTTTAACTATGCTAGGCATAATTATAGGAATAAGCTCTGTTATAACCATAGTATCTTTAGGAAAAGGTGGACAAAATACTATAACTGGCGAATTTGAAAAAATAGGATCTGCTACAGTAAGTATAAAAGTAGATGAATCAAAGGCAAGCAGTAATGATTATATAAAGCAAGAAGATGTTGATATAATAAGGGATAAAGTAGAAAAGGTTAAATATGTTGCACCAATAGTTTCAAGACCTGGATCTGTAACAGAAGGAACAAAAAATAAAAAATTATATATAGATGGTTCAACTCCAGATGTACAGTATGTTACTAATGCTGAAATGGTTTATGGAAGGTTTTTCAATGAGGGAGAACATGTAGAAGGTAAACCTGTAGTTATAATAGATGAAAGATCAGCAAGAAATATTTTTGGAACAGAGGATGTAGTTGGAAGAAAACTAAAAATAAATGCTAAAACATCTAGTAAACAGGCTACTGTTATAGGTGTTAGTAAATCAGAGTCAGGACCTTTTTCTGGGGGCGGTGAGGATAGTCCTATATTTTTAACGTGTCCTATAAATTTTTTAAAAGATTTATATCCTGAGGATTTTACTATAGGTAATCTATATGTTATAGCAACAGATAAAAATGATACTGAAGAAGCTGGAGTTATGGCTAAAAATATATTAGAAAATAGACATCATAATAAAGGAAAAGATATGTATAAAGTTGAAAACATGTTAAAACAATTAGATGAAGTAAATAAAGTTATAGGAATATTTACTACATTTATTGGAGCAGTAGCAGCTATATCCTTATTAGTCGGTGGTATAGGCGTTATGAATATAATGCTAGTATCTGTTACGGAAAGAACTAGAGAAATAGGTATAAGAAAATCATTAGGTGCCACTACGAAAAATATATTAGTACAGTTCCTAACAGAATCAGTAATAATATCTTTAATAGGTGGGCTTATAGGTATGATATTAGGTATAGTATTTGCAGAAATTATAGGAAAGTTTGTAAAGATATCTCCATCAGTATCTATAGCAGCTATACTCATAGCTATATTATTTTCTTCTTCTGTAGGAATATTTTTTGGTATATACCCAGCCCAAAAAGCAGCAAAGCTAAATCCAATAGATGCATTAAGATATGAATAAAGTTTAGGGCATTTGCTTATAACTTTATAAGTGATATAATTACACTATAAATTTACTTTGAAATATATAGGAGGTTTTTTTAATGAGTAATTGTGATAGCTGTGCTAGTAAAGGAACATGCAACAGTGAGGAAAGCTGTTCCAAGGAAACTTTTAAATATGGGAATGCAAAAAATATTATAGGTGTAATTAGTGGAAAAGGTGGAGTAGGAAAATCAACAATAACAGGAATATTAGCTACTAAATTAAGAGAAGAAGGCTATAAAGTAGGGGTGTTAGATGGTGATATAACAGGACCATCTATGCCAAGATTTTTTGGTATTAGTGATAAGAGAGCAGCTATAATTCCAACAGGAGAAAAGGAAGAAGTTAAAATAATACCTGTAGAAACTAAAACAGGAATAAAAGTAATGTCTTTAAATTTATTAACAGAACAAGAAGAAGCTCCTGTTATATGGAGAGGACCTGTAATAACCGGAGTTTTGACTCAAATGTATACTGACACTGAGTGGGGTGAACTAGATTACTTACTTATAGATATGCCTCCTGGAACTGGTGATATAGCATTAACTGTAATGCAAAGTTTACCTGTTACAAAGATGGTGGTTGTTTCTACACCTCAAGATATGGTTTCTATGATAGTTAAGAAAGTAGTTATAATGATAGAAAAAATGGGAATAGAGGTTCTAGGAGTAGTAGAAAACATGTCTTACATAAAATGTGGAAGCTGTGGAGAAAAGCTAAATGTATTTAGTAAAAAATCAGCAAAAGAACAAGCAGATTATCTAAATATACCACTAATAGCGGATATGCCTATAAATCTTGATTTATCTGAAAAGATGGAAAAGGGAGAAGTAGAGGCGTTTATTACAAATAATAAAGAATATACTCAGTTATATAATAACTTTAAGAATTTATATAAATAATAATAAGGCTTCAATGAATATTCATTGAAGCCTTATTAATTATATTTAAAATATAATTATATTATTTTAGGAATAAAAAAACTATAAAAGTTCAATATAATTGTATAGGAATTTATATAGAAGGGAGAGTTTTAGGATGAAGATAGAAATTGATAAGGATAAATGTATAGGATGTGGTCTATGCCGAGATATAGGAGATGGATTATTTAAAATAGGGGAAGATGGTAAGGCAGAATTAACAATAGATCCAGTACCAATTATGAAAGAGCAATATGGTAAAGAAGGAGAATACGTTTGTCCTGTCAATGCTATAAGAACTATAATATAGATGTATTTATTGTATTACTATTGAATAAAATCAATATATTCGATAGATTTACTAAATTTGAAATATTTGGTATAATGAATGTGTTAATAAAGTTATGCATGATTTTAGTAAAATCTTAAAGGAATCAATAGTTATGGATTTCTAATATATAACTATTGATATAGCTTTTCAGCAATAGGACAAGTTGTATAAAATATGTATTTATTTCATTATAATTTGGAACTGTATTAATATAGCTTGTCTTATAAAATATATTACGGTAGGACATAAATATATATCCTACTCAAATATTTTTTATATTTAAATATAATTATTCCATACTAATATTAAGTATAAAGTGAAATATATAGGTAATATAGATATAAAGTAAGAAAATTATACACTTAAAAATTATTAGAAAAAATTTATAATTTTATTATAAGGGGTTTGCTCTGTACACGGGTTTATATTTATTTTGTCACCTATTTTAGCATTGTCTTCAATATCTTCAATATCTACAGCTAAACTTAAGCCATTGCTAAATTCAACTATAATGTTGTTTTCATTTATGTCTATAATTTCACCTAACATAGTAGCACCTCCTTTATATATTTTTTTATAAAAGACATATATTATTCATTAATTAAATAAATTAATTGGGGGTTAATATGTTATATGTTTTTATAATTGCATTATTTTTTATTATGATAATATATGAAAATATCATAATAATTAATCTAAGAAAAGATATAAAGAAATTAGAATATTCTAAGAACATGATGTATAATATGACAAAAAATATTAATAAACAAAAGACAATAGACAAAGTATATGAAATAATGTTAAAAACAGCTATAGATATAATACCAAAAGCAACTCAAGGCAGTATTTTGATAATGGACAAGGAAGAAAATTTTAATTATGCAGCAATACTAGGATATGATTATAAGTTAAAAAATATAAAACTAAATAAAAAAGAAGTTTATTTATATAAAATAAATAGATTTAAGGAAGCGGCCATAATTGAAAATCCTATAAAATTAGATGAAAAAATTTTAAACAAAGAAAAAATAAACAAATTTAAACAATTAGAAGCATTAAATATAAGTTGTATAATTTCAGCCCCAATATATATAGATAATAAATTATTTGGACAAATTAATATAGATTGTACAAAGGAAAACTATAAATTTAAAAAAGAAGATTTAGAGTTAATGGATCATATAAAAGATGAATTACAATTAATAATAAAATCTTTTATGGTAAAAGAAGAGTTAATACATAAAGCTAATTATGATGAATTGACAAAAATTTTTAATAGAAGATATTTTAATGAAATAATGAAAAATGAAATAAAAGAAAGTAATAAGACTTTAGTATTAATTGATATTGACAATTTTAAAACTATAAATGACATTTATGGACACAATACTGGAGATTTTATTTTAAGAGTTTTTGCTAACTTAATAAAAACATATTTAAGAGACAAAGATTTATTTTTTAGATTTGGAGGAGATGAATTTATAGTATTATTTAATGATTTAGATGATAAAGGTGTTATAGATTTTATGGAGAATATTAGAGAAAAAATTAATAAAGATAAAATTAAAGGAATACATGTGGATTTTAGCTATGGTATAAGTAAATTTAAAAATTATAATATGGAAAATTATGAGGATATAATAAATTTAGCTGATAAAAATATGTATATTAATAAGAATAAGAAAATTATAGTATAAAAATAGTAACCTGTTAAAGCTAATAGCATATATTCATAGATATAGAGGTGAATATATTGGATAGGAAACAGGTGATATTTAGAATATTTTTATCTATAGTAGTGGGTGGAGCTATAGGATTTGAAAGAGAAAGAAAGAATCGACCAGCAGGATTTAGAACTCATATATTAGTTTGTATAGGGTCTTGTATAGCCGTAATGATACAATTATATATAATACAATATATGAAAGAAATGATACGGATAGATGGGGAGTTTAGGTATTTATTAAGTGCAGATATATCTAGAATGGCATCTCAAGTTATTACAGGTGTAGGATTTTTAGGTGCTGGTACCATTATAAGAGATAAGGGCTCCGTAAAAGGATTAACAACCGCAGCAAGTATTTGGGTAGTTGCTTGTATAGGAATTTCAGTAGGATTAGGGTTCTATTTTTTAAGCTTGGTAGGTTTTTTAGGTTTAATAGTATCCTTAATTGTTTTTGAAAACATAGAAAGTTCAGTAATTGACAAAAACAAAGAATATAATATTATCATAGAATATTTACCTAAGAATAATGTAATGGAATATATTATAGATGAATTATTAAAAAATCAAATAACAATAAAAAGTATAAGAGTTTTTGACAAAAATATTAATGAAGATGAAACAATAAAAATAAAATTAATTATAAGTACAAAAAATAGATTAAATTTTTTATCTGTAATACAAAATTTACAAAGTAATAAAAATATATATGATATAAATATATTAAGAATTAATAGAATCAAAAATAGAATATTATAATGGAATATAAAAAGAACATGTATTTTTAAAATAAAATATATGTTCTTGTTATTTTTTGTAGGAAAAGGTATATTAATTCGAGCATTTATAGCATTTTACATTGGAGTATAAATATATATAAATATCAAGTATATATATTGTATAAAATTTAATATAAAAGTTAGATAAATTACATTAATTAAACTTAATCGGTATATTTATTTAAATATAAAATTGCTGAAAAAAATTTAAGATAGTATAATGTTCAAAGTACATATACACAATATGTTGTAGGTAGGAGGAATATAGTATGCTATATGTTGTGAAAAGAGATGGTAGAAAAGTAGAGTTTGATGTTGTAAAAATATCAAATGCTATTAAAGGTGCAGCAGAAGAAATTGCCTTTGATATGAAGGAAAGTGAAAATATAAGTTTAACTCAAAGGGTAATAAAAAAGATCGAGGATTCTAATAAAAAGGAAATATCAGTAGAAGATATACAAAATTTAGTTGAGCATGTTTTAATTGATAGCGGATTTAAAGAAATAGGATATGCCTATTCAAATTATAGAAGAGAGAGAACAAAAATAAGAGAAATAAAATCTGAATTGATGACAGCTATAGAAAAAATAGGAGTAGAAACAGATAGAGATAATGCTAATGTAGGTAATAATTTCAGTTCTAAACTTTTAAGAATAGCTAGTGAATCTAATAAATGGTATAATTTAGGTGTTATGCCAAAGCATTTGGCTAAACTACATGAAAATGGAGATATATATTATCACGATTTAGATAGTTATAATTTAACAGTAAATTGTTTAAATATAGATACAGGGAAAATATTACAAAGAGGATTTAATACAGGTTACGGTACAATTAATGCTCCAAAGAGAATTGAAAGTGCCGCAGAATTAAGTTGTATATTACTTCAATCTACTCAGAATGATATGTTTGGAGGTCAAGCACATGTAAATTTTGATAATGACATGGCTTTATTTATTCCTAATACTAGATCTGAAATAAGAAAAGAAATATTGGAAAATTTAAAGGGATTGGGGGTACAAGAAGAAGGCTTAAATGAGGAAAAAATAGATGAATTAGTAGAAGATAGATTAAAACTACGCATACATCAAGCTATGCAAGGAATAGTTTATAATCTGAATACTATGCATTCTAGAGCAGGATCCCAAGTACCTTTTAGTTCTATAAATATAGGAATACCTAAAAATAAAGATGCAGCTTTAATATGTGAAATATTTCTAAAGGAATATGAAAGGGGATTAGGTAAAGGTGAACAACCAATATTCCCTAATATAATATTTAGAGTAAAAGATGGAGTAAATAGAGAAGAGAAGGATCCTTACTATTACTTATTTAAATTAGCTGCTAGAATAGCAGGTAAAAGAATGAATCCTACCTTTATGAATATGGATTCAGACTTTAACAAGGAATATTATGATAAAGGAATAATACCAGCTACTATGGGATGTAGAACCTATGTATGCTCTAATATAAATGGTGAGGAAGGACCAGCTGGCAGAGGTAATATAGCTCCAACTACTATAAATCTTCCAAGAGTTGGAATATTAGCTAAAAAAGATCTAAACAAATTTTTTAATCTATTAGATAATAGATTAGAATTAGCAAGAGAATCCTTATTGCATAGATATGGTGTATTAAAAAAATTAAGAGTTAAGGATTTACCTTTCGTTGTAGGAGAAGGCTTAATGAAGGGGTCAGAAAATTTATCACCAGATGATTCTATTGAGCCTATTTTAAGAGAAGGATCTTGGGCTATAGGATTTATAGGTGTTGCAGAAACATTGACGGCTCTTATAGGAAATCATCATGGAGAAACAGAAGAGGCTAAAGAATTAGGAGTAAAAATAGTTTCTCATATAAGAGAGTTCTGTGATAAATATAAAGAAATAGATAAATTAAATTGGAGTTGTTATGCTACACCTGCAGAGGGTTTAAGTGGTAAGTTTATTCTTCAAGATAAGAAAGTTTTCGGAGAAATAAAGGGTGTTACAGATAAAAACTACTATACTAATAGCTATCATATACCAGTAGGTTTCCCAATATCAATTAAAGAAAAAATAAATATAGAAGCTCCTTATCATAAAATATGTAATGGTGGACATATAAGTTACATTGAATTAGATGATTATCCATCAGAAGATGTAATTATGGATATAATTCAATATTCATATAGAAATACTAATATATCTTATATGGGAATAAATTTTCATATAAAATACTGTAGAGAGTGTGGAACATACCTTGGAGTAGCAGAAGAAGTTTGTAATAATTGTGGAAGCACAAATATACAAGGTATATCTAGAGTAACAGGATATTTAAGCTTAGATGAAAGATTTGGTTCTGGTAAAGTAGCAGAAAGAGCTGATAGAACATCAAATAATTCTAACCATAGAAGAATCTATACTGTATAATAATTGAGGTGTTTAACTATGGAGAATAAATATTTACAAGTAGCAGGTTTTTTAGATAATTCCTTAGTTAATGGAGTAGGCTTAAGATCAGTAATATTTGTATCAGGTTGTAAGCATAATTGTGAAGGGTGCCAAAACAAGGAAATGCAATCCTTTTGTTATGGAGATAATATATCACTAAAAGATATATTAAAAAGAATAGAAAGCAATATGCCTTTAATAAAGGGTATAACATTTAGTGGAGGAGAACCACTAGAACATATAGAAGAACTAAGGATTTTAGCTGAAAAAATAAAAAACTTAGGGTTAAATATATGGTGTTATACAGGGTATACTTTTGAATATATTAAAAAAGAGATGGTTCAAAATCCTGAATTAAATAAATTAATGAATTTAGTAGATGTTTTGGTAGATGGTAAATATGATGAGTCAAAAAAAGATGGAATTTTAAAATATAGAGGATCATTTAATCAAAGAATAATTGATGTGAAAAAAAGTTTGAATAAAAATGAGGTTATTATTTTAGACTTGTAAAATATATAGATATATTAGGTTAGATAATCATTTAATAAAAGGATGTAAAACTTTAAAATAAAGTTTTACATCCTTTTATTGTTTACAAAGAAAAATATCTTCTATGCATAACAGCATAACTTAAAAGTTTTTAAGAATTAATCTTTAAATAATACTAAAGAAGCTGTTAAATGCATCGGGTGAAGCGGAAAAAGTATAGGAAGCAAGTTATAGCTTTCTATCTTACGATTTAGGCTATTCTTTGCAAGATGATAGCTGACCTATTTATCGCTTGGTTATCTACACCTGTACCGGCAAGAGTATCTTCAGTAGTTGATTTATTTTTGAGCGTAACGGTTGCTCCTGCTGGAATGGATGCCAGAAACATGCCAGTCAATTCAGCTCTTTCTGTGTCATTCAACCCATCAGAATACATTCCGAAAAAAGAAAGAGGGTGCTCTGCTCCGTTAATGGCAACTGCATACGCAACATTAATCAGACCGCCAGTTGGTCGAACAGTCACTACATAGTTAATTTGATAAATCCCGGCTGTATTTACTGTAATTGTAGAAGTATTTGGTGTAAAATTAAAATCACCAGATTGAAGGGCAACAATGAATGTTACTTCACCTTCTGGAGGAACATCCTGTGATCCTCCATTGGTGACAGCGTTAAAATATGATGGAGTAACTCCTGGTCCAGTTGGGCCTTGAAGTCCTGTGGCTCCTGCTTGGCCTTGAGGGCCAATAGGGGCCAGTAGGCCCAGCAATACCCTGAGGGCCAGTAGACCCAGTTATGCCTTGAAGTCCAGTAGAACCGGTAACACCTTGAGGGCCGGTGGGGCCAGTAATACCTTGAGGACCAGTGGGGCCAGTAATACCTTGAGGACCAGTAGAACCAGTTATGCCTTGAAGTCCAGTAGCACCGGTAACACCCTGAGGTCCGGTGGATCCAGTAACACCTTGAAGTCCAGTAGGCCCAGTTATGCCTTGAAATCCAGTAGGGCCAGTAACGCCTTGAGGGCCAGTAGGCCCAGTTATACCACGAGGGCAGGTACATCTACCACAAATGGGTATACATAGCGTTTTACATCTATTATTCAATAAAATCACCTTCTGTTTTTATAATATGATTTCAGTATGATAATAAGAAATCTTGTAAAATAGCATTACTATATAATATGGTTGATTTTAATTTTTGGTATCGGGATGATTTGAGAATGAAGATTTATCACCTTTAATTAGGGAAATTATATGAAAACTTAAAGATATACTTGGTTTAGGAAGAAAAAATTCAAAATTGAGTTTTTGTGTTTTTTCAGGTATCTTTGCTCTGAAATATTAGTTATTTTTGCTTATAAGTATATTTGGATAATAAAAATAATATTAAATAAGATATTGCTACAAAAATTAATATATAGTGTATTTTTGCAGTAAATAAAATTATTTTGTTGAATTTACGCCACATAAGCACACTAATAATCATGAAAATAATATACAATAGAATAAATTTTATATCAAAGTTTAAATTAGAGTCATCTTGTTTAAAGGCAGTTTTCCCTATATAGTTAAAAATTCCAAAGGATAAAATAGTAATTAATAAGGTATTTATAATAAAAGGTAAAGAAAAATTATAATTTAAAAGTAAGCTTTTAGATTTTATCATATTAGGAATATAATCGAAAACTATATTTATTGTCCATAGGATAAAAAAACTATTAAGTATAATTTTTAAGTTAACTATAACATTTTCTTTAGAAAATTTTTTAGTAGCATAAGATTGAATTATTTCATCACAAAATTCTTTTGGATCATTGCCTATAATATTTTCTATAGATTCTTTATTATTTTCTGCGGTTAAAAACATATCTAATATTTCATGTATAGATTCTTCACATTGTCTTTCAGATAAAGAACTAGCTCTTAAATAACAAGCTATATTAGTAAAAGTTTCATCATTTGTATCATTTAGAGTTTCACTTAATTTATTAGTTAGTTTTACTAATTCTTTAATATTATTCATTTTACGGTTCCCTCCTTTGAATAATCTAAAAATATTTTATCTACATTATTTTTAAGTTCCAACCAATTAGTGTAAAAATAATTTAATTCTTCTACACCTTTTTCTGAAAGGGTATAATATTTTCTTTTAGGACCATAAGGAGAAGGTTTTTTTGTAGAGTTTAAGAAATTGTTTTTTTCTAATCTTATAAGCAGTGGATAAATTGTGCCCTCACTTATATTTTTAAATCCATATAATTTAAGATTTTCAGCTATTTCATATCCATAAGTTTCTTTATCATTAATTATTTTAAGAATACATCCTTCTAAGGTTCCTCTTAAAAGTTGAGACTTATCATTCAAGTTTAAATCACCTCACTATTATGCTGTACAAGGTACTGCAACTATATTGTAGCACAAGGTAGTGCTTATGTAAATAATTTCTTATAAAACAGGTTTTCTTAAGATGGATTTAATTTTAATATAGGAATTATAAAAAAATATACGTAATAAACTATTAATAAGCTTTAGTAGTTTTTAATCTGGGGAAATTAAAATTCGGCCTAATTTGTTACAGTGTGTGATGAGCTCATAGTGAAGTTAAGGAAGGAGTCTCCATTAGGTAAAAAATTTTTAATGTAGCCAGATGGAGAACTTCTTAGTAAAATGAGATAGGTTATATATGGGATTTATATTAGAGGTGTTAAAATTAAGTTTTTAGTATATAAACCATGTTATTATAATTTTTTATATTATTTTCTAGTGTTATGATATTAGATCCAATTTCTAAGTTTTTATCCATATGAATTAAGAAATCTTCTAGGCCATCTAGTTTAATTTTTATATTGTCTAACCCGAAATGCATTGGGATTATTATATGACTATTTATATTTTTGCATAATTTAGCAGCTTCCTTTCCATTAAGTGTATAATTTCCTCCAATAGGTATTAATAATAGATCTATAGGACCTAAGCTATAAATAAAGTCTTTGGATAATAGGTGCCCCAGATCACCTAAATGGCATATATTGAATCCATCTATATTAAATTTAAATATTATATTATTCCCTCTTTTAAGTCCATTTAGTTTATCATGATAACTTTTAAATCCCTTTATTTTCAAATCTTTATGTTCATATTGAATGGGAGTATCTAAAATTATACAATTTTTGTTTAGATCACCCTTAAAATTATGGTCAAAATGATTATGACTTATAGTGCATATATCTGAAGCATAATTTATCCTATGAATACCTATACTAGGCTCGTAAGGGTCGGTTATTATAGTTGTTTTAGAATTACTTTCTAAAATAAAACAAGAATGACCTAGCCATTTAATTTTCATTTTTACCTCCTAAACATAAATAAAATATTTAAAGTTAGTTTTAGTAGATAAATAGATTGTATTCAAAATTAATTATAATATTTTTAATTTTTTATAAATAAAGTAATTGACAATAAAAAATTTGTATACTATAATAGCTTAAAAGCGGTGAACAGGAAGAGTATTTAGATTGATTTCTTACAGAGAGTAAACAGTTGGTGAGAGTTTACAGAATAGATTTAGAGAAAATCCCCTGGGAGCTGGAGGCTGAAAGATTTGCAAGTAAGTTCTCTCGTATTTCTGCGTTAAAGAATAGAGTCTAATATAATTTTAAGATTATATTGTACTTGAAAATTATTTAAAGTTTTATAGGTGGTATAGCGAATGTAACTTCGTCCTATTATGGATGAAGTTTTTTTGTTTAATATAAAAAAGTATTATTTATAGAATAGAAAGGAGAAAAAGGTTATGTACAAGAAAATAGACTCCAATAAAAGTTTTGTACAAAGAGAAAAAGATATAGCTAATTTTTGGGAAAATAAAGGCGTAATAGAAAAAAGTTTTAATTTAAATGAAGATGGGGAACATTTCACATTTTATGATGGACCACCAACAGCTAATGGAAAGCCACACGTAGGACACGTTCTTACAAGAGTAATGAAAGACCTTATTCCAAGATATAAGGTTATGAAAGGATATAAGGTTTTAAGAAAAGCTGGGTGGGACACACATGGTCTTCCAGTAGAACTTGAAATAGAAAAAAAATTAGGTATCTCAGGTAAACCACAAATAGAGGAATACGGTATAGAAAAATTTGTTACAGAATGTAAAGATAGCGTATTTAAATATACAAGTCTTTGGAAACAAATGTCTGAAAAATTAGGATTCTGGGTGGATATGGATAATCCATATATAACTTATGATAATAACTATATAGAATCTGTATGGTGGGCATTAAAACAAATGTGGAAAAAAGAACTTTTATATAAGGGTCATAGAGTAACACCATATTGTCCAAGATGTGGAACTGCATTATCTTCTCACGAAGTTGCTCAAGGATATAAGGATGTAAAAGAGGCAACAGCTTTTGTAAAATTTAGAATTAAAGGAGAAGAAAATAAATATTTTCTTGCTTGGACTACAACTCCTTGGACATTACCAAGTAATGTAGCTTTAGCAATAAATAAATCCTATGACTATGTAGAAATATTAAGTAATGGAGAGTACTATATACTAGCTAAAGAACTTTTAGAAAAAGTATTAGAAGGCGAATATGAGATAGTTAAGGAATTTAAAGGGGAAGAAATAGTAGGAGTTGAATATGAACAACTATTTAAATTTGAAGTTCCTGAAAAGAAAGCTTTTTATGTAGTACATGCGGATTATGTAACTCTTACAGATGGTACTGGAATAGTTCATACAGCTCCAGCATATGGAGATGACGATAGTAAAACGGGTAAAAAATACGATTTACCTTTAATAAACTTAGTTGATAGTGAAGGTAAATTTGTAGATTTAGTAGAGCCTTGGAAAGGAATGTTTGTAAAAAAAGCTGATCCTAAAATATTAGAATACTTAAAAGAAAATGGTATGCTTTATAAATCAGAAAAATTCACACATTCTTATCCACATTGTTGGAGATGTAATACGCCACTCTTATATTATCCAAAGGATAGTTGGTTTGTGAGAATGACATCTTTAAGAGATGATTTAGTGAAAAATAATAATACTATACATTGGTATCCAGACAATATAAGAACAGGTAGATTTGGAAAATTCGTAGAGAATGTAATAGATTGGGGTATTTCTAGAGATAGATATTGGGGTACACCTCTTCCAATATGGGAATGTGAATGTGGTCACAGAGAATGTATAGGAAGCATAAAAGAATTAAAAGAAAAAGGAATAAATGTTCCAGAGAATATAGAGCTTCATAAGCCATATATAGATGCAGTTAAATTAAATTGTCCACACTGTGGAAAGGAAATGACTAGAACAAATGAAGTTATAGACTGTTGGTTTGATTCAGGTTCTATGCCTTTTGCACAACATCATTATCCATTTGAAAATAAAGAAGTATTTGAAAATACATTTCCAGCTCAATTTATATCAGAAGCTGTAGACCAAACTAGGGGATGGTTTTATACATTACTTGCTATATCTACAGCATTATTTGGAAAGAGCTCTTATGAAAACTGTATAGTTTTAGGCCACGTACTAGATAAACATGGAGTTAAAATGTCAAAATCAAAAGGAAATGTAGTTGAGCCATTTGATGTATTAGAAAATGAAGGAGCAGATGCTACAAGATGGCATTTTTACACAGCTAGTGCACCATGGTTACCAACAAGATTTTCAGAAGAAGATGTAAAAGAAACTCAAAGGAAATTCTTAAGTACATTATGGAACGTATATTCATTCTATGTTTTATATGCAGATCTAGACAATTTTAATCCATTAGAATATAAGGAATTTAAATCAGAGCATGTAATGGATAAATGGATATTATCTAAACTTAATTCTTTAATTAAGAATGTAGAAGAACATTTAGATAATTATAGAATAACTCAAGCTGCATTGGAACTTGAAGAATTTGTAGATGAACTTTCAAATTGGTATGTAAGACGTAATAGATCAAGATTTTGGAGTACAGAACTTACAGATGATAAAATTGGAGCATATACAACATTATATAGAGTTTTAACTACAGTAATAAAAGTAGCAGCACCATTTGTACCATTTGTTACAGAAGAAATGTATCAAAATTTAGTTGTAAATTTAAATAAAGATGCAAAAGAAAGTATTCATTTATGTAAATGGCCATCTTACAATGAGAGTACTATGGATAAAGACTTAGAAGAAAAAATGGACTTAGCTTATAAAATAGTTAAGTTAGGACGTAGTGCTAGAAATTCAGTAAATATAAAGAACAGACAGCCTCTTCAAAAAATGTTAGTTAGTACAAGAGAGCTTCCAGAATACTATGAGGATATAATAAGAGAAGAACTTAATACAAAAGAAATTTTATCTGGAGCAGATCTTTCTAACTATGTTAACTTTGAAATAAAGCCTAATTTACCTGTACTAGGTAAAAAATATGGAAGATTTATACCTGCTATCAGAAAAGAAATAAGTGCTATGAATCAAATGGAATTAGCTCAAAGTATAAACAATGGTAAATCCGTATTCATAAATGTTGAAGGTTTTGAAGATCAAATAGAACTTACAGCAGAAAATTTACTTGTAACAATGCAAGGACTAGAGGGATTTGCTTTTGCTGGCGAAGGAGAAATAGGCGTAGTATTAGATACACATATTACAGAAGAATTAAAAGAAGAAGGTTTCTTAAGAGAAATACTTAGTAAAGTTCAAAATATGAGAAAAGAAAGTGGCTTTGAAGTAGCAGATAAAATTAATTTATATGTATCAGGAAACAATACTTTAAATGCTATAGTTAAAAAATATGAAGATGAAATAAAAGCAGAAACTTTATCAGTAAAAGTTAGTTATGATGAAAATAGAGATTATATTGAATGTAAAATAAACGGAGAAGATTACAATATAGCAATGGAAGTTGTTAAATAGCACATATAATTTTGTGCATAGAATAAAAATTGTTTATTCTATGCACATTTTTTATTATAATAAGTATAATAAGGGAAAACTACTAAACAAGAGGAAATTTCATAGAGATAAATATGTTAGATTTCAATAAATAATAGGGAGTGATTTAAATGGCGATTTCCATTAAAGATGTAGCTAAAGAGGCACAGGTTTCTATAGCTACTGTTTCAAGAGTATTAAATAATATAGATGTTGTAAATGAAGATACTAAAAAGAAGGTATTAGATGCAATAGACAAATTAGGATATAGACCTAATATAGTGGCTAGAAGTCTAAAAACACAAAAATCTAAAACTATAGGCATAATAATACCAGATATATCAAATCAATTTTATCCAGAAATAGTAAGGGGAGCTGAAGATGTAGCTAACATATATGATTACAATATAATGCTGTGTAATACAGATTTAGATCCAGAAAAAGAAATGGAATACCTAAGAGTTTTAAGAGAAAAAATGGCAGATGGTGTTTTATATATGAGTAATTCTTTAGAAAAAAATATATTAGAACTAATTAAAAGTTTACAATTGCCAGTGGTTTTAGTAGAAACAAAAGATAGTGAAGAAAAGCTACCAAGTGTAACTATAGATAATTTAAAAGCATCTTTAGATGCTACAGAATATTTAATTAATAAAGGTAATAATAATATAGCTTACATAGGATTGCATGAAGATATGGCAAATGCAGCTGCTTTAAGATATGAAGGATATAAATTAGCATTAAGAAAAAATAATATTAAAGAAAATAAAAACTTGGTTTATTTAGGAGGCATGAAAGTTAGAGATGGTTATGAGGGGATAAATAAAATAATAGAAAAGGAAAAAGTAGATGCTATTTTCTGTGCTGATGATGAAATAGCTATGGGAGCAATAAATGCATTAAGGGATAAAAATATAAAAGTTCCAGATAATATAGATGTTATGGGCTTTAACAACATATATTCCTCTAATGTTTTTTATCCTAAATTAACAACTGTAGGTCAGCCAATGTATGATATGGGTTCTGTGGGAATGAGAATGCTTATAAAAATAATAAACAAAGAAGAATTAGAGAAGGATGATTATGTATTGCAGCACAAAATAGTAGAAAGAGATTCATGTAAAAAATAGATAGTTATTAATATATTTTATAAAAAAGATGTGTAGATAAATAGCACATCTTTTTTTATTTTATCAAAATGGTTAAAAGCTTAAAGGAAACAACAAAATTAAAGAATTTTTAATAGTAATTTGTACTACGATTTTTTTGAATATACCAATAATAAATGGTATAATTTAACATAAAAGTTAATATATTATTCTTTTAAATTAGTGGAGGTGTACATATGAAGTGTTCAGAGAAGATAAAAAATATATTTTATTATCTTTTGAGAATAAAGAAAATGAATAAATGCTCAAGTGATGTTAGAACATATGAAGCCCTATATACTAAAAAAGATATACTTAAAAATAATTATTGTAATGTAAGTAGAGATAAGGAGGATAATGTAAATATAAAAATATCCAGGGAAGCTGGGAAAATATATGATGAGATTTATAAACAATACCTAGATGGAGAGAATGAAAATGAAATAATATTAGGACAAGCTATATTAGGATTGAAAACAAATAAAAATATAATTCATCCTATGATAACTTCAAAGGTTAAAGTAGATTTTATAGATAAGGAAAATATATTAAGTTTAAAAATTCCTAGTAAAATAAAATTAGAAATAGAGATTTGTGATTTTTTAAATAAAAATTTGTTTAAAAAAATAATGTCTCAAAAAAATAGTTTGGAAAAAGAAAAAATAGATATAATGGATTATGATAATATAAAAAATAAAATACAATTATTATTAAATGATGATTCGGAAATAGTATTTAAAGACATAGGGGATTTAAATAGAGTACAACTAACAGAAAAACCTATTATATATAATTGTCCTATACTTATAATAAGAAAAAGGGATAATAGTTTATGGAGTAAAGAAATTGAATCAATGGTAGAAGAAATAGATAATGGCTATGATATACCTAAAACTATTGAAGCTTTAGTAGAGGAAAAGGAAATAGAAGATGATTGTATTCATAAAAATCAATGGAAGGAATGTAAAGATGATATATTATTTCCTTTAGAGGCTAATGAGGAGCAAATTTCCATAGCAAAGAAAATTTGTGAAAATGAAGCTATATTAGTTCAAGGACCGCCAGGGACAGGAAAAAGTCATACTATAGCAAATCTTATATGCCATTTTTTAGCTCATGGTAAAAAGGTATTGGTTACTAGTGAAACCAGTAGGGCATTAAGAGTATTAATAAATAAAATACCTGAAGATATAAAACCCTTATGCGTAAATTTATTAGATGATAGTAATGGAGAGTATGAATTAGAACAATGTATTAAAAATATATCTGATAATTTATGCAAAAATCCAAGTGAGATAATAGATGATATATATATTTTAAATAATGAAAGAAAGGAATGTAAGAAAAATCAGCAGGTTCTATATAATAAATTAAAAGAAATTGAATTTATGGAAAATAAAAAAATACATTGCAAAGGAAACTATTATAAATTAATTCATATAGGATCATGGTTAAATGAAAACCAATATAAATATGGCTGGATAAAAGATAATATAAGGTATGAAGATATAAAACCTGTTAATGAAGAACAATTTAATAAATTAATATCAGTATTAAAAAACAACGGGAAAGAATATATAGAGAATATTAATGAGTTGATTTTTATATGTAATAAGATTCCATCATATAAGGAAGTAGAAAATAAGTTAGATAGAATGATATATTTAGAAAGTAATTTAAATTTCTATAAAAATAAAATAAAGGGATGGTATATACCTGCAGAATGTAAATGCAATTATGATATTTTGTTAGATTTTTTATACAATTGCCTTGAAAAAATGAAGAGTATAATACAAGAACCTATCCTAGGAAAAATGTTTAAACTATATTATTCAAGCGAAATTTTTAGAGATTCAATAAATAATTTTTTACTTAATTTAAATAGTTCTAAAGAGAAATTAATAGAAATAAGAAGAAATATAAACCAATATTCTATAGAGATAAAAGAAATAAAAGATATGGATGTTTTTATAAAGGATTATAAAAGAGTATATTCAAAAATTAGGGGAAAAAAGAAAGTTAGCAAAATATTTAAAGTTTTTAATAGCAAATATGATTATATTTTTAAAAATTGTTATATAAATGGAGAAAATATAAAAAGCATAGAGCAATTAAATATTATAAATGACTATATAGAAGAAAAAAATATATATAATTTTTTAAATAGGTTATGGGAAAATATAATAAATAGTTATATACAAGAGGATTTTAATTATAATATAGATAATTTAATTTCAATAGAGCACATAAGTAATAATATAGATACTATAATGAATTGGAATAGAGAATACAGAGATAAAATAATAAAACTGTTAGGACGAATAAGAATACCTATTAATATAAATTGGTATGAAATAAACACATATGAATATTTTATACAGTGTATAGAATGTATAAAAGCAATAAATGAGTATAATGATTTAAAAGCTTTTATGGAAATAATAAAAAAACAGGTTAGAAATTTTGAAAGTTTAAATTCTATAATAAAGGGTATAGATAAAGAAAATATAGATTATATAAAAGAAGCTTATAGTTATATAGAAAAAATTATGTCAATGAAATCCGATATAGATGAAATAAATTATGTGTATAAAAAGCTGGAAGAAAGTTGTCCTAGAACATTAGAATTTATATTGGAAAATTATAAAGAGAATTATAAATTTAATAATTGGGAAAATGCATGGAAATGGGCACAATATAATAATTTATTTGAAAAATTAGAAAAGATAGATGAAAAGAAACTGCAAGGGCAATTAATAGAAGAAAAAAATAAGGAAAAGCAAATAATAAATCAAATAATTAGCAAAAAAGCATGGAAGAATATAATATTAAATATTAATGAAGAGCAAAAAAGAAGCCTATTTTCATGGGTACAAGCTGTTAAACGAATTGGAAAGGGAAGGGGGAAGTTTGTATTACAGTATAGCAATATAGCAAAAGAAGAAATGGAAAAATGTAAGTCTATAATTCCAGTTTGGATTATGCCTTTAGAAAAGGTAATAGAGAATATAAAACCATCTAAAAATCAGTTTGATGTAGTAATATTTGATGAAAGTAGTCAAAGTAATATATTTGCAATATCTGCACTAATGAGAGCTAAGAAGGCAATAATAGTTGGAGATGACAAACAGATTAGTCCAGAAGTAGTGGGAATGGATCAAGGTATGATAAATAATTTTATTGACAAATATCTTGATGGTATACCTCATAATCAATGGTTTGATTTGCAGACAAGCTTATATGATACAGCTCTTAGAACTTTTAAAGATAGAATAATGCTTAAGGAGCATTTTAGATGTGTGCCAGAAATAGTTCAGTTTAGTAATAAACTTTGTTATGGAGACTTAATAGTACCTCTTAGATATCCAAAAATAAGAGAGGCGTTTAATTCACCTATTAAATGTATAAAAGTTGAAGATGGATATAGAGAAAAAAGTAAGCAAATAAATATTAATGAGGCGGAAGCACTAGTAAATAAATTACTAGAATGTTGTAGAGATAGCAAATATAATGGAATGACAATGGGAGTTATATCGTTATTAGGAGATGCTCAGAGTGAATTTATAGAAAATTTATTAAGAAATAATTTAAGTAAAGAAGAAATAAAAAGAAGAAAATTAATTTGCGGAGATGCCTATTCTTTTCAAGGCGATGAAAGGGATATAATATTTTTATCTATGGTAGTTGGAGATAATATGAAATATACTGCATTGACAAAGGAAACAGATATAAAAAGATTTAATGTAGCAGTAAGCAGAGCTAGAAATCAAATATTTCTTTTTTACTCCATAGATTACAAAAATATAAATAATAATTGTGTAAGATATAAGTTAATAGATTATTGCAATAATTATAAAAATTATAAAAGCAAATTACCCAATATAAATTATGTTATGCAAACTAAATTTCAGAAGGATATATATAACAATATTAGGAATTTAAAGGGTGATATAAAATCAAATATTAAATTAGGAAAGTATATTATAGATTTTATACTAGAAGGTAAACATAATAGAATAGCCATAATATGTGATGATGGAAATTTATATGAAAATAACAATGTAGAAAAAGTTTTGGATTTGGAAATGGATTTAACTAGATTAGGATGGGCTTTTTATAAAATAAGAGGTAGTAAATTTTATAGAAATCCAGAAGTGGAAATTGAAAAACTCCATAAATTCTTAATGGAAAGTGGGTTATATAAAGATGATCCTAAAGAAATATTAAAAAATAATTTGTTAGTAGTTTAAATATATATAATCTTTTTTCACCAATGCTATATTTTATACATAATATATGAATATAGCATTATTGGGAGAGGATTCTGTGTTATATGCATTAATACTTGCAGGTGGAAAAGGAACAAGGCTATACCCATTATCACGATCAGAAAACCCAAAGCAGTTTTTAAAGTTAATAAATAATAAAAGTTTTTTAAGGGCGACCGTAGATAGAATAAAACCATTAGTAAATAATGATAATATATATATAGTAACTAATGAAGAATATATGGACAAAATATACGAAGAATTACCAGAAATAAAAAAGGAAAATATATTTGCAGAACCCTATAATAGAGAAACTGCTACCTGTATAGGTCTCTCAGCGGTAAAACTTTTAAAAAAAGATAAAGATGCATCTATGATAGTGTTACCTTCGGATCATTATATAGAAAATGAAAAAGAATTTACTGATGTGATAAAACAAGGGGTAGATATAGTAGAAAAAAGAAGGGGATTAGTAACTATAGGTATAAAGCCTTTAAGACCAGAAACCGGATACGGATATATAAAAATGGGTGATAAGGTCAATAGCCAAAGCTTTACTTATAAAGTAGAAAGATTCTTAGAAAAGCCTAATTTAGAAATAGCAAGAGATTTAGTATCTAGTGAAGAATATTTATGGAATAGTGGAATGTTTATCTGGAGAGCAGACGTTTATTTAAGGGAAATGGAAAAATATTTACCTAAAATATATAAAAGCATGATGAGAATATATACTAATATAGATACAGATAAAGAACAAAAAGTAATTAGAGAAGAATATGAAGTAATAGAAGGAATTTCTGTAGATTTTGGTATTATGCAAAAGACCAGAAAAGCATATGTTATAAAAAGTAATTTTAAATGGGATGATATGGGAAGCTTCACTGCTCTTAGTAGATTTTTAAATAGCTGTAGAAATAATAGTATATGTGGGAATAGTTATTTAAAGGAAAGTGAAAATTGTTCTGTAATTGCAAAAGATAAATTAGTTATAGGATTTGGTATAAAAGATTTAGTTATAGTAGATGGTGGAGATGTATTACTTATAATGGACAAATATAAAGATCAAGAAATTAAGCATTTAGTACAAGAGCTAAAGGAAAATGAAAGCTTAAAAAAATATATATAAAAAATAGTATGGATATTAAAAAATTAATATCCATACTATTTTTTATATTTTTAAAAGATTATATGTAGTTTCAGATATAATTGTATATTTTTTTACTTATATTTATTATGTATATTTGAAAAAAATTTTTAAGTAATAACATTTTTAGTGTAAAAATTACATGTTAAGTATCTAACTAATATATAATTTTTGTTAATTCAAATAATTAAATACAGTATATTGTTAAAAAATTATTTAATATATGTTAAAATTAATTATATATTTAGACAATTATTGTGAATAATATAAATTGATATTATACTTTATATAATGAATATAAAATAAGGAGAATGAAATATGAGAAGAATATTGTATTATGATTGTTTTTCAGGAATAAGTGGGGATATGAATTTAGGGGCTTTAATAGATTTAGGTGTAGATAAGGAGTATCTATTAAAAGAATTAGCTAAGCTTAATATTAATGATGAATTTGAAATTAAAATAAATAAGGACGCTAGAAAAGGCATATCAGGAACAAAAGTTGATGTTATATTAAAAAATTTGTATGATCATAATCATGAACATGAACACAGCCATGAGTATGGACATAGTCATGAACATGAACATAACCATAAGCATGAACATGTTCATAAGCATGATCATGATCATAATCACAGAAATTTGATAAATATAAATAAAATAATAGATAATAGTGAGCTAAATAATAATGTTAAAAAGATTAGCAAGGATATATTTTTAGAGGTAGCAAAAGCTGAAGGAAAGGTGCATAATAAACCTTTAGAAGAAGTTCATTTTCATGAAGTTGGTGCAACAGATTCCATAGTAGATATAGTTGGTGCTGCTATATGTTTAGATTATTTAAAAGTAGATAAAGTATTGTGTTCAAAGATTCAAGTAGGATCTGGATTTGTAAAATGCGCCCATGGAACAATGCCAGTTCCAGCACCGGCTACGGCAGAGATATTAAAAGATATACCAATGGTATCTTCAGAAGAAATACCTTTTGAAGCAACCACTCCTACAGGAGCGGCTATAATAGCTTCTACAGTATATAAATTTACACAAAATAAAAATTTTCATATTGAAAAAGTTGGATATGGTATAGGTGGAAAAGATTTATCAGATATACCTAATGTATTAAGAATTTTTTTAGCAGAAAATAAAGAACAAGAAGGGAATGATATTGAACAAGAAGAAGCTTTAATATTAGAATGCAATATAGATGATATGAATTCTGAGATTTATGAATATGTAATTAACAAGCTACTTCATGAAGGAGCATCAGATGCTTATATTACACCAATAATAATGAAAAAAACTAGACCAGCTGCTAAATTAACGGTTTTATGTGAAAATAAATTAGAAAATATTATGAAAGAAATTATGTTTAGAGAAACTACTACCTTAGGAATAAGAAAATACTCTGTAGAAAAGTCTATGCTAAAGAGAAAAGTAGAAAAAGTAAACACTATATATGGAGAGGTTTCCGTAAAAAAATCCTATTTAAAAGGTCAGGTATTAAATAGCAAACCAGAATATGAGGATTGTAAAAAAATTGCATTAGAAAACAACATATCTATAAAAGAAGTTTATGAGGCAGTTAATAAACATAAGGAGTAATATTATGAACATAAATGACAAGTATAATAATCTTATTAACTATCTAAAAGATTTAAAGAGTGTGGCAGTGGCTTTTTCTGGTGGAGTGGATAGTACATTATTATTGAAAGCAGCAAAAGAAGCTTTAGGAGATAATGCTATTTCTATTACTATAGTATCACCTTATATACCAAAGTGGGAAATAAAAGAAGCTAAAGAATTAGTAAATAAGATAGGAATAAAATCATATTTTATAGAAGTACCAATGCTTGAAGAAATAAGATTTAATCCAGAAGATAGGTGTTATATATGTAAAAAAAGTGTATTTAATAAAATAAAATGTTTGGCGAAAGAAAAAGGAATTAAATATATAGTAGATGGAACCAATGCAGATGATACTAAAGACTATAGGCCAGGAATGAGAGCTTTAAAGGAATTAGAAGTAAAAAGCCCTCTTTTAGAAAATGCTATTAATAAAGAGGAAATAAGAATTTTGTCTAAAGAGTTACAACTAGACACTTGGGATAAACCTGCTTATGCATGCCTTTTATCTAGAATCCCTTATAATCAAGAAATAAAAAAAGAGGATTTAGTTAGAATAGAAAAAGCAGAAGTATATATGATGAAACTAGGATTTAGAGCAGTAAGAGTAAGAAGTCATGGGAATTTAGCTAGAATAGAAGTCCCTCAAAAGGAAAGAATGAAGTTGTTTAATGAGAGGATTTTAGATAAAGTATCAAAAGAACTTAAAGAGTTGGGATTTAAATATGTTACTGTAGATATAGAGGGATATAAAATGGGAAGTTTAAATGCTGAAATAAATATGAAATAGCTTTAAAAGAGGTGATAAAATGAATACAGAAGATATTAAAAAATTAATTCTAGATATTAAAAATGATAAAATTTCATTAGAAGAGGGGGTAAATATATTAAAGGATCTTCCTTTTAAGGATTTAGGATATGCTAAAATAGATAATCACAGAGAAATGAGAGTAGGATATCCTGAGGTTATATATTGCGCAGGAAAAACCGTAGATCAAATAAAGGGCATAATAGAATTTATGCTTACAAAAGAGAATAATGTATTAGGTACAAGAGCTACAAAAGAAGCCTATGAAGAAGTAAAAAAAATATGTCCAGAGGCTGAATATAATGAATTAGCTAGAACTATAGTTATTAAAAAAAGAGAAGTAAAATCTAAAGATGGATACATAGCTGTGGTTACAGCAGGAACTTCTGATATACCTGTTTCTGAAGAAGCAGCAGTTACAGCAGAGCTATTTGGAAATAAAGTTGAAAGAATTTATGATGTAGGTGTAGCTGGGATTCATAGACTATTTGATAAATTAGAATTAATAAGAGGTGCTAGAGTTGTTGTGGTAGCAGCAGGAATGGAAGGGGCTTTGGCTAGTGTTGTAGGCGGTCTTGTAGATAAGCCAGTAATTGCAGTACCTACTAGTATAGGGTATGGTGCTAACTTTCAAGGACTTTCGGCCCTATTGTCTATGTTAAATAGTTGTGCAAGTGGTGTAAGTGTTGTTAACATTGATAATGGTTTTGGAGCAGGATATCTGGCTAGTATGATAAATAATTTGT
The DNA here is from genome assembly GCF_054768115.1 of Clostridium sp. CTA-6. Taxonomy (NCBI): domain Bacteria; kingdom Bacillati; phylum Bacillota; class Clostridia; order Eubacteriales; family Clostridiaceae; genus Clostridium; species Clostridium sp. CTA-6. The sequence continues at coordinate 61,024 of NZ_BAAAAU010000002.1, forward strand.
AAAGGTTATTATTTTAAATAACTTAGTGATTTTAAATCACTAAGTTATTTTTTTTGAATATAATGAATAGGATAGTATTAAATATGTTTGTGAATACTTTGTAAAACATAAAATTAAATTATTGACAATTAGTCAATTGGTAATATAATGGTTATAAGTAATCATAATTCGTGATAAATTATAGTTAAGGTTAAAAATAATTTTATTTTATCGGGAGGGAGCTCATATGAAAGTCATAAAATTATTGCAAAAATCTGCTAAAGACAAAATGGTAAAGACTGCAGCAGGTTTACTTAGTACAAACCCCGAAAAAAATGTAGACAGATTATTTACATTAATAGAAAAAACCATAGCTAAAGATGAGGATAATTTAAAAAGATTAAAAGTTGTAGAGGATGAGTACTATAATAATCCATCTACCCATGAATTTGTACAAAATTTATTTAAAACCACAGATAAAAACTGTATGCAAAAATTTTTTACAAATTTTTTTGCAAATGCTGTTTGGTATGGAATGCCAAAGAGAGAAAAACTTTTTAAAGAAGATGAAATAAAAACACCTTTCGTAATATTAATAAGCCCGTCTATGAGATGTAATTTAAGATGTACAGGTTGCTATGCTGCAAATTATAGTAAAGAAGATGATATCCCTTATGAAGAAGTAGATAGAATAATTGAAGAAGCTAGAGAAATCGGAATATATTATTTTATAGTATTAGGTGGAGAACCTTTTTTTAATGAATATATGTTAGATATTTATGAGAAATACAATGATTGTATTTTTACACCTTTTACAAATGGAACTTTGTTTAATGAAGAATTAGCAGATAGAGTTCAAAAGTTAGGGAACATAATACCAATGTTTTCATTAGAAGGTTTTGAAAAAGAGACAGATGCTAGAAGAGGAAAAGGTGTATTTAAACAAGTTATGCATGGAATGGATCTACTAAGAGAAAGAGGCGTATTGTTTGGAGTTTCTACAGCTACGGGAAGAAATAACATAGATACAGTCATTTCAGATGAGTTTATTAATATGTTAATAGAAAAAGGTGCTAAAATGAGCTGGTATTTCATATTTATGCCAGTAGGTGAGGATCCAGATTTTAATTTAATGTTAACACCAGAACAAAGAATATATTTAGGTAAGAAAGTCAGGAAAATAAGGAATGAGAAACCATATTTTGCTATAGATTTCTTTAATGATGCTCCATATGTTGGTGGTTGCATAGCTGGAAAATATTATTGTCATATAAATTCACATGAAGATGTAGAGCCATGCATATTCGCTCATTTTGCTACAGATAATTTAAAAAATAAGAAATTAATAGATGTATTTAAAGCGCCTTTCTTTAAGGAGTTAAGAGATAGACAGCCATACAATGATAATCTATTAAAACCATGCATGATGATAGATAATCCTAAAGTTATAAGGGAAATAGCAAGTAAAACAGGGGCTAAACCAACAGATAAAGGGGCAGAAATGATGCTCCATGATGAAGTATTTAAAAGTAAATTAGACAAATTGGCAAAGGATTTTGATCCTTTAGCAGAAAAAGCTTGGAAAGAAGATTTTCATGAAAAAGGAAATTATGAAATGTCAAAGGGCTAAAAATAAATTAATTTTATATAAATTAAGGTATTTCATTTTAATGGGATACCTTTTTATTTACTCCATAAGGATTTGTAAAACTTATTATTTAAGCTTCATTAAGTTGAACATAATTATATTATAATATATTATAGTTATAGTATATATGTTAAAAATATTAATATAAGGCCTTTAAGGGAGGTTAAAATGAAGAAAAAGAAACTTATTTATATAGGTATTATTGTAATATTGATAATACCTGTAATATTAGTTATTTTAGGTAGATATAATAATACTAAAAATTTTACAAAAGATAAATTAGTTATATGGGGAGATGTTAAACATAATCAAGCCATGAATGAAGGTGTTAAAGACTTTAAAGAAAAATATCCTAATGTAGAAGTGGAGTTTTATAATAAAAATAAGGAGAATATGATAGATGAATTTTCAAAAATAAAAGATAAAAATTCTTATCCTAATATAATATGTTTAGATGATAAGGATACAAAAGAGTTTGGAGCAAGATACTATAAAGATGTAATTATATTAAATGACCTTATGAAAAATACCATAAAGGATTTTATTCCTTGCAAAAGAGAGTTAGTTAAGCTATATGATAACTTTATTGCTGTTCCCTATACAGTAGAGCCTGTAGCATTATATTATAGAAAAGAGTTATTAGAAAAGTATAATATAAATAGTAAAGACATAAAAACATGGGATGATTTTATAAAAATTGGTGAGGAAATATATAAAAAAAGCAATGGAAAAGTAAAAATGATATCATTTAACAAAAGAGACAACAGTATGCTTGAAGTTTTATTAAATGAAAAAGGAATTTACTATTTTGATAAAGATAATAAGTTACAAATAGATCAACCTAATTATATAGATACTTTTAATATTTTAAAGAGAATAGAATCAGCTAATATAGATTTTGATAACAAGGGAGATTTTAAATCATTTGTCAATAATAATAATGTAGTATGTATTCCATATAATTCAGAGCTATCTAATTATTTGATAAGTGAAAGAAAGAAAGAAAGTGGTAAATGGGAAATAATGAAATTACCATCCTTTGAAGTAGGAGGTAAAAATTCTGCAATTACAGGAGGAACTTCTATTGTTGCAATAAAATCTTGCAAGGAATCTAAAGATAAATTATCAATGGAACTGATAAAAAATATAACATTAAATAAGTATAGTTTAAATAAAGGATTTTTAAATTATGGACAATTTCCATCCTATAAACCAACTTATGAGTATGCTAAATTTTCTGAAAATGTAAACTATTTTAATGAGGAAAAAATTTGGAGAATTTTTGTTGATATAGCAAGTAAAACTCCAAATATAAATTATACCAAGAACTACAATTATGTACAAAAAGTTATGATAGATTTTAAGAAAGAGTTATTAAATACTAATGATATAGAAAAAGAGCTAAAAAGTATAAAAATTTTTATTAATAGTATAACAAAATAAAAATAAGATATATAAAGTAATATAAATATATAATTTTATTGACTAGTAATTATATATTTATATTAAAAAAGTATTTAAGAGCCAAAATTTAAGAAAAAATTTTGGCTCTTTTTTATGTTATTTTAAAACGCTGTTATATACATTTAAGGTATTTCGTGCGGTTTTATTCCAAGAAAAAAGCATAGATCTTTCAAAAGCTTTTTTACTTAATCTATCTTTTAAGTCTGGATTTTTTAATATATTTTCTATTGAGTTTGATATATCATCAATATCTAAAGGATCTATATTAATACAACAATCGGAAGTAACTTCCGGAATAGAGGTAATGTTAGAAGCTATAACTGCACAACCACAACTCATAGCCTCAAGTGGTGGAAGTCCAAAACCTTCATATAATGAGGGATAAATAAATACACTACACCCATTATAAAATATAGGTAGATCCTGTTCTTCTACGAAATCTGTGAAGATTATATTAGAGCTTATTTTAAGTTTACGACTAAATTCATATAATTTTTCACCTTCATCTTTTTTAGAACCCACTATAACTAAAGCGTGTTCTTGTGGTAATTTGTCATATATCCTTTCAAAAGCCTTTATTATAGATGTAACATTTTTTCTAGAACTAAAGCCACCTAAATATAAAATAAAAGGTAAGTTTATTCCATATTTTCTTTTAAGTATGTCTTTACAATACAATTTATTTAAGGGCTTGTATTTGGAATCTGCTGCTAGTGGGATAACTTCAACTTTATCTTCCCTCATAGGAAAGAATTTCAATATATCTTTTTTTGACCATTCAGATACGGTTATTATTTTATCAGATAGTTCAATTATTTTAGGCATTTCTTTCAGAAATTTATTTAAATAACCTTTTCCAACAGTTTCTGGCATTATATAAGGAATTAAATCATGAATAGTTACTATAATTTTACAATTTATATTTTCAGAAATACCTATACCATTTTGTGGTATATGATATATATCAGATTTAGTGCTGTTAAGGTTATATGGAATATAGGTTTGCTCAAAAAATCTACTATGTTTTTTAGAGGTTAGTATAATATTAGTATTATGTTTTTTAAATTTAAGATAGTCATCCCCTGACCAATATATATTGAATGAATCTTCGTGAGTTTCTGCTATCATATTTGTTAATATTTTTTTTGTATATGTTCCTATACCAGTACCCTTATACCAATTTATACCCCTACCATCTATGGAAATATTCATTTTTATAACCACCTCATTAAAAGCATTTATTATATATGTCAACATAAAGTATAGCTTTACTGTTATATATAATATTAATCTTTCCTAAAAAATGTTCCAGTTATCACCAAAGTACAATATTTTCATATAATACATATAGATTAATAAAATAATGGAGGCATTATTTTGGATAAATCAGAAATCATAAACATAGTGGAAAATAATTATGATATAAATATTAATTCTATAGAAAAAATAAAAAATGTATATAAGATAATTAGTGATTCTAATAAAGCATATGCTTTTAAAATAATAAAATATGAATTCAATCATTTTTTATTTATAATAAGTTGCATGAAACATTTACAATGTAATAATTTTAGCAAAATTCCAGAAATTATTCCTAATAATAAGGGTTTAGATTATATAAAAATAGGAGATTTTTACGGATATATAACAGAATGGATAGATGACTCAAGACAATGTAATTATTCTAATCCGGTAGAAGTTATGATGGCTGCCAATAAATTGGGCCAGTTACATGAAAAGAGTAAGAATTTTTATATAACAGAATATATGAAACCTAGAATCGGATGGTTTAAATGGCCCAAGACGTTTCAAACAAGAAAAGATGAAATACTAGATTTCAAAAAAAGGATATTAAATAAAAATAAAAAAAGTGAATTTGATAATTTTTATATAAGCATATTAGAGGATGAGATTGAAAGAGCAGATAGGTCAATAAAGAATTTATGTGAAACAAACTATCTAAATGTAATGTTAAAACAAATTGAGGATAGATGTTTTTGCCATCATGATTATGCTAATCATAACATACTTATAGATAGTGAAAATCAAATATATATAATAGATTTTGATTATTGTATGTTAGATACTAAATTACATGATTTAGCCAGTATACTTATTAGAGTTATGAAAAATGGTAAATGGGATTTAAAATCAGCAGAACTTATTTTGAATTCTTACAGCGAAGAATCTTATATAGATAAAGAATATATACTTATAATGGCCGCTTTTATGGAATTTCCACAGGATTATTGGCAAATAGGTATACAGTATTACTGGGAAAAGCAACCTTGGAGTGAGGAGTTCTTTTTTAGTAAGCTAAATAGATATTATGCAGATAGAGAAGAAAGACAAGAGTTTATAGAAAAATTTAGAAAAATTAATATTTAAGGAGAGATATAGTTATGTCTCGTAATAAAAAATATTATGAAAATATAAAAGAAAATATGAGTGAATTAGATAAATATGAAGAAGAATTACAGGAACTAAAAGAATCTGTTAAAAAATTAAAAGAAATAAAGAAAAAAAAGAAAAAAATAAATAAACTTAAAGATGAAGAGAAAGAAGTCTTAAAGAAGATAAGAAAAAAATATAAATAGGTACTAAAGGAGGTGCAATATATGAAATGGATTCATTAAAAAAAATAACTGATATTTCTCATTATTTAAAAAGTAAGGATATAAATATAATAGAAGACTTTAAAGATGATCATAGACAGTTAAATAATTTATCAGAGGAATTGGTAACAGAACAATTAGAAGTGATTAGTTTTTTTCATAAAAATACACTAGGGAATAAAAGTTATATAAGAGGTGGGATAAAAAATAAAACAGGCATTATAATTGAGAAATATAAACTGGATTTAAAAAAAATAAATAAGTATGTTAGAAATTTAAAAGATAAAAAAAGTAATAATACGGATTTAGAAAAATTAATTTTAGATTATATGCCTAATTATATAAATAGGGCTGAGAAGGTTATAGAAAACATATATGAAAATGGATATATTAATTTGGTATGGAGAAGTATGGAGAGAAAGGAAATATGTTTGGGTAAAACGTATTTTAATAATATTAGATATAATAAAGAAATAGAAGTTATAGATATTAGTAAATGTAGTTATAATATGGTAGAAATGGATTGTATAGAATTACTATATAAAGTAAATAAAAAAAACTCATCTTTAAATATAGAAAAATTATGTAAAAATTTTTGTGAATTTGAAAGCTTGAATGATGAAAGCTATAAATTTATTTTATATATGTTATCTTATCCTTACTCCATAATAAAGTGTTGTACAAAATATATGAAAGAAAAGGATTTAAATAAAGAAAAACACTATATGGATAGATTTAATAAGGCTATGAAATTGGATTCTAATAGCTTTTTTTAAAGGAGTGATGAAATGGATAAGCTAAATAAAAGTTATCTTAAAAAATATAATTTATCCTTAGATTTATTTGATCAATATGATTTTATTGTAAAGGATATTTATCCTATTAGAAATGTTTATATTATAGATACAAACAAAGGTAAAAAAATATTAAAAAAAGTTGATTATACTCTAGAAGAATTAAAATTTATAGAAGAAATAATAGATTATATAAAAATTCAATTTGGAAGAATAATGGAATTTGAAAAGAACATACAAGGAGATATATATACTATATATAAAGGTGAAATGTATTGTTTAATGGATTTAATTGATGGACGAGAATGTCAATTTAGTAATCCTTTAGACTTAAAGATTTCCTCTGCAGCTTTAGCCAAAATGCATAAAGCATCAAAAGGCTTTACAACAAACTTTAATAAAAGGGTTTTAAATGGCAAATCTATAGAAAAATTTAAGATACAAAAAGAGGAGATGAATTTTTTTAAAAAAATGGCTAATATCCATAAAAATAAGAATGAATTTGATAATTTATTCTTATCCGAAATAGATTATTATATAGATGAGATAAGTAAAAGTATAAATATATTAGAGAATAGTCATTATTATGATATATGTAAAGAAAATGACAAAATATCTATTTGTCATCATGATTTAGCTTATCATAATATATTGATTAAAGAAGATAAGGCTTATTTTATAGATTTTGATTATGCTATTTTAGATTTAAAAGTTAATGATTTGTGTAATTTTATAACAAAGGTTATAAAAAATTTTGGCTTTGATATTAGCAAGGCAAATATTATCTTAAATAGCTATTCTGACGTATATAGCATAACGGATAAAGAATTAGAAGTATTATATGGTTTGTTAAGTTTTCCCTATGACTTTTATGATATATCTAAAAATTATTATACAAAACGAAAAGATTGGGATGATGAGGTATTTCTAAACAGGCTAATAAAGAAATGTAACTATAAGGAAGATAGAAAGGAATTTTTAAAAGATTTTAGAGATAATCTATTATAATATGATTTATAAAATATTAATTTAAATATATAAACACTATCAAAATTATTTTACTAAATAAAATTTGATAGTGTTTTATTTAATATTAAATAAATTTTTATACAATATAATATATAGATTATTTATATAATATTTTTAATTTGTAAAATATAATTCAAATTTTATAACCCGAAAATTATTTAAGACTCCAGTTAAGGGGGGCTGGAGTCTAATTAGAGTATAGTATTTTTTTGTAGGCTAATAAAGTGTTTTTAGCACAATTATTCCAAGTAAGTTGAGAGGTTCTATTTAAACCTCGTTTTATTAATATGTTTCTCATGTTTTCATTAGATAATGCAGTATACATAGCTTTACATATACTATCAGTATCATAGGGATTTATTAGCATTGCTGCATCTTTTGTTATTTCTGGTATAGATGTTACATTAGATGTTATTACTGGAGTGCCACAAGCCATAGCTTCTATAGGTGGCAATCCAAAACCTTCATAAAAGGATGGATATACAAATAGTTCAGCACAATTATAAAAATAAGGTAAATCTTTAACGGATATAAATCCAGGAAAAAATACTTTATTTTCTATATTTAATTCCCGAACTCTTTCTATATATTTTTCGTATATTTTACCTTTTCTCCCTACTATAATTAAACAGATATCTTTCTTATATATGTTTATAAGATTATAAAATGCATCAATTAGTCCTAATATATTTTTTCTAGGACTAAATCCACCAACATATAAAATAAAATTTTTATTTATGTTATATTTCATTTTTAATATATTTCTACAAAAATCTTTATTTAATGGCATATATATATCTTCACTAGCTAAATGAGTTACAAAAATTTTGTCTTCAGGATAGTTAAAAGATTTCATTATATCTTTTTTTGAAAAATCAGAAACTGTTATTATACCATCAGAAGAAGAAACTATTTTAGGTATTTCTTCTGAAAATATTTTTAAATATCTATCGCTTACGGTTTCCGGCATTCTATAAGGAATTACATCATGTAATGTTATTATAAATTTACAATTTTTATTTTTAGGAAGTCCTACCCCATTTTGAGGTACGTGATAAATGTCCATGCTATTGTTTTTTAATATTGCAGGTAGGTTTACTTCATTCCAAAAATTTTTTGGAGAATGAGCATTTATATTTTTTATATTAAAATTATTGTTTAATTTTAAAGGAGAATTTGAAAATTCAGGATTAAAAATTAAATAATCATTTTTCTTATCTATTTTATTTAGAGAATTGATTAATTGGTAAGTGTAAGTGCCTATTCCAGTGCCTCTATACCAATAAGCAGGTCTTCCATCAATACCTATGCGCATAAAAATTTTCCTTTCTTAATTCATCATAATTCATTATATTAATTTAAAGGGAAAAGTGTTAAATTACTTCTAAAACTATAATAATACACATATAGTTTTAATAGAGGTGGTTAACTATGATGAGAGAATTTGAAATTGAAAGACAGTTTAATATTAAAATTGAAAAACTTAAACCTCATAGAGGAGTATATCATTTAAAAACTAATGAAGGAGATAGATGTTTAAAAAAAATTAATTATGGGGTACAAAAATTATTATTTGTTTCTGGTGCTAAAGAACATCTTATGAAGAATGGATTTAACTATGTGGACAATTATTTTTTAAATCTAAATGAGGAACCCTATGCACTGGTAAACGAAGATATATATACTTTGTCAGAATGGATAGAAGGGAGAGAATGTAATTTTAGAGACAAAGAAGATCTCATATTAGCAGCTAGGGCATTAGCTTATCTTCATATAGCATCAAAAGGATATGAACCTCCAGAGAATAGTAAGCTGAAAACAGATTTAGGTAGATGGCCAAATTTAATGAAAAAAAGAGTTAGATCTTTGGATAAAATGAGAGAAATGATAAGGAAGAATAACAATAAAACGGATTTTGATCTAAGTTATATAAAAAACATAGAATTTTACAAGGAATTAGGTAAGAGATCTATGAAAGTTTTAGAGGATTCTGCTTATATGGAAATATGCAAAAAAACTGAGGAAGAAAAAAGCTTTTGTCATCATGATTATACTTATCATAATATAATAATAGATAAAAATAATGATATTAATGTTATAGATTTTGATTATTGTAAAAGAGAAATAAAAACTTACGATATTTCTAATTTTATGATAAAGGTTTTAAAAAGAGTAGATTGGAACATAGAATATGCAGAACTTATATTAAATTCTTACACAGCTATAAATCCATTAAAACAGGAAGAGTATAGAACCTTATTTGCATTTTTATTATTTCCACAGAGATTTTGGAGATTAAGCAACAGATATTATTACAATGAAGTTACTTGGCCATCAAATACTTTTAATAAGAAGATGGAGGAATTGATTTCTGAAAAAGATAAATATATTAATTTTATTGAAGAATTTAAAAAAATATATTCACAAAAAGAATAATGAATATATTAAGGCATATGAAGCTTATATAGTTTTATATGCCTTAAATAGTTTTGTTAACAAATTTATTATAAGCATCATAGTATATAGAGTGATTGATTTATTAAGGTGGAGCTAAATTATATGGAAATAGGAGATATAGTTGTAAGAAAATCTTATAAAAAAGACATAACATTTAAAATAATAGATATAAAGCAAGAAGAAGACAGGGAAATATATACTTTAAAAGGTGTAAATGTAAGAATAATAGCAGATTCGCCATACGAAGATTTAGAAGAAGTATCAGTAGCTACTATGACTAAGAAAGAAGAAGTGTTTACTAGTAAAGTCAATGACTCTATAAAAAAAATATTAGATGATAGAAAATTTAGAGGGGAGGCTAAGGGAAAGCACTTAAATAAGAAAAGTAAGATAGAGAAAATGTATAGAACAAATAAAAATATAAAAACCAAAGAATTGTATTTTGGGAGGCCAGGTAAAATTCTTCATGTAGATGGAGATTCAGAATACTTAGATACATGTCTTAAGGTATACAAGCAATTGCAGTTAGATGTGGTTGGAGAGACCGTTTTAGAAAAGGAACAACCTAATAAGGTATTAAATTTAGTTAAGTTATACAAACCTGATATCGTAGTCATAACAGGCCATGATGCTGTATTAAAAGAAACGGAAAATTATACAGATATAAATAACTATAGAAACTCTAAATATTTTGTTAAGACTGTAGGGGTTTTAAGAGATTATGAAAGAAGTTATGATGATTTAATTATATTCGCTGGGGCTTGTCAATCTTGTTATGAAGCTATATTAGATGCAGGTGCTAATTATGCTAGTTCCCCAGGAAGGGTTTTAATACATTGCTTAGACCCAGTATTTTTATGTGAAAAAATAGCCTATACAAACATAAGTAATATAGTATCTATAGAGGACGCTTTAGAAAATACAATAACAGGTATAAAAGGAATCGGTGGATTGCAAACTAGAGGGAAATATAGAGAAGGGTTTCCTAAGTCAGAATATGTATAGAGCTTTATTAAATTTTGAATATATATATAATTTTAAGGTAATATTAAGAATAACAAGAAATTTTTAAAAAAATCGAAATATTTATATGAAAAATAATATTGACAAACCTTATAATAAATTGGTAAAATATAAAGTTGATTTGACATTTTCTATATTTTAATGTATAATGTAAAATGTAGAAAGAGGGTGTTAAATATGGAAAGAAGAAATGTCATCGCTAACATAAAAAGAGACATAGAAAGCCATGTTGGTGAAAGGGTAACTTTAAAAGCAAATGGTGGAAGAAGAAAAACATTTGTTAATGAAGGTGTACTAGAAGAAACTTACCCAAGTATTTTTGTTATAAGATTAGAAGACGACACCCAAAGGAAAGTGACATATAGTTATTCGGATGTATTAACAAAGACAGTTCAATTAGATTTTGTATTATAAATGGATTGGTACTTAATAAGTACCAATTTTTTTTTTATATGCATAATTCCCCTAAAACTATTATATAAATTATTAGTAGGCTTTATGGGAGGGATAAGTTAAATGGACTTGAATTTACTTAAAGAAAATATAGAATGTGAACAATTACTTGGAGAAAATTTTGTTAATACCCCTATAAAGGGGGAATATGTTATTCCAGATACTCATCCAGATGTTTATGAAGTACTTATGTTAGATGCTAAACCTTATATAACAAGTAAGGAAGTCATGCAAGATAAACTTTATATGGAAGGATATATAGACTATAACATATTATATCTTGCAAAAGAAGAAGAGAGAGGGGTTTTATACAATACTAGATATAGTAGCAAGTTTTCAAATGATATGCAGATAACTGGAACAGAAAAAGATATGTTATGCGAAGCTGAATGTTTTGTTGAGGATATGTATTGTAAAATAGTTAACGAAAGAAAAATATCTATAGAAGGCATAGTTAGATTAAAGGGAGCAGTTTATAAAAAATATAATTTTGAAATAATAAAAGATTTAGATGCACTGCAGGATATACAAATGCTTAGGAACCCAATTTCTATTGATAAAATAGCAGGTACAGCTACAGGAGAGCTTTTGGTTAAAACTAGTATAAAAATAGGAGCTGATAAACCAGAGGTAGGAAGTATATTAAAGACTAATTTAAATATTCATAAAAAGAAAATAACTGTATTAGATGATAAAGTAAGTGTAGAGGCTTTTGCTAAAATAGAATTAATATATAGGGCTAAGGAAAATAGAGATATTTGCTATATAGTGGATGATATATTTATAGATAAGGAAGTAGAATTAGAGGGAGTAAATTCTTTCATGGAAAGTTATACGGATTTTACTGTAGATGGAATAAATACAGAACCTAAAGAAGATGATTTAGGAGAAAGTAGAATTATAGATGTAGAAGCACTTGTTAAATCTAATACAAGGGTTATGTATAAAAAAGAAATAGAACTTATAGAAGACATGTATTCACCTAATATGATGTTAAATATGAATAAAGAAGATTATGAATTAAATGTTATGCAAGGCCATTCTAAAAATGAATGCATAGTCAAAGAAAATATAGAAATAACATCTGATATGCCTAGTATAAGAGAGATAATAATGACAGAAGGGAAGGCATATATAACAGACAAAAAAATAGTAGAAGATAAGGTAGTTGTAGAAGGAGTTTTAAATGCAGAAGTTATGTATAAAACTACAGAGGATGAGAAGTATATTTATACTTTAAAAGAAGATATGCCTTTTAGTTGTGCTGTAGACATACCAGGAACTAAAATAGATATGCAATGCATGACAAAGGTAGTATTAGAAGATATAGAAGCTAATATAGAAGCTAATACTGTAGCTATAAAAGCTTTAATAGAAGTATATTCAAGAGTTAATTATACATCACACAAAGAATTTTTAGTAAATGTGGAGCCAATGGAAGAAGAAGTTCCTGAAAAAAAATCTAGCATAACAATATATGTAGTACAACAAGGAGATACTCTTTGGAAGATAGCAAAAAGATATTATACTACAGTAGATAATTTAGTATTAATTAATGAAATTGATAATCCGGATGTTATAAAACCAGGACAAAAATTAATAATACCTGGTAAAGCTATTATATAATTATTTATAAGGTAAAACTTAATTTGAATTGAGTTTTTACTTTATAAGATAAATTTAGTGTTTATTTTTTATATATAAATAAAAAAGCTCTATATGACAATAATATTATAAGTATTGTTATATAGGGTATTTTTGTGCATAAAAATAGTTTATATGGAAAAAATAAAAAATATATATAAAAGGAAGGGGTATGTATTTTGCAAAAAAAAATACAAGGTAACCTCATAATCATAGGAGGAGCTGAAGATAAAAAAGACGGCAAAGATATATTAAAAGAAGTATGCAAAAAAATAGATAAAGATAAAGAAGAGCTATTAATAGCTACTGTAGCATCTGAACTTCCAGAGGAACTAGGAGAAGAGTACACAAATATATTTAAAAATTTAGGTGTAAAAAATGTAAAAACATTAAATATAAACAATAGAAAAGATACTCATTATGAAGGAAATATAAATTTAATTAAGAATGCATCTCTTATATTCTTTACTGGAGGAGACCAATTAAGAATAACAAGTTTATTAGGAGGAACACCCCTTTACAGAGCATTAGAAAGAGCCTATAAAGAAGGCTGTATGTTTGTGGGAACCTCAGCAGGAGCCTCAGTCATGAGTGATACTATGATAGTTTCTGGACTGGATGATGAATCACCAAGAAAGTGTACATTAAAAATGGCACCAGGATTATCACTTATAAAAGGAGTAATAATAGATCAACATTTTGCTCAAAGAGGAAGAATAGGAAGACTTTTAACGGGCATTGCAGAAAATCCTCAATGGTTAGGAATAGGTATAGACGAGGACACAGCTATTATTGTTAATCCAGAGGGGCAGTTTAAAGTAATTGGCTCTGGAGCAGTATATATAATAGATGGAACAGAGATAAGTGGTACAAATGTTTCAGAACAATACCCAGACGAAATACTATCTATATTTGATGTTAAATTACATGTACTTAAAAATAGAGATAAGTTTGATTTGAATTATAGAAGGCCTATATAACAAAGCATAGATGTTTTTGGAAAAGAGGAGGAAATATTACAACATGAAAATAGAAGATATAAGAGTATTTGAGGGACGAAATATTTATTCTCATAAAAAATGTATAAGAATGAATGTAGATTTAGAAGGATATAGTAATATATCTAGTAAAGAAATAGAAGGCTTTAACGAGACTCTTTTAAATTATGTTCCAGAATTAAGAGAGCATTGCTGTTGTGTAGGTAGAAAAGGTGGTTTTGTAGAAAGACTTTATGAAGGAACTTACTTATCTCATATATGTGAACACGTAATAATAGCATTACAAAATAGAATTGGTATAGATGTAAGTTACGGTAAAGCAAGAGAAATACAAGAAGAAAAATATTATATAATTTATCAATATAAATATAAAAATATGGCTATTGAGTGTGGAAAAATAGCCGTAAATCTAATTAATAATATAATCAATGGAAAAAAATATAATATGAAAATTAAAACAAAAGAATTAATATGTTTATTAAAGGCAGAGGAGCTTGGACCTAGCACTTCAGCCATAATACAAGAAGCTAAAAAGAGAAGTATTCCTGTTACAAAAATAGGGGAAGATAGTATGTTTCAATTGGGATATGGCATAAAGGGAAAAACTATAGAGGCAACCATATGTAATAGCACTAGTGCTGTATCTGTGGATATAGCTTGTGACAAATTACTATCTAAAAATATATTGATAGATCAGTGTATACCTGTTGCTGAAGGATATAAAGTGAAAAATTACATTGATTTATTATTTAAAGCAGAAAAACTAGGCTACCCAGTAGTTTTAAAACCACGTTTTGGTAACCAGGGTAAGGGTGTAGTAGTAAATATAAAAAACCAAAAGGATCTAGTAAATGCTTACAGCATAATAAATAAAAAATTTCAAGATATAATGATAGAGAAATATATCAATGGTAAAGATTACAGGGCATGCGTTGTAGATGGAAAGGTGGTGGCTGTAGCACAACGAATTCCACCATACATAATAGGTAATGGTAAAGATAGTATTTATGAATTGATAAAGGAATTGAATAGGGATGAAAGAAGAGGCTATGGACATGAAAAACCATTAACTAAAGTAAAAATAGATAAAGACCTTAAAAATAATATAAATAAAGAAGGATATACTTTAGGGTATATACTTCCTAAGGGATATAAATTGGAACTAAGGCATAATGCTAATTTATCTACTGGAGGAGTAGCTATAGATTGTACTGATTTAATATGCAATGAAACAAAAGAAGTTTGTGAGAGAGTTGCTAAAGCTATAGGATTAAACATATGTGGAATAGATATATGCTGTAGTGATATAAGCCAGCCACTTAATGATAATGAAGGTATAATGGAAGTAAATGCAGCACCTGGTATAAGAATGCATCAATATCCTTATAAAGGAGAAAGTAGAAATGTAGCAAAGGCCATAGTAGATATGATGTTTAAGGAAGACAATGGGACCATACCTATTATATCTATTACAGGAACTAATGGGAAAACTACAACTACTAGATTAATAGCTCATACTTTAAGTCTTTTAGGTAAAAAGGTAGGAATGACAACCACTGGTGGCATCTATATAAATAATAAATGTATAGATAAAGGAGATACTACCGGATATTATAGTGCTAGGACTGTATTAACCAATAAAGAGGTAGAAGTAGCTGTTTTAGAACTAGCAAGAGGTGGATTAATCAAAGCAGGTTTACCTTACGATTTAGCGGATGTAGGTGTAATAACCAATATTACAGAGGATCATTTAGGATTGGGAGGCATAAATACTTTAGAGGATATGGCTTATGTTAAATCATTAGTAGGAGAAGCTGTTAAAAAAGATGGATATGTAGTAATAAATGCCGATGATAAAGCTAGTTTAAATATTATAGATAGGATGACAAGTAAAATTATATTATTTACTAAAAATAAAAATAATCCTATTGTATCTAAATATTTAAATAATAAAAATTTAATAGTATATTTGGAAGAAAATATTATATATTTACAGAATTTAAATGAAAATAAAGAAATAATAAATGTTAATAAAGCTCCTATAACATTAGGAGGAAAATTAACTTATAATATAGAAAACATAATGGCATCTATAGCAGCATTAATAGCATTAGGATTAGATATAAATACTATTAGAGAAGGCCTAGAAAGTTTTACTAATGAAGAACAAAATCCTGGTAGATTTAATATGTATAATGTACATGGAACAAATGTAATATTAGATTATGGACACAACATTGAAGGATATAAAGTGGTTTTAGAAAGTGTTAAAAAAATTGACCATAAAAGAATAATAGGAGTTATAGGAGTTCCTGGAGATAGAACCAATAGTAGTACGTTAAAAGTAGGTAATATCTGTGGAGAAAATTTTGATTATATCTATGTAAAGGAAGATAGAGACAAAAGAGGAAGAGAACATGGGGAAATAGCAGGTTTGTTAAAAAAAGGAATTTTAGAAATGGGATTTAAAAATTCTAAGTTAGATATAATATTAGATGAGGAAGAAGCTCTTAAAAAGGCTATAGAATTCTCTGAGCCAGGAGACTTGGTCATAATGTTTTTTGAAGAATTTGAACCAGCAGCAAATATTGTAAAGAATAAAATAAAAAAAGGCAAGCTAACAAAAAGTGAAACAGCTTTAGCATAGGATTAAAGCTACAATTTATGAATATCATGATTGTAGCTTTAATTTTTTTGATGTATTATATATTTTATAATATATTTTTGGGGAGGAATGAAATGTTATCAAAAGCTTATGCTAAAATAAATTTATCCTTAGATGTAATAGGAAAAAGAGAAGACGGATATCACCTTTTAAAGATGTTAATGCAAACTATAGATTTATATGACTTAATAGAAATAAAAAAAATTAAAAAAGGTATAATAATAGATTGTGATAGAGAGTATATACCTAAAGATAGGAGAAATTTGGCATATAAAGCAGCAGAACTATTTTTAGATAGATACAATATAGAGTCAGGAGTTAGAATAAATATAACTAAAAATATACCAGTAGCAGCAGGATTGGCAGGAGGAAGCACAGATGCAGCTACAGTTCTGAAAACAATGAGGGATATATTTAAACCAAATATAAGTAATGAAGAATTGAAAGAAATATCTTTAAATATAGGAGCAGATGTACCTTTTTGCATAGAAGGTGGAACCGCCCTTTGCGAAGGTATAGGAGAAAAAATAACGCCTATAAAAAATTTTAGAAATCAGATATTAGTATTAGTTAAGCCTAATTTTGGGGTATCTACAAAAGAGGTATATAATAATTTAAAAGTAGAAAAGATATATATTCATCCTAATACCACAAAATTAATAGAATCAATAGAAGAAACTGATTTAAAATCTGTAGCTAGAAATATGAAGAATGTCTTAGAAAATGTTACATTAAAAAAATATAAGACATTAAATTCTATAAAAAGTAATTTTATAGAGTTAGGAGCATTAGGAAGCATGATGAGTGGTAGCGGACCCAGTGTATTTGGATTATTTGATGATATGTTAAAGGCTCAAATATGTTATGATAATATGAAAGAAAGGTATAAAGAAGTATTTATAACAAGAACAATATAATAGCCAAAGGACCATAGAGATATGTTTTAAGAAGTATTTCTATGGCCTTTTTGTTATTTTACTATTTATGTATAAAATTAAAATTTTTGCTTAAATGAATAAATTAAAGTTATGAAGGAAAAAATACTTTAGAACTAATTTTAAATTTATTGGAGGATTTTATGGGAAGAATAATAGGTATATTTGATAACTATTTTATAGCTTTAGTATTAATTCAAGGGGGTATTACTATATTTATAGATGCTCCTTCTTTTAAAAACTCAAATATGATTAAAAGTTATAAGCAAGCTAGATATATTGGTATTTTTATTATAACTATAAGTTTAATATTATATATTCTGCAAAAAACATTGTTTTAAAAGAGTATATTTATTAAAATCTATTATTTTCAAGGTTAGTTCTAAAGGGAGTGTAAACAATGAAGGAAATGGTTAAGGATGAAATATATAAAAATATAGACAAAAATATAAAATATATAAAAGAATTACTAGAAGGTAGTTCTGATATGGTTTTTAGAGAATTTTTAATAGGAAATACAAAAGCTTTTATAGTGTACATAGATGGTATGGCGGATAAAAATTTGTTAAATGATTATGTTTTAGAATCGCTTATGTTAGAAGCACATAAACTGAATAGCATAGATAACATTAAAAATAAGATTTTAACAGTAACAGACTTATCAGAACAAGAAAAATTAAGCAAAGTCATAGATTTAGTGTTATCAGGAGAGACTTTACTATTAATAGATGGCATTGATAAGGCTTATGTAATAGCTACAAGACTTTGGCCTGTTAGGGGGATTGGAGAACCACAGTCAGAAACAGCAATAAAAGGAAGTAGAGATGGGTTTACAGAAACTATAAGATTTAATACTGCATTGGTTAGAAGGAGAATAAGAGATACTAGATTGAAAATAGAGTCTAAAAAATTAGGAGTAAGATCTAAAACCGATGTGACCATTATGTACATAGAAGATATTGTAAATCAGGATGTTTTAAATAATTTATATCATAGATTAGAAAAAATAAAAATTGATGCTATATTCGGAAGCGGATATGTAGAACATTTCATAGAGGATAATAAATGGTCCCTTTTTCCAACCACTAAAAGTACAGAGAGACCAGATGTGGTAGCTTCAGCTTTATATGAAGGAAGAGTAGCTATTTTAGTTGATAATTCACCCTTTGCTATTATAGTCCCTACTACTTTACCAAGTTTGTTTCAGTCCCCTGACGATTACTATCAAAGATGGATACATTCATCAATAATACGAATAATAAGATTATTTTCAATGATTATTAGTATGATATTACCGGCTATGTATGTAGCTGTAACTTCCTATCATAGTGCTATTATACCAACCAAGTTAGCTTATTTTATAGCTGCATCTAGAGAAGGAGTTCCTTTTCCCGCTTATATGGAAGCTATAATAATGGAACTTAGCTTAGCATTATTAATGGAATCTATAGTTAGATTACCAAAACCTGTAGGGTCTACTATAGGTATTGTTGGAGGACTTATAATAGGTCAGGCAGCAGTATCAGCAGGTATTGTAAGTCCTATCATGATAATTATTGTTTCTATAACTACTATAACAAACTTTACAGCCCCAAGCTATGATGTAAGTTCTTCGTTCAGGATAATTAGATTTTTATTAATTATAGCAGCATCATTCTTAGGGTTATATGGAGTGGTTTTAGGTTTAATAGTAGTGTTGATACATTTAGTAAGATTAAAAAGTTTTGGAATACCTTATTTATCACCTATTGTTAATCCAAGCATTAGTGATTTCAAAGATATGTATATAAGAGCCCCTATAAGGTCTTTTAAGAAAAGACCAGATTATATGAAAACTAGAGATAAAATAAGACAAAGATAAAATAGATTTGGAGGAATTAATGGTGAGGGATGAGAACTTTGTAACATCTTATAGTTTATTTGCTACCATTGTAACTAGTGTTATTGGTATAAGTGTATTTTCTTATGCTAGTGATCTTTCAAATATAGTTGGAAATGATGGATGGATAGTAATAATCATAAGCGCTTTAATTAGCTTTTTTTTAATATATATTATGTATTTAATAATAAAATTTAATAATTATAATGAATTCTATGAAATAGTAAGTAATAATTTTGGAGCAGTTTTAGGAAAACTTATAGCCTTAAGTTTTATTATGTATAACATTATATATATATCTAATGGATTAAGGGTTTTCATAGAGGAAATTAAATTATACTTATTAGAGAAGACTCCTACAGAATTTTTGATTATTGTTAGTATAATTGTAGCTAGTTATCTTATAAGAGGAGAGGTTGATACTCTTGTTAAATTTAATGAAGTAGCCTTCTGGGTTAGCTTTATTCCAGTTATATTTATACTAATCTTTGCATTTTATCAAGGGGATTTTACCAATTTATTACCTGTATTTGAAAATAAACCTACTAATTATATAAAAGCTACATGGACTACTATAAATAGATTTAAAGGAATAGAAATTATATTTCTGTTATTACCCTTTATGAAAAAAAAGAATAAAACTCCCAAAGTATTGTTTAATAGTTTATTTTTTATAGGTGTTTTTTATATTTTTATAGTAATTTTATCTATAATTATGTTTTCAACAGAACAGGTAAAAGTAATGCTTTGGCCAGGAATAACAATGATAAAGTCTATAGATATACCTGGCACATTTGTTGAAAGATGGGAAGGTATAATTATGGCTGTGTGGGTGTTGTTTTTCTTTACTACATTTACTAACACTTATTATTTTTCAGCAGATGTATTAAAAGATATATTACATATAGAAGATATAAAAATATCTTCTTTACTTATAGTGCCATTTATATATATTATTGCACTATATCCTGAGAATGTAGCTGAAGTAATGAGTGTAGAAAAAAGTTTAATGTCTATATTGTTTATTATAAATATAGTGGTTATTCCTATAATTTTATTTGCAATAAGTAAGTTTAAATTAAGTAAAAGAAAGGGTAAATATTAAAAGTAAGTATAAGCATAAATATATATTTAGGAGTTGTTATATTATGAAATCAAAAAAGTATTTAGTTATAATGCTTATATTATCAACTATATGTATGACAGGATGCTGGGATAAGGTAGAAATAGATAAAAAAGCATTTGTTTCCGTTCTAGGAGTGGATGCGGGAAAGGATATAGGAAAAGAAAAGCAGCTAGAGAAAATAAGTCCTGCTGCATCTTTTACAGGAAGTAAGTTTGACAAAATAAGAGTAACCTATGCTTTTCCGGATATAAGTAAATTAGGACCTGAAAAGGGAGGAACAGCAGCAGATAATACTATGTCAGTAGATGCATATTCAATGCAGGATAGTATGGATAAAATTGTAAATAAAAGTAGTAGAAATTTAAGTTTTGGACACTTAAAACTTATGGTTTTAAATACAAGTATTTTGGATTATAGCAATACTTTTAAAGAAGTAATAGATTATATACAAAGACAACCCGCTATAAATAGAATGATTTATATAGTTTTTTCAGAAGATAAAAGTGAAGAAATATTACGTTTTAAACCTAATATGGAAAAAAGTATAGAAAATTATATAATAGGTATGTTAGAAAATAATGAAAAAAATAATACGGCTTTTCCACTTACATTAAATGAATTTTTAGAAGAGACTAGCCAAAATAATACAGCTTTGATACCTGTTATTAATATAGATAAAAAAAATAAGGATCTTAAAATATCAAAAGTTGCTGTAATAAAAAATAATAAGATAAAAGGATATATAAGTACAGAGCAATCTAATAATATACAACTTATAAATAAAAAATTTAAAGGTGGAACTAGAACTATAATAAGAGATGGAAGCCCTTTAGACTATTCCATAGAAAACAGTGAAAGAAAAATTAAGTTAAAGGATAAAGAAAATTTGAGCTTTGATATAAAATTAAATTTAGAAGGCCAAATTAAAGGATATAATATTGATAAACAAATATCTTCTAAAGGGGATATAAATAAAATAGAAGAGGATTTAAATAAAGCTATAACACAAGAAATAAATGAAGTTATAAGGGTATCTCAAAGTGAGTATAATACAGATATCTTAGATTTAGGGGAATATGTTCATAAGTATCATCCTAAGCTGTGGAAAAAAATAAAAGGTAATTGGAATGATTTATATAAAAGTTTAGATATAAATGTTACTGTAGATACAAAAGTTAGAAGAATAGGAGCAATAAAATAATTTTTTAAAATTGAATATAACTATAATATTTGGTAATAATAACTAATAAATAAGATCAATGGGGGGAATATATATGAAAAGAATATTAGTTTTTATGTTAAGTATTATAGTTATATTTTTTATTGGCTTTAATTCTTTTAATTTAGTTTATGGGAGTACAAGCAGTGAACAAAAAAATATTTCAAATAAAATAATAAGGTTTCATGTCTTAGCAAATAGTGATAGTATAGAAGATCAAAGTTTGAAACTTAAAGTTAAAGATGAAATAATAAAATATATGATGCCAAAATTAGACAAAAGTAATAGCATAGATGAGTCAAGAAAAATATTAAAAGAAAATGATAAAGAGATAAAAAAAATAGCAGAAAATATCATAAATAAAAATGGATATAAATATTCAGTTAATACTTATTTAAGACAAGAGCAATTTCCTATAAAAACCTATGGGAATATAACCTTGCCACAAGGGCAATATGAAGCCTATAAAATCGTTATAGGCAATGGTCAGGGGCAAAATTGGTGGTGTGTTATGTTTCCACCATTATGTTTTGTTGATGTAACAAAAGGAGAAGTATCAACAAAGGAAACAGAACAAAAAATGAAAAAAGTATTAAAAGAAGAAGAGTTGAAGTCTATTAATAATTCAAAAAATTCTTATGAAATAAAGTTTAAAGTTGTAGAAGAGATTAATAAATTAAAAAAATAAAAAAAACTCTGTATTTGAAAATAATACAGAGTTTTTTTATAATAAAAATTTTTCAGCTGTTTTTATAAAATATTTTTCTATAGATTTAAACAAATTTTTATTTTTATTACTAATTATATGGTTAGATACATACATTTTATTTTTAGCAGAGTCATTTATCTTGATATTCATTAAAAATTTTAATAAGTTATAAATATCATTTCCAGAATTTGGCTTGGCGAATTTGTTACAATTTAAACTCATAGTTTTTAATGATGATTCAGATTTTAATAAATCACTTATTATATTTTTTGTATCTTCTATAGAGTCTATACTTATAGCTAAATTATGTCTTAATAAAAATTCTGCATTTTTTTCTTCTTGACCTGGTATAGGCGAAAAAATAGCCATTGGTATATTTGAAACTAATGCTTCTGTAATAGTAAGACCACCAGGTTTAGTTAAAAGCAAATCACAACATTGCATATATTTATTTACTTCATTAGTAAAGCCTATGATTCTAGTTTCCTTATCAGAATCTTCTTTTAATTTACTTAATTGGCTATATAGTTTTTTATTATTACCTGTTATTATAATAATTTGTATATTTTGTTCTATTTTTATTAATTCGCTATAAAGGTCAGATATTTTACCTATACCTAAACTTCCGCCCATTATTAAAAAAGTAGGAATATTAATATTTAGGTCTAATTCTTTTAAGGTTTTTTCTTTATCATATTTGTTTAAAAAACTTGGGCTAACAGGTATACCAAAATCAAAAATTTTATTTTTAGGAACATCTCTGGCTACCATCTCATCAATCATATCTGAATTAGATACTACATAAGCATCCGTATGCTCTTGAATCCAAAAACTATGAGGAGCATAATCAGTAAGTATAGTTAGAGAAGGTATATTTAATTTGTCCTTATCTTTCATAATAGATATCATTTCAGCTGGGAAAGGATGAGTACATATTATAACATCTGGGTCAAATTCATCTATTAAATGAGAAAGTTTGTAGTTCATAATTTTGCTCAGATTAGAACTTATAACTGTGGCTAAGCCTTCATCATCCTCTGAATGGTCATATAATTTCCCAAATAAAGAAGGAGTTACTTTTAATGTTTTCAAATAGCTACCTATAATAACTTTATCTATTAAAGGGTTTATATACTTTAATGTATCTATTATAGTGATTTCGGCTTCATTATTATTTAATTTTATATAAGATTTTAATGCTTCTGCTGCATGACTATGGCCACCTCCAGCAGAAACAGATAATATTAGAATTTTCATTTAGTCACCCTCTAATTTATTATGTAATAAATAAAATATGATTGTAGAAATAAAATTTAGTGTATGGGTTATACATTAACATTATATAGGATAAATATATAATTATAAATGTATTTAAATAAGTTTTAAGGATTTTTTAATATGAGAATATAAAATGTTAAGAAGTATTAAGAAGTATATTAAATATATTATATATTATAAATATAAAATAAATACTTAAATATTTTACAAAAATTAGATCGTATAGTCTATAATAACATAGAATTAAAAATAAGAAACCTATAAATTATAGTTATATATTCAAATAAATTTTATCAATTAATGAATAACCCCAACTATAAATACAGATAATAAAGTAAGAAATGTTGGGAGGTTAGGATATATGAAAAAAAGTACTAAAAGAATACTATATACTTTAACTGTAACATTGATAGTTGTTTTTTCAAGTACATTTGCTATTTTAATGACTTTAGAAAGAAATGATTATAGAAATTATCTTCAAGGTGAATATAGTAAAAATTTACATGAACTAATAACTTCTGTACAAAACATAAGAGTTAATTTATCTAAAGCACCTATTATAGGTTCAAGAGAGCAGGAAATAGTTACATTTGAAGAAATATTTAAATATTCATCTATGGCCAATGACAAATTACATTCATTACCTATAGACCAAAACACAATAACAAATACTAGTAAATTTTTATCCCAAGTGGGAGATTTTTCTAACAGTTTAGCAAAGTCAATAGTTAAAAATAATAATTTGTCAAAAGATGATTATGACAATATAGAAAGATTAAAAAAAGAATCACTTCAGTTAGAAAATCAATTAAATAACGTTGTTATGGATGTTAATGAAGGTAGAGTTAGATGGGGAGATATAAGAAAGAAAGTAAGTGGAGTATTAGCTAAAGAAAATCCAAATTCAATTAAAGGTCAATTTAATAATATACAAAAACAGGTTATGCAGTATCCTGCGTTAATTTATGATGGACCTTTTTCAGATAACACTTTAGAAATAACTCCTAAAATAAATAGTGAAAAAAAGATTAATGAAAATGAAGCAAAGAAAATGGCTAAAAATATAATAGGAAACGATAAAGTAGAATCTATTAAATTAGATACAAATGAAGGAAAAACTAATATAGCAACCTATAGATTTATAGTTAATATTAAAGGTAGGGAAGGTAAAAAAGATAATGTTACATGTGAAATTAGCAAGCATGGTGGAAAACTAGTATATTTAATAGATTCTAGAGGAGTAGGTCAACCTAAAATAGATAAAAAAAGAGCTATAAATATAGGAAATGATTATCTTAAAAAACTTAAAATTTCTAATATGGTACCTACATATACTTTAAATTATGATAATGTAGCTGTAATAAATTATGTATACAAACAGAATGATGTAATAGTGTACCCAGATCAAGTAAAGTTAAAAATAGCTTTAGATAAAGGGGAAATAATAGGAGTAGAATCAGAAAAATATTTAATATCTCATCATGATAGGAATATTAATAAAAATATAAAGGTTAGTGAAAAGGACGCAGAAAAGAGAGTTGGAAAAAATTTAAATATTACTAATGTTAGATTAAGCATTATTCCGACAGAGGCTAATACAGAAGTTTTGTGCTATGAATTTTCTGGAACTTATAAAAATGATAAATTTAAAATATTTATAAATGCCAATACAGGGTATGAAGAGAGGATATTACAAATACTAGATACCCCAAATGGTGAATTAACAATATGATATAATACAAATAAAGAGTGAATAATAGTGTATTCACTCTTTATTTGTATTATAATAATAATTATTGAAAAGTAAGTAATATGAAAAGAAGGGTGAGTTTAATGACAAGAGCTTTAGCTATGATATCAGGTGGCTTAGATAGTACATTAGCTGCTAAACTTATAAAAGATCAAGGAATAGAAGTAATAGGAATATGTTTTAGATCATATTTTTTTAATGAAAAAAATGCAGAGAGAATGACTAAACAGATTGATATACCTTTAGAAGTAGTGGATTTTTCAAAGAAACATTTAGAAATGGTTAAAAATCCTAAACATGGTTATGGGAAAAATATGAATCCATGTATTGATTGTCATTCTATGATGATGAAATATTCAGGAGAACTTTTAGAAAAATTTAATGCAGACTTTATAATAACAGGAGAGGTTTTAAATCAGAGGCCTATGTCACAAAATAAAGCAGCTTTAAATGTAGTAAAAAAAGAATCAGGATATGAACAAAAAATATTAAGACCGTTATGTGCCAAGATTTTACCACCTACAGAAATGGAGTTACAAAATCTCGTAGACAGAGAAAAACTTTTAGATATATCTGGTAGAAGTAGAAAGGTTCAAATGGATTTAGCAGAAAAATGGGGTATAAAAGAGTACCCTTCACCAGCAGGCGGATGTAAACTTACAGAGCCTAATTATGCAAAAAGATTAAAGGATTTACTAAAACATAAAGAAACTCCTGAAGAAAGAGAACTTGAATTATTAAAATACGGAAGACATTTTAGAATATCAGAGAATTGTAAAATAATATCTACTAGAACTAAAGAAGAAGGAGATGTTATTAAAAATTACTTAAGTTCAAAAGACTATATGTTTTTATCTTGTGATTATAATGGTTCTACTGTGGTAATAATAGGAGAACCTAATGAAGATGATATAAAATTAGCAGCGGAAATAACAGGGCGATATAGCAAAGGTAAAGATGAAGATGAGATAAAGGTTAAGTATGGTAAAGTCAATACTAATTTAAATAATATAATAGAAGTAAAGCCAGCTTCTGATGATTATTTAAAAAAATTTATAATATAAAGAAAAGGAATGTAAGCTATGAAAAAGAAAGCACTTATCCATGTTTTAAGTTCTGTTCCAGAGGCAAAAGAAAAAAATGATTCAATAGAAGTGGTTACACCAGGAAACTTTTATAAAAAAGATAGGAATTATTATGCTGTTTATGAAGAAACTGCTATATCTGGAATGGAAGGTACTACTACTACTCTTAAAATAAGTGAAAAAAATTTTTCACTAATAAGAATGGGAAGTACTAGTACAAAAATGGACTTTGCACTAAATAAGAAAAATATGTCTATGTATAGTACTCCTTATGGTACTTTAGAGATAAATATAAACACTAAGAAATTAGATATAAATATAGATGATAATGGGGGAAGTATATATATTGACTATATTATGAGTGTAGCAGGACAAAAACCTCAAAACACTATATTAAATATAAATATATCGCCTGAAAAAAAATAAATATCATATGTATTTACATAATCAGTATTAACCCTCTTAAGATAGTGTTTTAATTATAAAATCCTTGCTTAAGAGGGCTAATGTTGTTTAAAAATAAACTATATGGACAAAATTATAATAAAAACCGTAAGAGGTGTTATTATGAATTATTTTACAAACTCAAAATATGAAAATATAATAAAATTGTTATGTAAATATAAAGGTATATCTGAATATGAAATGATAAACATAGTGAGAGATAATGAATGCAGGTATTTATTATTTTTATTATTAAGAAAATATAATTGCATAGAAATAGAAAACTTGAAAAAAGATTTTAATATTAGTGATTATGAAGGTATATGTAATAATATAGAGGAAGCAGAAAAGAAATTATTATTAAATAAGAAAATAAGAGATATGTTTTTTGAAGCAGGAGAAATTTTAGACAACATAAAATAAAAATTAACGAAAAAATATAGCACAACATAATAATTTGTGTTATTATATATAGGTATGTTTTTTGAATCCATAAAAATTTACATAAAATCGCGATTTTAAATATTAAAGGTAAGGATTATTATATATTAAAATTCTAATGATGTCAATAGATTTTATGTAAATTTGGTGCAGAATAATACAAACTTAAACTTTGGAGGTGAAAACTGCTTTATTATATATTAAAGCAGGAGAGCGTATGAGCACTAAATATATATTTGTAACAGGTGGGGTTGTTTCTTCATTAGGGAAAGGAATAACAGCAGCTTCTTTAGGGAGACTTTTAAAAAATAGAGGACTTAAGGTTTCAATACAAAAATTTGATCCATATATAAATATAGATCCAGGAACAATGAGCCCTTATCAACATGGTGAAGTATTTGTAACAGAGGATGGTGCAGAAACAGATCTAGATTTAGGCCATTATGAAAGGTTTATAGATGAAAATTTAAGCCAAAATAGTAAT
The DNA here is from genome assembly GCF_054768115.1 of Clostridium sp. CTA-6. NCBI lineage: Bacteria > Bacillati > Bacillota > Clostridia > Eubacteriales > Clostridiaceae > Clostridium > Clostridium sp. CTA-6. The sequence goes on from NZ_BAAAAU010000002.1 coordinate 89,143, forward strand.
GTAACTACAGGAAAGATTTACTGGTCTGTTATATCTAAAGAAAGAAAAGGTGATTATTTAGGTGCCACAGTGCAGGTAATACCTCATATAACTACAGAAATAAAATCTAGAGTATATAGGGTAGCTAAAGAAAAGGAAGTAGATGTAGTTATAACTGAAATAGGTGGAACTATAGGGGATATAGAATCCCTACCTTTTTTAGAGTCTATAAGACAAATCAAATACGAAGTTGGAAGAGAAAATGTATGCTTTATTCATGTAACCTTACTACCTTTCTTAGGAAAAGCAGGGGAGTTAAAGACAAAGCCTACCCAACATTCAGTTAAAGAACTTAGAGGAATAGGGATACAGCCAGATATCATAGTTTGTCGATCAGAAAAACAGATACCAAAGGAATTAAAGGAGAAAATAGGATTATTTTGTAATGTAGATAAAGAGGATGTCATACAAAATTTAGACGCAGAAAATCTTTATGAAGTACCATTAATGCTACATAAAGAAAATTTAGATACTTTAGTATGCAAGAAATTAGGCCTAAATTACAGTAAAATAGATAATACAGAATGGATATCAATGGTGAATAATGCAAAAAATCTTTCTAAGAATACTACTATAGCTTTGGTAGGTAAGTATGTAGAATTACATGATGCTTATATATCAATAGTGGAAGCTTTAAACCATGGTGGTTATGCTAATGATACTAAGGTGAATATAAAATGGATAAATTCTGAAGAAGTAAATGAAAATAATTTTGAGCAGTATTTAAAAGATGCGGATGGTATATTGGTACCAGGTGGATTTGGTGATAGAGGAATAGAAGGGAAAATATGGTCTGCTAAATGGGCAAGAGAAAATAAAATACCTTTTTTAGGAATATGTCTTGGAATGCAATGTGCAGTAATAGAGTTTGCGAGAAATGTATTAAATTATAAAGGTGCTCATAGTGCAGAGATAGATCCAAATACAAAATATCCAGTAATAGATTTAATGCCAGAACAAAAGGATATAGATGATATGGGAGGAACTATGAGATTGGGATCCTATCCTTGTAAATTACTTAAGGGTACAAATGCAGAAAAAGCTTATGGGCAAGAGATTGTATATGAAAGACATAGACATAGATATGAATTTAATAATGAATATAGGAGTAAGCTAACAGAAGCAGGTCTAATATTATCAGGAACAAGTCCAGATGATAGACTAGTAGAAATAGTAGAGATAAATAATCATCCTTGGTATGTAGCTGTTCAATTTCATCCGGAATTAAAATCAAGACCTAATAAACCACATCCATTGTTTAAAGATTTTGTAAAAGCTACTTTAGATAAAAAATAAATTTTATATATTATTTAAGATTTAATATATGTTAATAAACAACAACATCAGAATTTATAAAAATGAGTAATTTTGGTGTTGTTGTTTTTCTTGTATAAGCTATTAATTTATAGGAAAGATATTTTTAAAAGTAAATATTAAACTAATAATACTTGAAGGATTTAACATATATTTATAGAAATATAATAACAAGAGAAATGAAAAAGTTAATGAAAAATATATAAGTTTGTTATGAATTGTAAAATTATGAGAGGGGAGATGGAGTCCTATGATAATACAAACAGAATTAGGTATAGCTATTAAAAATACCTTTGGGAAATATGAATTAGTAGATTTTTCTTTATTCAATACTTCTAAAATAAATGAATATGAATTAGGGCTCACAATTAATAAAAGCAATAAAGGGAATATTGCAATTACTGTTAAGTGTCATATATGCAATAATATTCACAAATATAATTATAATATAGATGAATTTTTAAAAAGAGAAATTATTGTAGGCGGGTGTGAAATATTAGGCATACCATTATTTTACATAGGTAACAAATCTACCATAGAAGAAAGAGTATATAAACAAAATCAGATTTTTGATAAAATATATATGATGGTTTAGAGTAACTTTTAAAAGTTACTCTTTATTTTTATTTATATATGGATTAAAATACATAAATAGGGTATAATCTATTTTGAAAGATTTTCTAAAATTTAACTACTCTTTTTAACCTAAGTTTTGATATTTTCCTGTTATTTAATATATATAATTTAATAGAGAGAGGGGATTTTTTTGATAAATAAGGATTATGAAAGCATGACCGTTAAAGAATTAAGAGAAATAGCTAAAAAGCTTGATATAAAAAATATTTCTAAGTTTAAAAAAAGTGAACTTATAGAAGAAATAAAAACTTCACAGTCAACAGCTATAGAGAAAGATGGAAAAATTTTAGTTGAAAAAATATCACCTAAAGTTATAAAAAATGGAAACTATATACATAATAAAATCACTAAAGAAAATAGTGTCAATGAAGAAAAAACTAATTCTCTTATGAAAAACAGCGAAGAAAATAAAGCGGAAAGATTAAAAGAGATGATAAATGAATCACAAAGAGCTAAAGGTGTTTTGGAGATTATAGAAAATAATAATTATGGATTTTTAAGAGGACAAAATTATTTGTCAGGTCCCGAAGATATATATGTATCTCCATCACAAATAAGAAGATTTAATTTAAGAACAGGTGACGAAGTTGAAGGAAAAGTTAGAATACCAAAGGATGGAGAAAAGTTTAAAGCTTTAATATACGTAGAAAGGGTAAATGGAGAAAATCCTGAAAAAGCAGTAGGAAGAAAACCTTTTGAAAGCTTAGTACCTATATATCCTAATGAAAGGATTAAACTTGAAACAAGTTCACAAGACTTATCTACAAGATTAATGGATATAATATCACCTATAGGAAAAGGACAAAGAGGAATGATAGTAGCCCCTCCTAAAGCAGGTAAAACTACTCTTCTAAAAAAGATAGCCCAAAGCATTTCCCGAAATAATCCATTATGTAAACTTATAGTACTTTTAATTGATGAGAGACCAGAAGAAGTAACAGATATGCAAAGATCTATTAAAGGAGAAGTAATATACTCAACCTTTGATGAAGAGCCAGAGCATCATACAAAGGTTACTTATATGGTTTTAGAAAGAGCTAAAAGAATGGTAGAGCAAGGACAGGATGTTGTTATATTATTAGATAGTATAACAAGATTGTCTAGAGCATATAATTTAACTATTACCCCAACAGGTAGGACATTATCAGGTGGATTAGATCCTGGTGCATTAGTAATGCCAAAGAAATTTTTTGGGGCAGCTAGAAATATTGAAAATGGTGGAAGCTTAACCATATTAGCTACAGCTTTAACTGAAACAGGAAGTAGAATGGATGACATGATATTTGAGGAGTTTAAGGGTACTGGAAATATGGAAGTACATCTTAATAGAAAACTTCAAGAAAGAAGAATATTCCCTGCTTTAGATATTTATAAATCAGGTACAAGAAGAGATGATTTATTATTTACAGATTCTTTAGAAAAAGAAACTGCATTTAATATAAGAAAGCTTCTTTATGAGGAAAATAATGTGGAAAATGTAACTGAACAAGTTTTAAGTATATTATCTAAAACTAAGACTAATGAGGAATTTGTAAATATAATAAGCAAAATGGATATGAATAAAAATAATAAATAGAAAATAAATAAAACCTAATCCGAAAGATTAGGTTTTATACTATTTAACGTCTTCGCTAGATAGGTTGAATTTTTTCATGAATTTATCAACTCTTCCACCAGCATCAACTATTTTTTGTTTTCCAGTAAAGAATGGATGACATTTTGAACAAATTTCTACTTTTAATTCTTTATTAGTTGATCCAGTTGTAAAAGTATTACCGCATGCACATTTAACTACAACGTCATGGTTATATTCTGGATGTATTCCTTCTCTCATTTATTTTCACCTCTTTCGAATTGGTCTTATCACTATTTTAACTACATTATTATAACATAGGCATTTAAATGAAGTCAACAAATTACGGATATTGCATAAATTACTTAAAAATACTAATATAATAAAGAATTAAATAATTATATGTAAATTTTTCCTATAATAAATTCTTTATTATACTAATTAGTTTTGATAAAATATACTTGTTTATTAAAATGGAGGTGTTTTTATGTATGGTCCCAAAGATCATGGGTGGATTGAAGTTGTAGCAGGTCCTATGTATAGTGGCAAAACGGAAGAATTAATAAGACGGATAAGAAGAGCGGAAATAGCAAAGCAAAAAGTTCAAGTTTTTAAACCTGAAATAGATAACAGATATAGTAAACAGGATGTTGTGTCTCATGCAGGAGATAAAATTCAGTCAGTACCAGTTAAAAGTAGTAAAGAAATATTAGAAAAACTTTTAGATGATACAGATGTAATAGGGATAGATGAAGCACAATTTTTTGATGATTCTTTGGTTGAAATAGTAAGTAAAATAGCTAATAATAATAGAAGAGTTATTTGTGCAGGACTAGATATGGATTTTAAAGGGGAACCCTTTGGTCCAATGCCTAAACTTATGGCTATAGCAGAATTTGTAGATAAAATACAAGCCGTATGTATGGTTTGCAATAATCCAGCTACAAGAACTCAAAGACTTATAAATGGAAAGCCAGCGAAAAAATCTGACCCAGTAGTATTAATAGGTGCACAAGAGTCTTATGAAGCTAGATGTAGAAAGTGTCATTGTGTTCCAAGATAAATAATGAGGTGATTAAGTGGGGAAAAGTACTAGCGTTGGAGGACAAGCAGTTTTAGAAGGGGTAATGATGAGGGGGAAAAAGGGTATAGCAACGGCAGTTAGGAAAACAAATGGAGAAATAGTTGTAAATAAAGAAGACTATACACCTTATACTAAAAAAACTTTTTTCTTTTCTCTACCAATAATAAGAGGCTTTGTATCTCTTATCGAATCTTTAGTAATAGGCATAAAAACTTTAAATTATTCTGCATCATTTTTTGAAGAACAGGTTGAAGAATCTAAATTTGATAAGTGGTTTAATAAAGTTTTTAAAGACAAAGCAGATAACATTTTAATTGGAATAACATTACTCATATCTTTTATTATATCTGCAGTAGTATTTTTTATTTTTCCAACTTTTATAGCTAATTTTTTTAAAAAAATAGGTATACAAAGTACTTTATTATTAAATATAATAGAAGGAATAATAAGAATAGCTATATTTTTATTATATATTTTATTAATAAGTAATATGGAAGATATAAAAAGAGTGTTCCAATATCATGGAGCAGAGCATAAGACTATATTTTGTTATGAAAATCATATGGAACTAACACCTGAAAATGCTATAGAATTTACAAGATTTCATCCAAGGTGTGGAACGAATTTCTTGTTTTTAGTTATGATTGTAAGCATACTTTTATTTTCACTTACAGGATGGAGTAACATATGGCAAAGAATTTTATATAGAATAATATTATTGCCTGCGGTTTCAGGGGTTACCTATGAAATTATAAAATGGTTAGGTAAAAGTAATAGTAATTTTGCAAAAATCATAGCATATCCAGGGCTTATGTTACAAAAACTAACAACTAAAGAACCTGATTTAAAGCAATTGGAAGTAGCTATAATGGCTTTAAAAGCAGCAGAAGGAATTGAAAATTCAATGGAGTGATGTTAATTTGTTATTAAAAGATTTGCTGGTAGAAGGATATGGTATTTTAAAAAAAGAATCTATAGATAGCTATCAAATAGATACTCAACTTTTATTAGGGAAAACATTAAAAAAAGATAGATTGTTTATTTTGACTAATCCTGATTATCATATAAAAGAGGAAGAGAAAAAAAAATATTTTCAATTAATAGACCTTAGAAAAAATAAAATGCCTATGAAATATATATTAGGTACAACTGAATTTATGGGACTAGATTTTAATATAAAAAAGGGAGTATTAATACCAAGACCAGATACAGAAATATTAGTAGAAACGGTTTTGGAGGAAATAAAAAATAAAAATTATAAGCAAATTTGTGATGTTTGTTGTGGCAGTGGTATTATAGGAATTACTATAGGATATACTTTAAATAATACAGAAATAATTTGCTATGATATAGAAGATGTGCCATACAATACTACTAAAGAAAATATACTTAAACATAATCTTCAAGATAGAATTAAAGTTTTAAAAAGTGATTTACTTACAGAAGCAATAAAAGGAAAAAGAAAGTTTGATATTATAGTGTCTAACCCACCATATATAAGGGAAGATGTTATTGAAACACTTATGGATGATGTTAAAAAATATGAACCCTTTGAAGCTTTGTGTGGTGGAAAAGATGGATTGTTTTTTTATGAGGGGATAATAAAGCAAAGTTTAGAAGTGCTAAATGATGGGGGAACCATAGCTTTTGAAATAGGTTATGATCAAAAAATACAGGTTTCTCACATTTTACATGAGTATGGTTTTAAGGATATATTATGTATAAAAGATTTAGCTGGAAAAGACAGAGTTATAAAAGCTAGAAAGTATTAAAATTCACAGGTTAGTTGTAAATGCTTTATAAAGTATGATATAATATAAAATTGTGAAAATATATATACGGAGTGAGAAATAATGTTAGAAAGACTTAATTTTATAGAAAATAAATATGAAGAACTATCAAATAAAATAAGCGACCCTTCAGTTATGGCAAATCAAAAAGAATGGCAAAAACTTTGTAAAGAGCATGCTGATTTAGAAATTATAGTTAATACATATAGAGAGTATAAAAAAGCACAAGAGGATTTAGAATCAGATAAAGAGATGTTAAGAGAAGAATCAGACAAAGAACTAAGAGAAATGGCACAGGAAGAAATAAAAGAGTTAACTTTAAAGTTAGAAGATTTAGAAAGAGAATTAACTATATTGTTATTACCAAAAGATCCTAACGATGATAAAGATGTATTTATAGAAATTAGAGCAGGTGCTGGTGGAGATGAAGCGGCTTTATTTGCTTCTAACTTATTAAGAATGTATACAAGATATGCAGAAAGAAAAAACTGGAAAGTAGAAACTATGAGTTTAAATGCTACGGACATAGGTGGATTTAAAGAAGTTACTGTAGCAGTTAAAGGAAAAGGAGCTTATAGTAGATTAAAATATGAAAGTGGAGTTCACAGAGTTCAAAGGGTTCCAGATACAGAATCAAGTGGCAGAATTCATACTTCTACAGCTACTGTAGCTGTGCTTCCTGAAGTAGACGATGTAGATATAAACATAAACGCTAATGACTTAAGAATCGATGTTTATAGAGCCTCAGGTCATGGTGGACAGTGTGTAAATACTACAGATTCTGCTGTAAGAATAACTCACTTACCAACAGGTCTTGTAGTTACATGTCAAGATGAAAAGTCACAATTAAAAAATAAAGAAAAAGCAATGAAGGTTTTAAAAGCTAGATTATTTGAAGCTGCAGAAGCTGAAAGAGCAGCATCTATAGCAGAAGATAGAAAAAGTCAAGTTGGTACTGGGGATAGAAGTGAAAGAATAAGAACTTATAATTATCCTCAAGGAAGAATTACAGACCATAGAATAGGTTTAACATTATATAAATTAGAAACTTTTTTAGATGGGGATATAGATGAAGTTATAGAAGCTTTAGTTACAGAAGATCAAGCGGAAAAAATGAAAGATTTAGGTAGAGTTAACTAATATTAATTAAGGAAAGAAGAGGTAATTATGGATTTAAACAAAGGCCTTAGAAATCAAAAGAGATCTTATAAAAGATTTGTTGTGATTATGAGCTTTATTTTTATCCTATTGCCTCTAATTTTATATTTGTATAATAAAATTTATGATATTTTTTATGTTAGCTATTTAATTATAATTGAAGTTCTAATTATAATGGCTATAATAATTAGAACAGACAGAGAAAAATTAAAATTTGAATATTCTAATAATAGATTGAAGATTGTATTAGGGATAATAAATAGAAAATTAAATATAGTTTGTGATAAAGTAGCATTAGTTCACATAGAGCAATATAACAATATATATGATATAGAAGATTTTAGGATAGTATTATTAACTACATCAAAATTTAGAAATAAAAGAATAATAAAAGTTAACGAGAAATTCCTTAAGTTACATAATTACACTGCAAATTTTTATTATAAACTTAAAAAAATTGATCCTGAAAAAGATTTTTATTATACAATTATAAAAAGAGGAGGACTTAAAAAGTATTATTTATTAGATGCACTATATAGAACTTGCGTATATGCTCATTTTACAGAGGAATGTATAGAAAAAATAAAAGAACTTAGAAAAGAAATAGAGATGGATTAGAATATTTGATAAATTATAATAATAAATATCATATGTAAACAATAAAAAAAAGGTGATTTTTTGAGTAAACTTTTATTTATTATTGTAATAGGAACTATTATATCTTTATCAGGGACAATGATAGGAGCTATAATAGGGATATCTTTAAAAGACCCTTCTGAAAAACTTCTTTGCAAATTCATGGGATTTTCAGCAGGCCTTATGTTGTCTATAGTGATTTTTGATTTAATACCAGAAGCTTTAAATACATGGGATTGTTTTGGAGTTTCAATTTTTTTAGTACTAGGGATACTAATTGTATATTTTATTGATAAAAATACAAATAGTATAGATATAAATATGCATAAGAAGGTAGCATTTATGACGGCTCTAGGTCTTATATTGCACAATTTCCCAGAAGGTATATTAATGGGTGTTGGGTTTCAAGCAGGAAATAGATTAGGGCTGAAAATGGCACTTATTATATCCATACACGATATACCAGAAGGTATAGCGGTGGCCACTCCCTTAATAGCATCTAATGAAAAAAAGAGTAAAACTTTGTTTTATGTTTTTCTTACTGCAATTCCTACATTGTTTGGTGTATTCTTAGGTTCTTATATTGCAAATATATCTAAAAATTTTTTAAGTATACTTTTATCACTTGCTTCAGGAATAATGATTTATGTTGTATGTGCTGAAATGATTCCAGAATCAAGAGACTTAGGAGATAAAGTTACCTCATATTTTTATATGATAGTAGGTATTATAGCTGGATTGATTATAATAAAACTACTATAAAACTTAGGATGGTGTTTATTATGAAAACAAAAGTTGTGAGATTAGATGAAAACAATATAGATGAGCATGTCATAAGTAAGGCTGGAAATATATTAAGACAAGGTGGGCTTGTAGTATTTCCTACAGAAACTGTATATGGATTAGGAGCTAATGCTTTAGATAAAGATGCAGTAAAAAAAATATTTGAAGCAAAGGGGAGACCACAGGATAACCCTTTAATAGTTCATATTTCTAAGGTGAAAGATATAGAGAAATTAGTTGAAAAAATACCACCTATAGCTCAAAAATTAATGGATAAATTTTGGCCTGGGCCTATGACTATAATATTAAAGAAAAAAGATATAATACCAAACGAAACTAGTGCAGGTTTAGATAGTATAGGAATTAGGATGCCATCTAATAAAATAGCAATGGAACTTATTTCTATGGCAGGTGTACCTATAGCTGCACCTTCAGCAAATTTATCAGGGAAACCTAGCCCAACAGATTTAGAAACCTGTGTAGAGGATTTAGATGGTAGGGTAAATGCAATATTAGGTGGGGATAATTCTGAAGTAGGTGTTGAATCTACCGTAATAGATTGTACAATTGATCCACCTTGTATTTTAAGGCCAGGTGGAATAACATTAGAAATGTTAAAAGAAGTAGATTCTAATATATATATTGATCCAGCTATAATGAAAAAGCCAGATAAAGAATTGAGACCAAAGGCACCAGGTATGAAATATAGACATTATGCACCAAAGGCTCCATTAAAAATAATTAAAGGGGATTTAAATAAAACTATTGAAAAAATTAATGAAATGGTGCAAAATTATATAGATGCAGAAAAGAAGGTAGGAATTATTGCTACAGATGAAACTATAGACAATTATAAAAAAGGTGAGGTGGTTTCTATAGGAAGTAGAAAAGATTTAAACACCATTGCCCATAACTTGTTTTATGTTTTAAGAACCTTTGATGAAAAGAATGTAGATTTAATTTTATCTGAAGCATTTGAAGAAAAAGATATGGGAGTAGCTATAATGAATAGGCTAAAGAAGTCAGCTGGCTATGATATTATAAATTTAGATTAGGAGGTACTAATGAATATATTATTTGTTTGTACAGGAAATACCTGTAGAAGTTTTATGGCAGAGGCTATATTTAATTCTTTAAATGATATGGAAGAAATAACTGCTAAATCAGCAGGTATAGCTGTGGTGCCTGGAAGTGTTTCATCAGGTAATGCTTGTAAAATAATTAATGAAGATATTAATATAGACCTATCTAATAGAGAAGCAATTCAATTAGATGAAGAGATATTAGATCAATCAGATCTAATATTAACTATGACATATTCAGCTAAAGATTTATTATCCAATTTATCTCAGGAGGATAGTGATAGAATTTTTTGTATAACTGAATATGTAGGACAAAAAGGTGAGATTTTAGATCCTTTTGGTGGAGATATAGAAGTTTATAAAAGTACTTATGAACAATTAAAAAATATCATTTTATTATTATTAAAAAAATTAAAAGAAGATAGACAAAACTAATAGGTGGTTTATCTTCTTTTTTTGCAAAAATTAATATAAATAATGCGGAGGTGTTTTAAATGAAAATAGCTTTAGGAAGTGATCATGCAGGATTACCTTTGAAAAATGAAATAATAAAACATTTAGAAGGTAAAGGAATAGAAATAAAAGACTTTGGTACATATACAGAAGAATCCTGTGATTATCCAGATTATGCACAAAACGTTGCAGAAAAGGTTGTAGCTAAAGAATTTGATTTTGGAATATTAGTATGTGGAACAGGTATAGGTATAAGTATAGCTGCTAATAAAGTCAAAGGAGTTAGAGCAGCTTTGTGTAGTGACACTTTTAGTGCTCATGCATGCAGAGAACATAACAATGCTAATATATTAGCTCTAGGCCAAAGAGTTGTAGGTGTAGGGTTAGCATTAGATATAGTAGATAATTTCTTAAATGCTAAATTCCAAGGTGGAAGACATGAAAATAGAGTTAACAAAATGATGGGAATAGAAAAATAATATAAGAGATAACTAGGAGGAAAACATAAATGAGTAAAGTAACACAAATAGGACATCCATTAATTCTTCATAAATTAGCCTTAATTAGAGATAAAAATACTGGTTCTAAAGATTTTAGAGAGTTAGTAGAAGAAGTAGCTATGCTTATGGCTTATGAAGTTACAAGAGATTTACAATTAAAGGAAGTAGAAATAGAAACTCCTATATGTAAAACAAAATGCAAAATGTTATCAGGTAAAAAAGTAGCAATAGTTCCAATATTAAGAGCAGGCTTAGGCATGGTTGGTGGAATGACTAGTTTAATACCAGCGGCAAAAGTTGGACACATAGGACTTTACCGTGATGAGGAAACTTTAAAACCTGTAGAATATTTCTGTAAATTACCTCAAGATATTGGTGATAGAGATGTAATTGTTACAGATCCAATGCTTGCTACAGGAGGATCTGCAAAAGATGCAATAACATTATTAAAACAAAAAGGAGCAAAACATATAAGATTAATGTGTCTTGTAGCAGCTCCAGAAGGAATTAAAGAAGTTATGGACGAACATCCAGATGTAGATATATATGTAGCTTCTGTAGATGAGAAACTTAATGAAAAAGGATATGTAGTTCCAGGTTTAGGAGATGCAGGAGACAGACTATACGGAACAAAATAAGAAAATTACGACTTAACATCCTTTAAAGGTTGATAATTAAAACAAGAAATACTTTTAGTCAATAGATAGCTATAAAAATAAAGGAATGCTAATATTAGTTCACAAATAAAGTGTTCTGATTATTTTTATAGATATCTATTTTTCCTAAAAGTATTTCTTGTTTTAATACCTTTAAAAGCTGTTATAATAATTAATATTTAGGTTTATATAAGAAAATTTTAGTTTAAGTGGATATCTAAAATCTATCATTTTGATATAGTTACTTACTAATGGGAACAATTGAATAGCCGCTTCATATGTAATAATTATTGACATAGCCAGAAATCTTTAGTAGATATTTTATATAGTTCAAAATTATTTTTCATTAGAAATATTAAACTAGAAATAAGTTGTTATAAATAGAAGTTGCAAACTAAGTAGGGATAGTAATGACTTCAGTAAGTTCATACGAAATAAAACTTGCTGAAGTCATTATTTTTATTTTATTAAATTTGTTTGCTACCGCAAATGCTTTAAATATAATTTGAATTTCTTAGCGAATTGAGACGCCTTTGTAGCCACACATCCCTTTTTAATAGGTTGTGGTATAACTTACTTTAAGTCGTAATTTTCTTAAAATGTTCTTAAATACTTTTAATTATTTGGGTTTTATTATAGAATAAAGTAGAGTTATAATTAAAATTTTATTTATACTATATATGGAGGGCGTAATGGATAGAGTAGATAAGAACAATTATTATTTAGATATATGTGAGACTATTTTAGAAAGAGGCACATGCCTTAGAAGAAACTTTGCTGCTATAATAGTTAAGAATGATGAGATAATGGCAACAGGGTATGCAGGAGCACCTAGAGGAAGAAAAAATTGTTGTGATTTAGGATATTGTAAAAGGGAAGAGCTAAAGGTACCTCGAGGTACTAGATATGAACTTTGTAGATCTGTTCATGCAGAACAGAATGCCATCATATCTGCTAGAAGACAAGACATGATAGCATCAACTATGTATTTAGTTGGTAAAGAATATAATACTGGTAAATATGTGGCCAATGCTGGTCCTTGTTCTCTTTGTAAAAGATTTATAATAAATTCTGGTATTGATAAAGTAGTTATAAGAGATTCAAAAGAAAAATTTAGAATTATACAGGTTGAGGAATGGATAGAAAATGATGATTCATTAGATGGTGATGGATCTTATTAATTAAAAATAAATTGATTTATAGCTCTTTTGTTTATCATAGCTGGTTTGGCATAGTTAATGTTGATTAAATAATAAGTCCTGTAATTAGATTAAGGAGAGTTTTATAATGGATACAAAATTATACATAATTGGAGCTATTACAGCTATAGTGCTATCAGTTATTTTAACACCTATAGTAAAAAAAGCTGCATTTATACTAGGTGTAGTAGATATACCTAAGGATGAAAGAAAAATTCATAAAAAACCTATACCACTTTTAGGTGGTATAGCAATATACATATCTTTTGTAGTTGCCTTGATATTAAAAAAAGGCCCTCTAACTTTAGAAGAAATAGGAATAATATTAGGATCTACTGTTATAGTTATAGGTGGATTTATTGATGATAAGTATGATATTTCTCCTATAAAAAAGATTATATTTCAATTAGCTGCAGCTATTTGTTTAATAATGTGTGGATTAAAAATACAATTTATAACTAATCCTTTTGATCAAGCTACATTATATGTGGGATTGCATGCTTTGGCTATACCTATAACTATATTATGGGTCATAGGTATAACTAACGCTTTAAATTTAATAGATGGTCTTGATGGATTGGCAGCAGGAGTTGCATTAATTTCATGTATTACAATGTTTGTAATAGCTGTTTTAAATCAAAGATGGGAAGCAGCTATATTAACTAGTATATTAAGTGGTTCTATATTAGGATTCTTGCCTTATAACTTTAATCCAGCATCCATATTTATGGGGGATACTGGATCCCAACTTTTAGGATTTTTGCTAGCAGCTATATCTATAGAGGGAGCTATTAAGTCTGCTACAGCTTTTGCTATAGTTGTACCAATATTAGCATTAGGATTACCTATATATGACACATTATTTGCTATGATTAGAAGAAAAATAAATGGAAAACCAATAATGCAAGCAGACAGGGGTCATCTTCATCATAGGCTTTTAGATATGGGATTAACTCAACGTCAAGCAGTTATAATAATGTATTTAATAAGTGCTGTATTAGGAAGCTTTGCTATAATAGCTATGCAAATAAGTAATCAAAAGTCATATTTTTTACTTACAGCAATAATGTTAGCTCTTATATTAATAGCATGGAAATGTGGATTTTTTAGTCATAAAGAATAAGGAGGCAAGGAAAGTGGATAAGATAAAAACTATTACTATATTTGGAACTAGACCAGAAGCTATAAAAATGGCACCTTTAGTTAAAGAACTAGAAAAAAGAGAAGAAATAGAAAATAGGGTATGTGTGACAGCACAACATAGAGAAATGTTAGATCAAGTTTTACAATTATTTGATATAAAACCAGATTTTGATCTTAATATAATGAAATCAAAACAAAGTCTTACAGGTATAACTACAAGAGTGTTAGAAGGATTAGAAGAAATTTTTGAAAAAGAAAAACCTAATTTAATATTAGTTCATGGTGATACAACTACAACTTTTGCAGGAGCCTTAGCAGGTTTTTATAAGCAAATAAAAGTAGGGCATGTAGAAGCTGGATTAAGAACTTTTGATAAGTATTTTCCTTTCCCAGAGGAAATGAACAGAAAACTTACAGGAAGTATAGCAGATTTAAATTTTGCCCCTACTATAGGTTCTAAAAATAACTTATTAAGAGAGGCTATAGATGAAGACAGCATATTTGTAACAGGAAATACGGTTATAGATGCTATGGAGTTTACTGTAGAACAAGATTACGTTTTTGAAAATAAAGATTTAAATAAAATAGATTATAAAAATAAAAAAGTAATAATGGTTACAGCTCATAGAAGAGAAAATTGGGGAGAAGGTATAGAAAATATATGTAATGCATTAAAAACTATAATAGAAAAATACAAGAATGTGGAGATTGTATATTTAGTTCATTTAAACCCAGTGGTAAGAGATACAGTTTATAGTATCTTAGGAGATTTAGAAAGAGTACATTTATTAGATCCATTAGATACAAAAGAAACACATAATTTAATGAATAAATGTTATATGTTAATGACAGATTCAGGTGGACTTCAAGAAGAAGCACCTCATTTAGGTAAACCAGTTTTAGTACTAAGAGATGTAACGGAAAGACCAGAAGCTGTAAAAGTAGGAACAGTTAAGCTTGTGGGGACAGATAAGGAAGTTATAACTAAAGAAGCCTCCGATTTAATAGAAAACAAACAAAAATATGATGTTATGAGCAAAGCTATAAATCCATATGGGGATGGTAAGGCATCAACTAGAATAGTAGATAGTATATTATACTATTTTGATAAGATAGAAAAAAGACCAGAAGAGTTTGAAATTAATAAATAATAAAACAAAATATGGGTAAAATAAAGAGCAATATAAATATTATTTATTTATATTGTTTTTTTATTAAAAACAATTGAAAGAATCAAAAACCATTAATTCATTATTATTTTGCGAAATTGTAACAATTACTATATAAAACAGTGATATTTATAATGAATTTATAATGAATTTATAATGAATTTATAATTAAATTATAAGTTTTCTGAAAAAAATTATGAAAATTGAAAAAAAAGTATAAAAAAATTATGAAAAACAAAATATTTGGAATTGTGAATTAAATGATGAAATTGCATAAAATGTTTTAAAACATTCTTACAGTAAGGAATTCATATTTATTTGGAGATAAGTAATGGTTAAAAGTATGTAAAACGTTTAAATTGCCAATAATAGGCCTAAAAGGTGATAAATAAGTATAATTAAAATTTTGACTATTATACTATAAGTTATATAATAAGTTATCACAAAGATGACTCCGGAGGATTTGTAATTGATAGCAGAAATTAAAAAAATGATTTCTAAAATAATAATATTTAATATCATTATAGGAACAATTTTTTTTATTACTATTAGTTTTATTTTTAATATTAGATATGGTTTTTATTTTTTAATAGGATTAATATTATCTAATGTTAACCTGTTTATAAATGCTAAAATCACTAATATGGTAGTAGTAAAAAATAAAAGTCCTATATTTTCTATGCTAAGTTTTTTTATTAGAATTATTACCGTGTGTGTAATAGGCTTAGTATTGTCTAAAAACAATACAAAAAATATTATTCCTTTTTTACTTGGATATAGTTCAAATTTTATATCTATAATATTTTATGGAACAAATTTAGGTAAAAATGAAGTATAAAAGGAAGTGATGAATTGGAAAAGATTTTACCATTATTTTATATTAATTTGTTTGGATATAAGTTTGGTATTACTTCAACTTTAATAACTCAATGGGTAATTATTGTAATAATATCTTTAATGAGCATTATATTGACAAGAAATCTAAAGAAAGTTCCAGATAAAAAACAAACAATTATGGAAATAATGTTAAATTCTGTTAGGGGTTTAGTTAATGAAAATATGGGACCAGAATTTAAAAAATTTGTCCCATATGTAGGAACATTAATGATATATCTACTACTTATGAATTTAATGGGATTATTAGGTTTAAAACCACCAACTTTAGATTTAAGTCTAGTGGCAGGAATAGCAGTAATATCTTTTATAGTAATACAAGGATATGCCATAAAGAAAAGTGGAGCAACACATTATTTGGCAGGATATGGGAAGCCGTATTTGTTTTTATTACCTTTAAATATATTGGAAAGGATTATGTTACCAGTATCTTTAAGTCTAAGGTTATTTGGTAATATGACTGCAGCAGTACTTATTATGGACTTGGTTTATTCAGCTTTATCTAGAGTAAGTTCTTTTGCACAATTGGTAATACCTATTCCATTCCATATATATTTTGATTTGTTTGATGGAACAATTCAAATGTTTATATTTGTTATGTTAACTATGATTAATATAAAAGTAATATCAGAACATTAATTAAGAAATATAATTTTTTTAAATTTAAGGAGGAATTTGTTATGGATCCAAAAGCATTTGTATCAGGAATGGCGGCTTTAGGAGCAGGAATAGCAGCATTAGCTTGTATAGGAGCAGGTATAGGAACAGGTAATGCTACAGGAAAGGCAGTAGAAGGAGTTTCAAGACAACCAGAAGCAAGTGGTAAGATTATGAGTACTCTTCTTATAGGTAGTGCTTTTTCAGAAGCAACAGCAATTTATGGATTAATAGTAGCATTAATTTTAATATCTAAGGTAGTTTAATTTTATAAGTATCTATTTACATAGGAACTTGTAAAATTAAAAGCCGAAGGGAGGCTTTTAATATATGGAAATAAGCATTCCGCAAGTCATAGCTTCAATATTAAATTTTATTATACTGCTTTTAATATTAAAACATTTTTGGTTTGATAAAATAACTGCTGTAGTTGATTCAAGACAAAATGAAATAATAACTAAAATAGAAGATGCAGATAGAAATCAAAAAATAGCATTAGATCTAAAAGAAAAAAATCAATTAGAACTAAGCAATGCAAAAAAACAAGGTAAAACTATAGTAGAAGATTATAAATCAAAAGCTGAAACAGTATATGAGGACATTGTTAAAGAAGCTCATGAAGAAGCAGATAGAATAATAGAAAGATCAAGATTAGAAGCGGAAAGACAAAAGAAAAATGCGGAAGATGAAATAAAGACAGAAGCAGTAGAACTTGCTGTATTAGTTTCTTCTAAAGCATTCGAAAAAACTATAGATGATCTTGAGCATAGAAGACTTATAAAGGATTTTATAAGTAAGGTAGGTATATAGCTATGTATGAATATTTAGATAGGAGATATGCTCTAGCTCTTTATGAAATAGCAGAACAGAACAATAAAGTAGATGAATATTTAAAAGATCTAAAAGATGTAGTAAATGTAATAACAAATAACGAAGATATTTTAAATGTACTAAAGCATCCAGAAATAAGCACTTCTAGAAAGAAGGATATATTTACTGAAATATTTAAAGATAAAGTAGACGATGAGATTTTATCATTTTTATTAGTATTAATAGATAAAGATAGAATTTTGTATTTAAGAGAAAAGCTAAAGGAAATGGAAAAAATATATCTAGAAAAGAATAACATGATTTTAGCTAATGTTAAAACTGTAATTCCACTATTAAAAGAAGAAAAAGAAGAGCTAATAAAAAAATTAGAAAATAAATATAATAAAACAATAATATTAGAAGAAGAATTAGATAAAAACATACTTGGTGGAGTATATGTAAGAGTTGGAGATGACGTTTTAGATGGTACTCTAAGTACAAAATTAAAAGACATAAAAAAAATGATGCTCAAAAGAGAATAGAGGTGAGACTATGCATATAAAGCCAGAAGAAATAACATCAATAATAAAACAACAAATAGAAAAATTTAATACTAACGTAGAGACTGTAGATTCTGGAACAATAATTCAAATTGGAGATGGAATTGCTAGAGTTTATGGATTGCAAGATTGTATGGAAGGAGAACTTATAGAGTTCCCAAATGATGTTTATGGAATGGCTCTAAACCTAGAACAAGATAATGTAGGTTGCGTTTTACTAGGGTCTGAAGAAGGTATAAAAGAAGGAAATGTAGTAAAAAGAACTGGAAAAGTAGTTGAAGTACCTGTAGGAGAAGCCTTAGTAGGAAGAGTAGTAAATTCTTTAGGGATGGCTATAGATGGGAAAGGACCAGTTTTAACTAATGAAACTAGAGCAGTTGAAGTGCAAGCACCAGGAGTTATAGATAGACAGTCTGTAAAAGAACCATTGCAAACAGGAATAAAAGCTATAGACTCCATGATACCTATAGGTAAAGGGCAAAGAGAGTTGATTATAGGGGATAGACAAACAGGAAAAACGGCTATAGCAATAGATACAATACTTAACCAAAAGGATAATGATGTAATATGTATATATGTTGCTATAGGACAAAAACAATCTACAGTAGCACATATAGTTAATGACTTAACTAAAATGGGAGCCATGGACTACACTATAGTAGTTTCCTCTACAGCATCAGATTCAGCTCCTTTACAATATTTATCTCCTTATGCTGGATGCAGCATGGGTGAATACTTTATGCATAAAGGAAAAGATGTTTTAATAGTATATGATGATTTATCTAAGCATGCGGTAGCTTATAGAACAATGTCTCTATTACTTAGAAGACCACCAGGAAGAGAAGCTTATCCAGGAGATGTATTTTATTTACATTCAAGATTGCTAGAAAGATCTGCTAGATTGTCAGAGAAGCTAGGAGGAGGTTCATTAACAGCCTTACCTATAGTAGAAACTTTAGCAGGAGATGTTACTGCATATATACCAACTAACGTTATATCAATAACGGATGGTCAAATATTCTTAGAAGCTGATTTGTTTAATGCAGGACAAAGACCAGCGGTTAACGCAGGAATATCAGTATCAAGGGTTGGTGGAAATGCTCAAATTAAGGCTATGAAACAAGTAGCTGGTACATTGAGATTAGATTTAGCACAATATAGAGAATTAGCAGCTTTCTCTCAATTCGGATCTGATTTAGATAAAGAATCAGTGAAAAGATTGGAAAAAGGTAAAAGATTGGTTGAGATATTAAAACAACCTCAATACAGACCTATGCCTGTTGAAAAAGAGATAATAATTCTTTATGCCGTAGTTAATAATCATCTTTCAGATATACCTGTAAATAAAATAAAAGCATTTGAAGAAGAATTATTTAAATATATGGATACTCATTATAGAGAAATAGAAAAAGAGATATTGGAAAAGAAACAATTAACTGATGAGCTTAAAAGCAAGCTAGATAAAGCTATTAATGATTTTAAAAATGTATTTTTATCAGAGATGTAATATCTCTGAAGGAGGTAAGATATGGCAGGCGCAGGGCTTATCGGAATAAGAAGAAGAATAAAATCTGTAACCAATATAAGAAAAATCACAAAAGCTATGGGGCTTGTGGCTACTGCTAAACTTAGAAAAGCTAGGGTTAATTTAGAAATAAATAAAAAATACTATAATAAGTATGAATTAGTATTAAAAGATATAATTAACTCTATGGAAGATAAAAATATTTATATAGATGGCAATGATAGTGATAATAAGCTATATGTTATATTTACATCTGATTCAGGTCTTTGTGGTAGCTTTAATGTAAACATAATAAACAATGTTATAGATGAAATAAAAAAAGATGGAGAGAAATCTTCGGCTATAGTGATAGGACAAAAAGGAAGAATGTATTTAAAGAAATTAGGTGTAAAAACTTTAGCAGAATACATAGAAATACCTGATGTTCCTACAGCAAAAGAAGCTAGAACTATAGCACAGAGTATAATTGAACTTTATAGCACTAAAAAAATAGGAGAAGTTTTCTTAGTATATTCAGAGTTTTATTCACCTGTTAAACAGCAGGTTTTAATTAATAAAATATTACCATTTACTAAAGAAAATAAAAATGATAATAGATATATAGAATTTAATCCTTCAATAACTCAGGTGATGGATGAAGTTTTAGAAAATTACTTAAAAGCAACGGTATTAAATTGTTTTTATAATTCAAAAGCTAGTGAAAATGGTTCTAGAATGACAGCAATGAATGGTGCGACAGATAATGCTAATGATTTGCTAGATAATTTAAATGTACAATTTAATAGATTAAGACAAAGTGCTATTACACAAGAAATATCAGAAATAGTTGGTGGTGCAGAAGCTCAAAGGTAGGAGGTGTACTATAGTGCCAAACTTAGGAAAAGTTATACAAATAATAGGACCAATTATAGATATAAAATTTGATTCGGAAAATCTTCCAGATTTATTTAATGCATTGGAAATAAATGCTGGCGATAAAAAAGTTATAGCTGAAGTTGAACAACATATAGGAGATGACACAGTTAGAGCTATAGCTATGGAAAGTACTGAAGGACTAAGAAGAGGTATGGAAGTTTTAGATACAGGAAGTCCAGTTTCAGTACCAGTAGGTAAAGAAGTTTTAGGAAGATTATTTAATGTTTTAGGAAACCCTATAGATGAAGTAGGAGAATTTACATCAAATGAAAGTTATCCTATTCATAGATCAGCTCCAAGTTTTGAAGAACAATCTGTAGAACCAGAGATATTTGAAACAGGTATAAAAGTAATAGATCTATTAGCGCCTTATCAAAAAGGTGGAAAAATAGGTTTATTTGGAGGAGCAGGAGTAGGAAAAACTGTATTAATACAAGAGTTGATAAATAATATAGCTAAAGAACATGGTGGACTATCAGTATTTACAGGTGTTGGAGAAAGAACTAGAGAAGGAAACGATCTTTACTATGAAATGAAAGAATCAGGAGTTTTGGAAAAAACAGCATTGGTATTTGGACAAATGAACGAACCACCAGGAGCTAGAATGAGGGTAGCGCTTACAGGTTTGACAATGTCAGAATACTTTAGAGACCAAGGTCAAGATGTATTGTTGTTTATAGATAATATCTTTAGATTTACTCAAGCAGGATCAGAAGTTTCAGCTCTTTTAGGAAGAATTCCAAGTGCAGTTGGATACCAACCAACTTTAGCTACTGAAATGGGAGCTCTTCAAGAGAGAATAACATCTACAAAAAATGGTTCTATAACATCTGTTCAAGCAGTATATGTTCCAGCGGATGATTTAACAGACCCAGCACCAGCGACAACATTTACTCACTTAGATGCAACAACAGTTTTATCAAGATCTATAGCAGAGCTTGGAATTTATCCAGCAGTAGACCCATTAGAGTCTTCATCCAGAATGCTAGATCCTAGAATAATAGGTGAAGAACATTATGATGTAGCTATAAAGGTTAAAAATATACTTGAAAGATATAGAGAACTTCAAGATATAATAGCTATATTAGGTATAGATGAGCTTTCAGAAGAAGATAAATTAGTAGTTGGTAGAGCAAGAAGAATACAAAGATTTTTATCTCAACCATTTACAGTAGCAGAACAATTTACAGGAATGCAGGGTAAATATGTGCCTATAAAAGAAACTGTTAAAGGTTTTAAAGAAATATTAGAGGGTAAACATGATAATATTCCAGAATCAGCTTTCTTATTCCAAGGAACCATGGAAGAGGTTTTAAAGAAAGCAGAGGAAATGGAATAGAATTATAATAGGTTAATAGAGGAGAATAATATGAAAGATAATATAGAACTTACTATATTTACTCCTGAAAAAAACATTAAAATTGGAGAGATAAAAGAAGTAATAACCGAAGGATTAGATGGCAAATTAGCGATACTTCCTAATCATGTCAATATGATTACTTATTTAAAGCCAACTATTACGACATATATAGATTTAAATGGCAATAAAAAAAATATATTTACATCTAGTGGAGTATTAAAAGTAGATGATAAAAATATATATATTATCTGTGATGCTAGTGAAAAACCAGAAGATATAGATATAAATAGAGCAGAAAATGCTAAAAAAAGAGCAGAGGAAAGATTACTAAATAAAAAAGAAATAGATGTAAAAAGAGCAGAATTAGCATTGTTTAGATCTATTGCTAGAATTAAAACTAAAGAACATTAGAGAAATTTTTATAGCTTACAAGGTATACATAACTTTAATATTAAAGTTATGTATACCTTGTAAGCTTTTTTTGTAAGTATTTTAAAAACAATTCACACTTTTTATTGAGAACTATATATTAATAATATATTAGGATTGAATATAATTAGAAATTTATGTAAATAATCTAAAGAGAAAGGGGGAGATATAAATGAAGAAAAGAATAAAATTTGGCATATTAATTATTTTATTATTTTCTATAATAGCAGTTTTATTTATACCCAAGAATTATTCTAAAGCAAAAGATAAGGATGAGTTATTTTTTGAAATAGTAGATAAAACAAATAGTAATATAGTTGAAGTAGGAAGTAATGTAACTTTTTCTGCAAAATCACAAAATGAAGAAATTGCTAAAGAAATATGTTCGTATTTAAGATTAGATAAAGATTTTAATAAAAAATACCTTAATAAAAATGGTAATTATAATATATATTTTTATAACAAAGAGATGTCAGGAAATATAAGTATAAAAGAATATAATGATGAAAATATAGTCATGATAGATTTTAAAAGTTCTACATTAAACAAGAGCTTTATAAATTTTAAAAATAATTTAAAGTCATATTTAAGCTTTAAAAATAAAAAAGACTATATTTTTCAATATTTAAAAGCAGAAAATAATAGTAAAAATTTAAAAAAATTAAATGATGATATAAATTTAATTTTAAATAAAAATGGTGCTAGGAATATAGAAACAATAAAAATAGATAATGGATATAGCACTACAGCTTATACAAAACGATATACTCCAATAAAGGTCTGTGGTAAAAAAATAGATTTTAATCATGCTGTATGTAAATATAATTCAGAAAAAACCTACTTAATATTAGGAACACCACAGATAAACCTAACATATTAGTAATATCGAAATGGAGGATAATAATGGATAAGATAGTGATTAATGGTGGAAATAAATTAAAAGGTGATGTAAACATAAGTACAGCTAAAAATTCAGTATTACCAATCATTGCAGGTAGTATATTGAGTGGAGATAAATGTGTTATAGATAACGCGCCAATGCTAGAAGATGTGTTTGTTATTGGAGAAATTTTAAAAAGTATTTCAGCTAAGGTGAATATAGATGAGGTTAACAATAGAGTTATAATAGATTCTAAACCAGTGGATAATTTAGAACCTGATAGTGATTTAGTTAAGAAAATGAGGGCATCATTTTTATTAATGGGTCCTATGATGTCTAGATTTGGAAGGTTTAAAATATCATTACCTGGAGGATGTAATATAGGTACAAGACCTATAGATTTACATTTAAAAGGATTCACTGCCCTTGGAGCAAAAGTTAATATAGGCCATGGTTATGTAGAAGCCGTGGCAGATAAATTGATAGGAAATAAAATTTATTTAGATTTTCCTTCTGTAGGGGCTACAGAAAATATAATGATGGCATCAGTTATGGCAGAAGGAGAAACTATTATAGAGAATGCAGCAGAGGAACCAGAAATAGAGGATTTAGGAAGATTTTTAAACAGTATAGGAGCAAAGGTTATAGGAGCAGGAACAGATACAGTAAGAATAATGGGTGTTAATGAATTAAAGGGAGCAACACATAGACCTATATATGATAGAATAGAAGCAGGAACTTTTATGATAGCTGCTGCTATAACTAAGAGTAAAATAAAAATAAATGGTGTTATAGAAGAACATTTAAAACCCATAATTGCAAAGTTAACAGAAATGGGTGTTGATATAAAAATAAAAGGAGAAACTGCTATAGTAGATGGAAGAAAAGTATTAAATCCAGTAGATATAAAAACTATGCCTTATCCAGGCTTTCCAACAGATATGCAAGCTCAAATGATGGCTTTATTGTCTACTATAAAAGGAACCAGTATTATTACAGAAACTATATTTGAAAATAGGTTTATGCATGTATCTGAAATGAAGAGAATGGGTGCAGATGTAAAAATAGATGGAAGAAGTGCCGTAATAGAAGGTGTAAGTAAATTAACAGGAACAGAAGTTAAAGCTACAGATTTAAGGGCAGGAGCAGCTCTTATATTATGTGCTCTAGTGGCTGAAGGCAAAACGGAAATAACTGATGTTTATCATATAGATAGAGGATACGTAAAGATAGAGGAAAAGTTAAATAAATTAGGAGCAGATATTATACGAGTAAATTAAAATTTAATAATTGTATATGATGAATAACTCATGGTGATTATTTGCTATGAGTTTTTTTATTATATTTATATGTAAACTTTTGAGTTTATTTTAAAAATTTACTTAGCATTAAAATTATAATAATTTGTGTATACATATAGGAAATAATATTAAGCTTATAACAAAATTATAATTAAGTTTTAGCTTATCTTTTAGCATAATACACCTTTATGAAAAATATAATTGTATAGAAAACTTTATTATGAAAAGAGGGAAAACATGAGAAGATTAAATAGGTATACTAATATTAATAAGTTAGTTATAACAATAATAAGTACTGTTTGTATTATGTTAATTTTAAGCTTTGTGTTATCTTTTAGTGGAAACAAAGAGCAAAAGGTTAAGAATTCCATAAATAAGATCGGGCTAGAGAAGAAAAAACAAGAAGAAAAGGTAGATATAAATAAAAAATATAAAGTGGAATCAGAGCCACAGGTTAGAGTTTATTTTGTTAATGAAAAGGTTGTAAGATCAATACCTTTAGAAGAATATGTAAAGGGTGTTGTTTCAGCGGAAATGCCAGCAGAGTTTCATATAGAAGCACTAAAGGCTCAAGCAGTAGCGGCTAGAACATATGCCTTAGCTCATATGAAAGGTTTTGGTGAAAATCAATATAATAAAAGAATAAATGCAGATGTATGTGATAGTGTTCAGTCTCAAGTTTTTATGCCTAAGGATAAAAGAATAAAATCTTGGCCAAAAGGAAAGAGAAATGAATATTGGAATAAAATAGAAGAAAGCGTTAATAGTACTAAGGGAAATGTACTTGTATATAACAATGAAATAGTTATGGCTCCATATTATTTTGCTACTAGTAATGGAAAAACAGAAAATAGCGAAAATGTGTTTAATAGTGACGTTCCTTATTTAAAAAGTGTAAAAAGTCCAGGAGAAGAGAGGGCTCCTAAATTTAAGAGCAGTAAAAAAATTACTTATGATGAATTTATAAAAATTATAAAAAAACAATATCCTAAGTGTAATATAAATAAAAAAGATATAAATAAAAAAATAATAATAAAGGATAAAACAGAAAGTGGTAGTATTAAAAAAATTAAAATAGATAATATAGAAATTAAAGGTACAGAATTTAGAAAAATTTTAGGGTTAAATTCATCTAAATTTTCCTTAGAATTTAAAGATAACTATTTTATAGTTAATTGTAATGGGTATGGACATAATGTTGGAATGAGTCAATGGGGAGCAAATAGTATGGGTAAATCAGGAGAAAAATATGATTATATACTTAAACATTATTATAAAGGAGTAGATATAGAAATTCTTAAATATAAAAATTAGTGTTAATAAATTTATGGATTGGCATTTATAATCATAAGTTTTTATATAACATAGAACTTTAAAATTTATATAAGTGTATGCCTAAGAATAGATTTAATTTTAATATAGCAAAAATAAAAAATATACATTATAAACATATTAATAAGACTTATGTGAAGTATATTTTTTTATCTTTGTGGTGTTAAAATTAAATCTATTTTATTTTGAATAATATTTTTAATTATTCAAATTGCAATTTAAGAATTTACAAGCATCAACAATTAGATATCAAATACAACAAAAGCAATGTTGAATTTTGGAGAAAAAAAGGGAAAATTTCTTAATAAAATATGTATTTTTTGCTATCTACTGGACAAACTAAAAAAAGGAGGTGTTGATATGGAAAAAAAACCATCTAATAAAAAATCAAACTTTTTTAAGAAGGAGGGGTTTTATGTAGTTTTATTCCTTTGTCTTTGCATAGTAGCTGCTATAGCAGCAATTTCAGTGAAGAGCAATTCACATGTAAAGAAAGAACCTATTGAAAATAAAGTAGTTGAAAATAAAAAAGAAAAAGATTCGGCAAAGGCTGTAGAAGGAAATTCTAAAAGTTATAATAATGCCCTTGAAGTGAAAAAAGAAGAAAACAAAGAAAATGAAAAAGAGCAAAATAAAGAAAGTGAAAAGAGCAAACAAAGTGAAAAGGAAACAGCTCAAGTTTCAAAAGCTCAAAATAATAATTTTATAAAACCAGTGGAAGGAACTTTAGCAAGAGTATATTCAGAAGATCCAGTATTTTGGAATTCAACTTCAAGTTATAGAGCTAATTTAGGATTAGATATAAAAGCTAAACTAAATTCACCTGTTTGTGTTATTGCAGATGGGAAAGTTGAAGAAATAGTCACTTCAAGCCAAGATGGTGTAAAGGTAACTGTTAATCATCAAAACGGAATAAAGAGTGTATATGCTAATTTAGATTCTAAAGTTAAAGTTACTAAAGGGCAGCAAATAAAGCAAGGTTCTTTAATAGGTAATGTAGGAAAAACTACATTAAGAGCAGCATATGAAAAATATGGAGATCACTTGCATTTTGCTATGATGAAGGGAAATAAATACATAAATCCTTCAAAATATATTAAATATTAATAAGGATGCCATTTTCCGCTTTTATGCGGAAGATGGCTAAATATAAATGAATTTAATCCTTTATACAAGCATATTTATAACTATAAAGGGATTAAGGAGGTAGCACTTTGAAAGATTACATTGAAGAAAGAGTTCTTGAAGTGGCACACTATATTATAGATTCTAAAGCTACGATAAGAAAAACAGCCAAAGTTTTTGGAGTGAGTAAAAGTACAATACACAAAGATATGACGGAAAGGTTACCTAAAATAAACCCTCAAATCGCGGAAGAAGCAAAAGAAATATTAGATTATAATAAGGCGGAGAGACATATAAGAGGTGGAAAAGCTACAAAGATGAAATATAAAGCTATTGAAGGTTAATTACATTCCTATTATAATTAGAATAGATAGTTATGAGAAAAATGTAAAGGATTCTCATAATTTATATATAACTACAATAGAGTAGGAGAGGATACGGGAATGTTTTTTAGTGTAGGAACAGATATGGGAATTGATTTAGGGACAGCTACAGTACTTGTATATATGAAGGGAAAAGGTGTAATTTTAAATGAACCTTCAGTAGTGGCGATAGACAGAAACAAAAATAGGGTTTTAGCTGTTGGACAAGAAGCTAGAGAGATGATTGGTAGAACACCAGGTAATATAGTAGCCATAAGACCTATGAGGGACGGAGTAATATCAGATTATGATATCACTGAGAAAATGTTAAAATATTTTATTGGAAAAGCTTGTGGAAAGAAAAAAATATCTGCACCAAGAGTAGTAATATGTATTCCATCAGAAGCTACAGAAGTTGAAAAAAGAGCTGTTATGGATGCGGCTAGAAATGCTGGAGCTAAGAAGGTATTTTTAATAGAAGAACCTTTAGCAGCAGCTATTGGTGCAGATTTAGATATAACTAAGGCTAGCGGAAGTATGATTATAGATATTGGAGGAGGTACTACAGATATAGCGGTTATTTCTCTTGGAGGTATAGTAGTAAGATCATCTATAAAAATAGCAGGGGACAAGTTTGATGATGCTATAATAAAATATATAAGAAAAAAACACAAGCTTATGATAGGAGAAAGAACAGCTGAAGACTTAAAGATAAAAATAGGTTCTGCTTTCTCAAAAGGCGGGGATACATCAATGGATATAAGGGGAAGAGATTTAGTTACAGGATTACCCAAAAACTTAACTGTAACCTCAGATGAAATGAGAGAAGCCTTACAGGATACTGTAAATTCAATAGCAGAACTTACTCATTCAGTATTAGAAAAGACACCACCTGAATTATCAGCTGATATAGCAGATAAAGGTATAATAATGACAGGTGGAGGTGCACTGCTTACTGGTCTTAGTGATTTAATAGAAAATGTTAATAAAGTACCCGTACATATAGCAGAAAACCCCATTTCTTGTGTTGCAGAGGGAACAGGAAAAATGCTAGAGTACTTGGATAAGATGGGAATATCAGAATCCGGTGATGGATTAAATTTAGTATAATAAGTTTAAATAACTACATATAAAAATAAAGCTCTTGATTAGTAATCATGAGCTTTATTTTTTATATTAATGCAGAATAATTAATAAACTATACCTAATTACAATGATATTTTTTAAATATCTAATATATAACAACAGTGTAAAACTGAATGGGCAATAACTTTAGCTATATTTAATATTAAGCTTAATCTAGTGTTAGCAGAAGTAAATATATCACAGTTTTCATTTGAATCTACAATACCAACAATTGAACAATCTCCTACTTTAGGAAGTGTTTTCCCAACACCTTTTCCAGGTTGTATGGGAAAGTTTCTTACTTGGATTTGACCTATATTATTCTTGTCACCAAGGCAGGCATCTATACCTATTATAGAACTATTAGGGTAGGAGTTTTTAATATTTTTTATAGTTTCCTCTATATTTAAAGCGTGTATAGGTTCATCTAAAGTTCCATATAATTTTAAAGGTATATTTTTATATTTTAATATAGTTCCAACTAAAGGACCAAGGCAATCCCCTATACATCTATCTGTACCTATGCATATTATTATAGTATCTTTATTTAAATAATTTTTAAGAGAATTTGCTATTTTATAATAAGATAATGATTCCATATAATGAGTTTTTTCTATATTCAAAACACACCCCTCCTTATATTAATATATATGAATATAAGGAGCTAAATATTATTCGATTTTATCTTTGTCCCATAGGTTTATTTGATTGGTATTGTTTAAGCATCCAAGTAGTCTGTCTTTAACTTTAGGAATATCTTTTTCTAAAGTATAGGTAAGTTCTTTCATATATTGCCTTTTAGTATTACCATTAGCAGGACAAGGATTTTTAATTATAGGTAAATTATATCTTTTAACCATACTTTTAATTGCTAGTTCATCTATATATATCATAGGTCTAATTATTGTTATATCAGCTTTATTTAAATAGGTTCTAGGGGAAAAACAACTTACTCTTCCTTCGTATAGCATAGACATTAATAAAGTTTCTATAGCATCATTTTTATGATGACCCAAGGCTATTTTGTTACATCCTAGTTTTTTAGAATAATTGTTTAAAGCTCCTCTTCTTAAATTAGCACATAAAGAACAAGGATTTTTTTCTTTTCTTACATCAAAAACTATTTCTTTTATGGGAGTCTTATATATGTATAGTGGAACATTTATATTAGAGCATACACTTTCAAGAGGAGAAAAATCTGCTCCTGTCATCGTATCTAATGTTATAGCTATTAAATCAAATTTTTCAGGAGAAAAACTTTGATATTTTTTTAGTAGATGAAGTAAAGCTATACTATCTTTTCCCCCAGATAAACCAACAGCTATTTTATCTCCATTTTGTATTAGATTAAAATCTCCCATTGCTCTTCTAAGCTTTCCTAATAATTTTTGCATGATATTCCTCCCTAATATATGTATAAATTTTTATTATAAATATATTATAAATTAATAAATATATATTACAAATAAATTTATCAAAATAAAATAGTAAGAAAAACAAAGTATTCAAGAGTAAAAACTATGTATATAGGATTAGGATTAATATAAAGGCTATTAATTTTGCTTGAATTTATATTGATAAATAGATATACTATTTCTTGTCGATACGACACAAAAAAATATGCTGGCATGGCTCAATTGGCAGAGCAGCTGACTTGTAATCAGCAGGTTGTAGGTTCAAGTCCTATTGCCAGCTCCATATGTGGAGGAGTTCCCGAGTGGCCAAAGGGGGCAGACTGTAAATCTGTTGCGATTCGCTTCGATGGTTCGAATCCGTCCTCCTCCACCATATTTATTTTAATGGGCGCATAGCTCAGCTGGGAGAGCATCTGCCTTACAAGCAGGGGGTCACAGGTTCGAGCCCTGTTGTGCCCACCATTAAAATTTTATATTATGCTGGCATGGCTCAATTGGTAGAGCAGCTGACTTGTAATCAGCAGGTTGTAGGTTCAAGTCCTATTGCCAGCTCCATACATGGAGGAGTTCCCGAGTGGCCAAAGGGGGCAGACTGTAAATCTGTTGCGATTCGCTTCGATGGTTCGAATCCGTCCTCCTCCACCAAATATCCTTACTTATAGTAAGGATGTTTTTATTTGTATATAGATGATTTATAATGCATATATTATAAGTATAATATTGACATGTGTTTTTTAGTATGATATGATTTTAAATAAATAGTAATAAAGAACTCTTATCAAGAGAGGTGGAGGGAAAAGGGCCCTATGAAACCCGGCAACCAGTGATATTCACTAAGGTGCCAATTCCTGCAGTGCTATCTGCAAGATAAGAGAGAGTAGTTATATAATAACCTCTTCTTATTGAAGAGGTTTTATTTTTTAGGCAAAATTAGTAATTAGGAGGAGTTAACGTGAGAAAGTTATTTACATCTGAATCAGTAACAGAAGGACATCCAGATAAAATATGCGATCAAATTTCAGATGCAGTTTTAGATGCTATATTAGATAAAGATCCTAATGGAAGGGTTGCTTGTGAGACCGCAGTTACAACAGGAATGGTAATGGTAATGGGAGAGATATCAACAAAATGTTATGTTGATATACCAAAGTTAGTTAGAGAAACTATAAGGGGAATAGGATATGATAGAGCTAAATATGGATTTGATTGTGAGACTTGCTCTGTAATAACATCAATAGATGAACAATCAGTAGATATAGCCATGGGCGTTGATGAAGCTTTAGAATCTAAAAAAGGTGAAATGGATAAATTAGATGCTGTAGGCGCTGGAGATCAAGGTATGATGTTTGGTTTTGCTACAAATGAAACTAAGGAATATATGCCAATGCCTATAGAGATGGCCCACAAATTATCAAGAAGATTATCAGAAGTAAGAAAAAATGGTACATTACCATATTTGAGGCCAGATGGAAAAACTCAAGTGACTGTAGAGTATGAAGATGGTAAACCTGTAAGAATAGATGCTATAGTTATTTCAACTCAACATGGTCCAGAAGTTTCTTTAGAACAAATAGAAAAGGATATTAAAGAACATGTAATAAGAGTTATAGTACCGTCAGAATTATTAGATGAAAATACTAAATACTTTATAAACCCAACAGGAAGATTTGTAATTGGTGGGCCTCAAGGAGACTCAGGATTAACAGGAAGAAAAATAATAGTTGATACTTATGGTGGATATGGAAGACACGGTGGTGGAGCCTTTTCAGGTAAGGATCCAACAAAAGTCGATAGATCTGCTGCATATGCCGCAAGATGGGTAGCTAAAAATTTAGTTGCAGCAGGGGTTGCTGATAAGTTAGAAATTCAGTTAGCTTATGCTATAGGGGTAGCTAAACCAGTATCTATTTCAGTTGATACATTTGGAACAGGTAAAATGGCTGATGAAGAAATAGTTTCAATAGTAAATAAAGTATTTGATTTAAGACCTGGAGCTATAATAAGAGATTTAGACTTAAGAAGACCTATATATAAACAAGTCGCTGCTTATGGACATTTTGGAAGAACGGATATAGATGTACCATGGGAAAGATTAGATAAAGTAGAGGAAATAAAAAAACATATATAAGTTAAAATAGTGTAAAAAGGAATGGACATGATAACATGCCATTCCTTTATATTTTTCTATAATAATATGATATAATTAGTCTAAATGATTAGAGTTAAAAAACTATAGTATTTACCATACTTAGAAGTGGAAGTATTATGGGTAATGGTAGTGGAATGAAAAAGATTAGGAGAGATTTTTTATGCAGGAAATACAGGGATTTATAGAGGATATACTTTTTAAAAATGATGAGAATGGATATGTAGTGGCAAAAATAAGAGAGGAAAACGAGGTTACAACCATAGTAGGATGTATGCCCTATATAACAGAAGGACAAAATTTAAAATTAAAAGGTAAATGGGTTATCCATCCACAATTTGGGAACCAATTTAAGGTAGAAATATGTGAAGAGGTAGTGCCCAATACTATAGCTGGTATAGAAAGATATTTATCCTCAGGAATTATATCAGGTATAGGCCCAGTAACTGCAAAAAAAATTGTAAAAAAATTTGGAGAAGAAACATTAAATATATTAGACAATAATATAGAAAGATTGACAGAAATAGAGGGTATAGGAAAGAAAAAAATAGAAATAATATATGATTCCTATATAAAACAAAATGAAGTACGAAACATAATGATATTTTTTCAGAATTATGGAGTTACACCTAATCAATGTATGAAAGTTTATAAAAGATTTGGAGAAAATTCTATATCAATTGTTAAAGAAAATCCATATATACTTACAGAAGAAATAAGCGGGATAGGTTTTAAAACTGCAGATAAAATAGCTAGAAGCTTAGGAATAGCAGGCAATTCACCCTTCAGAATTCAAAGTGGAATAAACTATATAATAAATGGATTTTGTAGTCTAGGAAATACTTATATGCCTTTAGATAAGCTTATAAGTGAGTCTATGAACATATTAGGTGTAAAAGAAGAAGAAATACATGAAAGTATATATAATAGTATGGCAGAAAATAAATTAAAGATAGAAAAAGTAGAAGACCAAGGCTGCGTTTTTACTCTACCTTATTATTATTGCGAGTTAGGAGTTACAAAAAAAATACTTAGTTTATCTTTGTCACAATATGATAATTTAAACATAGATATAGAAGATGAAATATTAAATTTTGAAAAAAGTAATAATATAAAATTTCATGATTCTCAAAGGGAAGCCATAAAAGGAGCCTTAGAAAATGGGGTGGAAATAATAACAGGAGGCCCTGGCACAGGAAAAACAACTATTATTAATTGTATAACAGAGATGTTTGAAAAAGCTAACATGAGAGTTTTTATGGCAGCACCTACAGGAAGAGCAGCTAAGAGAATGTCTGAGACTACAGGCAGAGAAGCTAAAACAATACATAGACTATTAGAAATGGGTGTATCTCAGGATGACACAGAAGAAGTTTTTTCTAAAGGTGAAGAGACGCCTTTAGAATGTGATGTAGTGATAATAGATGAAGCTTCCATGATAGATATAATATTAATGAATACACTTTTAAAAGCTGTAGCATTAGGTACAAGAATAATAATAGTTGGAGATGTAGATCAACTTCCATCAGTAGGTCCTGGAAATGTATTAAGAGATTTAATAGAAAGTAAGTGCGTAAAGGTAGTAAGATTAAAAGAGATATTTAGACAATCTAAAGAGAGCATGATTATAGTAAATGCCCATAGAATAAATGATGGGGAAATGCCCCTTATAAATAAAAAGGATAAAGATTTTTATTTTATAGAATGTAGTGAACCTAAAAAAATAGTTAATACATTATTAGAACTTTCAAATAAAAGATTACCTAAATTTAATAAAAGTTGGCATAAAATTCATGATATACAAATACTATCTCCAATGAGAAAGGGAATTTTAGGTGTTTCTAATTTAAATAAGGAATTGCAATCTGTTTTAAACCCTAAAAATGATTTAAAAAAAGAAATGGAATTTAAGGATTATATATTTAGAGTAGGAGATAAAGTTATGCAAACAAAAAATAACTACTCTTTAAAGTGGACTAGAACAAGTGGTGAGGGGGAAGCAGAAGGGTTAGGAATATTTAATGGAGATGTAGGGTATATAGAAGACATAGATGAAGAAAAAGAAACGGTTCAAGTTTTGTTTGATAATGAAAGAAGAGTAATATATGAAAATTTATATTTAGATGAAATAGATTTAGCTTATGCTGCAACTATTCATAAAAGTCAAGGCAGTGAATTCCCAGTAGTAGTTATGCCAGCCTTTAAAGGACCACCGCTTTTAATGAATAGAAATTTATTGTATACAGGAATAACAAGAGCTAAAAAGCTTGTTGTTTTGGTAGGTTCTTTAAAAGCTATTAATTTTATGGTACAAAATGATAAAATTTTTGAAAGATATTCTCTTTTAAAGTGGCGTATAAGTAATGTTTTAGATACTGAAATTATAGATGGAGAATAATATATTATATATAGAAGGTGAACCTGTATGTCTTTACTTAAAAGATCCAAAAAAGAATATGAATTTAGTGAAGTTATATTAAATTGGTGTAAAGGTAGAGAAAAGTTCTTAAATGTTGTATCTATACCTTATAATACTACGAATTTTTTTGTGGATTCTATTTTATATCTAATAAAAAATAGGAATAATATTTTGTATATAACAAATGAAGAAGAAAAAAGCATAGATATAATACAAAATATAAAAAGAAAAAGTGATTTTAGACAATATTCTTATGTAAGAAAGAGTAAATTAGATATAGTTTCAAACTTAAAAGTTACTAATTTTAATGTGGCATTTAATATGGATGAAAAATTTGATTTTATAATATATGATGATTTAAGTAGTTATGCAAATCATAATAAGGATAGTATAAAAGATTTAATTTTGTCTAAACTTACCAATGAAGGGAAATGTATAATGTATTCTATAGAAAGCTTATTTATCAATAGTAGAAGTATTTATATACCCTTTAAAAAGGATAGAATGCCTATAATAGAACCAAGAACATTATTAACTAGAATAAATATAAGTAGAGAGATTCCTTTTATTATTTATGATTACATGAAGTGGTCATTTCAGTCTAAAAGGAAAGTTATTATATATACCCCTTCACATTTTATTAGTAAAAATTTATATAATTATTTTAAAAATTATATAAATAAAATTGATGTAAATGTAATACTAGATATGGAATTAGATTCTAATAAGAGTTTAGTTAACTTCGAAAAGATGAAGGAAGGTATATTTATAACTAATTTATTTTATGATGGATTTTCAAAATTAAAGGATACAGATTTGATAATTTATGGTTCAGATAAAAATAAATTTAATTATAAAGAATTAATATATTTATGTGGTACTGTAGGGAGAGGTGAATATGATTTTAAAGGTGAAATTATATTTCTAGCTAATACGGAAACTGTACATATGGAGAAAGCTAAAAATATAATAAGAGGCTTTAATAAAGAAGCATGGGAACTAGGATTTTTAACTATATAAAATATATTATAGAATGTATAGGAGAAGTAATATACCCCTATGAAAATAAATGTGTAATATGTGAAAAATATATAGAAGAAGATTTAATATGTAAAGAATGCCTTAACGCTATAAAGCATTGTAGTGACGTTAAAATTATTGAAAAAGGGAAAAACTGTTTTTCAGCATTCCCTACTTGCTATTATTCAGGTATAATGATGGAACTTATATTAAATTTAAAATATAAAGGCGATTTTAAAAGTGGAGAAGTAATAGCTAATTTAATGTGTAGAAAAGCAAAAGAAATTAATATAAGCACGGATATTATAACTTTTGTTCCATCCAGTAAAAAATCTTACAAAAAAAGAGGATATAATCAAAGTGAGTACTTAGCCAGGATTATAAGTAAAAGCATTAATATACCAATAGTCTATTGTTTAAAAAAGAATATAAATACAAAAGATCAAATAGGATTAAATGGAATTGAAAGATGGCTAAATGTTAAGGATAGTTTTAAAGTTTATAATGAAAGATATGTAGAAAATAAAAGAATACTTTTAATTGATGATGTTTTAACCACAGGAGCTACCTCCTTTTATTGTGCTAACGAGTTAAAAAAGAGTGGAGCAAAAGAAATTTTTATATTGACTGCAGCAAAAAGTGATGTATAATTTAAATATAGTAAAATTAGGTTTGTGGTTGAAAGTCGATGCCAGTCGCAGGCAAAACGATCCACGTAAGTTAAATAAAAATATTTGATGAGCATGGTGCGGCTTAGAAGTAAGTCCTGCCGTTATTAAAAACGAGAGGGTTAGTAGTGAGAAGACGAACTCTGGGTAGCGAAAATTCCAGCAGGCGAGTGTGGGGGCAAAAACCAGGTCAACTAATTTTAACTAATTGAGGCTTATAGTATAACTATAGGTCTTATTTTTATATTAATATGAAATAATTCATATTAGTAAAAAATTATTATAAATAACTTAATATTTTGTAAATTTAAAAAATTTCTATTGAGTTTTTTAAAAAATAGTATTAAAATATAAATAACATAACAAGATTAAAAAACATAATCAAGAACAGAAAGAGGGGCTGAAGAATGAAAATAACAGTAATAGGCAAAAATATTGAGATAACAAATGCTTTAAGGGAGACAGTTGAAAAGAAGCTGTCAAAGCTTGAAAGATTTTTCAACCCTGATGTAGTTGCAACAGCTACATTGAGTGTACACAAAAATAAGCAAACTATAGAAGTTACGATACCATTCCATGGAGTTATATTAAGAGGTGAAGAAACAACAGAGGATATGTATGCATCTATAGACATGGTAATAGATAAATTAGAAAGACAAATAAGAAAGCAAAAGACTAAACTTCAACGTAATATTCATGATGGCTCATTAAGATTTCAATATATACCAGATTATGAAAGTGGAGAAAATAAAGAGACTCAAATAGTAAAGACTAAAAAATTTGCCATGAAACCAATGTCTTCAGAAGAAGCAGTTTTACAAATGGAGCTTTTAGGACATAATTTCTTTGTATATCAAAATGCTGATACAGAGGAAGTAAATGTTATATATAGAAGAAAAGATGGTAATTATGGTTTAATAGAACCTGAATTTTAAAATAATATATTAACATATTAATATAAAGAACTAGTAAAAAGTGGACATATACAAGGGTATATGTCTACTTTTTTATATAGATAAGGTTTATAAACCTAGGGTTTACTATAATTAATTATTATTTACAAATTTACATAATTATTATTTTAAAAAGTTGAATGGAATATAGTTAAATGATATAATTTATAAAGTTAAGACCTATAAAATTTGATAAATAGTGAGGATGAATAATATGGGAATTTTAAATAAAATATTTGGTACATATAGTGAAAGAGAACTTAGAAGAGTTAATCCTATAGTAAACAAAATAGAATCTTTAGATGAAAAAATGCAATCCTTAAAAGATGAAGATTTTAAGCTAAAAACTGAAGAATTTAAAAGTAGACTAGAAAAAGGGGAAAAACTGGATGATATTTTACCAGAAGCTTTTGCCTTAGTTAGAGAAGCGGCACATAGAACCATAGGACTTAAACATTATAAAGAACAATTAATAGGTGGTGTAGTATTACACCAAGGAAGAATTGGAGAAATGAAAACCGGTGAAGGTAAAACTTTAGTTGCTACATTGCCAGCCTATATAAATGCATTAACAGGAAAAGGGGTACATATAGTTACAGTTAATGATTACTTAGCAAAAAGAGATAGAGATTTAATGGCTCCGGTATATGAATTTTTAGGGTTAAAAGTAGGAGTTATTTTGCATAATTTAAATAATGAAGAAAGACAAGAAGCTTATGGTTCAGATATAACTTATGGAACAAATAGTGAATTTGGCTTTGATTATTTAAGGGATAATATGGTAGTTTATAAAGAAGAAAGAGTTCAAAGAAAGTTAAACTTTGCAATTGTGGATGAAGTGGACTCTATATTAATAGATGAAGCTAGAACTCCATTAATAATATCAGGTCAAGGGGAGAAGTCTACAGAATTTTATAAAGTTGCAGATTATTTCACTAAATCTTTAATAGCTGAAAAAGATTTTACAATAGATGAAAAAGCTAATTCAGCTATGCTTACAGATGAAGGTGTTAATAAAGCAGAGAATTTCTTTAAGGTAGATAACTATGCTGATGCAGAAAACATGGAAATACAACACCATGTAGTTCAAGCTTTAAAAGCTAACTATGTAATGAAGAAAGATAAAGATTATATGATTAAAGATGGAGAAATTCTAATAGTTGATGAGTTTACAGGAAGAGCTATGGAAGGAAGAAGATATAGCGATGGATTGCACCAAGCTATAGAAGCTAAAGAAGGCGTTAGAGTAGAAAGAGAATCTAAAACTTTAGCTACAATAACTTATCAAAACTATTTTAGAATGTATAATAAATTATCTGGTATGACAGGAACTGCTCAAACAGAAGAAAATGAATTTAGAGAAATCTATGGATTAGATGTAATTGTAATACCTACACATGAACCTATAGCAAGAATAGATAATGCGGATGTAGTATATAAAACAGAAAAGGGTAAATTTAAAGCTATAGTTGATGAAATAGTAGAAAGATATAAAAAAGGTCAACCAATGCTAGTAGGTACAGTAAGCATAGAAAAATCAGAAATGTTATCCTCTATGCTAAAGAAAAAAGGAGTACCTCATCAAGTATTAAATGCTAAATATCATGAAAAAGAAGCGGAAATAATATCTCATGCAGGGGAATATGGGATGGTTACAATAGCCACTAATATGGCAGGTCGTGGTACAGATATAAAACTTACTAAAGAAGCTGAAGAAGCAGGCGGACTTATGATTATAGGTACAGAAAGACATGAGTCTAGAAGAATAGACAACCAATTAAGAGGACGTTCTGGTCGTCAAGGAGATCCTGGTGAATCAAGATTTTTTGTATCTTTAGAAGATGATTTAATGAGAATATTTGGTTCAGAAAGAATACAAGGAATAGTTGATAAATTAGGACTTGGTGAAGATGAAGCTATAGAAAGTAAGATGGTAAGTTCAGCTATAGAAAGTGCTCAAAAGAAGGTAGAAGGAAATAACTTTGATATAAGAAAAACTCTATTGCAATATGATGATGTAATAAATAAACAAAGAGAAATAATATACAAACAAAGAAGTGAGGTTCTAGAAGGGGAAGACTTAAAGGATCAAATAGGAGATATGATTAGAGATGTAGTTTATACTGCAGTAAATTCTCATATTTCAGGAGTAGAAGAAGAGTTTGAGACAGAACTTCAAAATCTTGTTAATTATTTAGAAGATATATGTTTACCAAAGGGTTTAGTAAATGTGAAAGATCTAAGTAATTTATCAGATGAAGAAATAAAAGAAAAATTATTAGAAGCAGTAGAAAATATATATAACCACAAAGAAAAAGAAATTGGAGAAGAACAAATAAGAGAAATAGAAAGGGTAATATTACTTAGAGTTGTAGATACTAAATGGATGGATCATATAGATGATATGGATCACTTAAAACAAGGTATAGGTCTAAGAGCATATAGACAACAAGATCCAGTTCAAGCATACCAATTTGAAGGTAGTGAAATGTTTGAGGAAATGATCTATAACATTAAAGTAGATACTGTAAGATATTTATTCCATGTGGAAGTAGAAAAAGCACCTGAAAGAGAGAAGGTAGCAAAAGAAACATCAACTAATTATGATGAGGACTCAGTAAAAAAACAACCTATAAAAAAGGAAAATAGAATTGGTAGAAATGATCTATGTCCTTGTGGAAGTGGAAAGAAATATAAAAATTGTTGTGGTAGAATGGCATAAAAATATATTATAATAAAACCGGAAACTTTTATTTGGTTTCTGGTTTTATAACCTTTAAGGCACATTCAAATAAATAACAAGTCAGTATGACAGTCTATTTTGCGTCATACTGCGTCAGCATAGCCCGCCGATAGCACTACTAGCGACGGAACCTGCTTCCTTGGCTGACACAAAATATACTGCCATCTTTGACTTGTTATTTATTTTCATGCGCCTAAAGTAAATAATAGAGGTGATGGCATGATATTAGAAATTCAAGAAATAATAAATAATTCCTATGAACTTAAAAATACAATAAAAGAAATCGGGGAGTCTCTTTGACATAGAAAAATTAAAAAATAGTATATCAGAACTACAAAATAAAATGCAAAATCCAAATTTTTGGAATGATATAAAAGAGGCACAAAAAATAACTTCTGAAGAAAAGTATTTAAAGGATAAACTAAGCAAGTATAATCATTTAAAAAATACTATAGAGGATATTATAGGATTGTCCCAAATGTTATCAGAAGAAGATGACGATATGGGAAAAGAAATATTATCAGAATATAAAAATATAAAAGAAGAAATAGATAGATTTAAGATAGAAACCCTATTATCTGGAGAGTATGATAGAAATAATGCAATAATGACCCTACATTCAGGAGTAGGAGGAACAGATGCACAGGATTGGACAGATATGCTATTTAGGATGTATACAAGGTGGGCTGAAAAAGAGGGATTTACTGTTAAGATTATGGATTTATTAGAGGCTGAAGATGCAGGGATAAAGAGTGTAACCCTAAAGATTACTGGAGAGTTTGTGTATGGATATCTTAAAGGTGAAAAGGGAATACACAGATTGGTTAGAATATCTCCTTTTAATGCAAATGGTAAAAGACAGACTTCCTTTGCATCTATAGAAGTATTACCAGAACTAACAGATGATCAAGAAATAGAAATAAAGAGTGAAGATTTAAAGATAGATACCTATAGGGCAGGTGGAGCTGGAGGACAGCATGTTAATAAAACTGAATCTGCAGTAAGAATAACTCATATACCAACAGGAATTATAGTACAATGTCAAAATGAAAGAAGTCAGCATACTAATAAAGAAACAGCTATGAAGGTTTTAAAATCAAGATTAGTAGAATTAAAGGAAAGATCTCATAAAGAAAAAATAGAAGATCTAACTGGAGAACTAAAGGATATGGGATGGGGGAGTCAAATAAGATCCTATGTATTTCATCCTTATAATTTAGTAAAAGACCATAGAACAGGAGCAGAAACTAGCAATGTAGATGCAGTAATGAATGGCGATATAAATATATTCATAATAGAGTATCTAAAAGGAAATTTTTAAAATCAGAAATTAAAAAATAAA
Source organism: Clostridium sp. CTA-6 (assembly GCF_054768115.1). Taxonomy (NCBI): domain Bacteria; kingdom Bacillati; phylum Bacillota; class Clostridia; order Eubacteriales; family Clostridiaceae; genus Clostridium; species Clostridium sp. CTA-6. The sequence goes on from NZ_BAAAAU010000002.1 coordinate 130,339, forward strand.
GGGGATTCCTGAAAATAGATTTAATTTTAATATCACAATTATTGAAATTAAATTTATTTTATTTTGAGGCATCCCTTTTACTTTGTCGAATTATAGAATTCATAATAAATAATTATTTAGATTTATAATTTTTGTTTTATTTCTTTGCTGTTTTCTTATAAATATAAAAAGTAAAACAAAAGATATAATTAGAAATTCTTTATAGTGAACATAAAATAAATTTCCTCTAAAAGCGGAATTTATAATTTTTAATGAGGCTACATTGTAGCATCTTTTTATAGAATTTTTATTTATAAACTCTATTTTATCCTTAGGAGTATGAATTTTGGAAGTATCATTATCGCAAAATGTTATAGCATTTACACCCTTTTCTCTAAAAAAATAATGATCACTAGCATTTTCAAACATATAATTAAAATTAATATTTTTAGAAGAACATAAAGTGGATAATTCTTTTATAAGAGGAGTATCAGCTGTATCTTTATCAGATCCCATTATACAAAGGGGAACACTTTCACTACCTCCTATCATATCAAAATTTAATAATGTAGAATTTTTTACTTTGCTATAATATTTTTCTACAAAAGCCTTAGAGCCAAGACAACCAAATTCTTCAGCATTAAAAGAAACAAATATAATATCTCTATCCGGTGTACCTAAGGATTTAATATATTTAACTAATTCTAGCATAAAGCTAGTACCAGAAGCATTATCTAAAGCACCACTATATATAGTCCCATTTAAATCCTCACCTAAATGATCGAAGTGGGAAGAAATTATAATAGGAGCATTGTTAGGATTTGTTCCTTTTATATATCCCACCACGTTATTAAGTTCAGTTTCTTTTATGGAATAAGGAATAAAACAAATTATTTTATAGTCTGATTTTATAAAATCTTTTAGTTCAGAAAAAACTTTTTTATTTGTGACAACATACATATTATAGGGCGCTTCTTTTACAAAAGAGCTTCTAAAATTAGAATCGTAATCATCTGTAGCATATATAAGGAAATTACCATTATTATAATTTATATTCATAAAATCATTTTGGATAATTACATTTTTATTAGTAAAAGAAAAAGCATTTTCTCTAAAATTAAGCATATCTTCTTTGAAATCTTTACCATAAGAATAATTTTTAATTAAGTTACCTTGAGAATCTATTACTTTCAAGTAAGGATTACCTTCAATTTTGCTAGGATAAAAACATCCAAAACTATGGAAATAGTTTTCTTCATAGGGAAGTAGATTATTATTTCTAAAATTATTTCTTATATATTCTGAAACTTGCCTATTTTCCATAGAGCCAGGAAGTCTTCCCTTAAACTCATTAGAGGATATTAAATTAATATTATTTAGTACAGAGTTTATATTAAATGATTTTATAAATAAAGCGGTTTGTATACTAAAACATAAAAAGGTTAAAATAATAGTTATATAAAATAACTTGGAAAAATTTCTCATAATATCTCCTATAAATTGTTTATAATTTAATTTATATTAATTTGCCAAAGGATATATAACTGGTATAATATATTTTTAGTGACTTTATTTAATATTTGGAGGTAAAAATGAACAATATAAATAGTGTTTTATCAAAAGAACTTAATATATCTATTAAGTATATAGATGCAGTTATAGATTTATTAGATCAAGGGAATACAGTACCTTTTATAGCAAGATATAGAAAAGAAGTAACTGGAGGTATGAGCGACGAAACTCTTAGAGAGCTTTTTGAAAGGCTTACATATCTAAGAAATTTAAGTTCTAAAAAAGAAGATGTTATAAGACTTATAGAGGAGCAAGGAAAGCTTACAGAAGAACTTAAAATATCTATAATTAATTGTAAAACTGTTACGGAAGTAGAGGATTTATATAGACCTTATAGGCCAAAGAGAAGGACAAGAGCTACTATAGCCGAAGGAAAAGGATTAAAACCTTTAGCGGAAACAATATTAGAAGGTAATTTTAAAGAAGATATAAAAGTATATGCTAGTCAATTTGTAAATGAAGAAAAAGAAGTAAAAACTATTGAAGATGCTCTTCAAGGTGCCATGGATATAATAAGTGAAGTTATATCTGACGAAGCAGAATACAGAAAATGGATAAGAAATTTTGTCTTTAATGAGGGAGTAATAGAAACCAAAGGTGAAAGCAAGGAGCCTACTCCTTATGAAATGTATTATGATTATAAAGAAAATGTAAAGAATATTCCTCCACACAGAATATTAGCTATAAATAGAGGAGAAAAAGAAAAAATATTAACAGCAAAAGTTACTTGTAATGAAGACAAAATAATAGATTATTTAAAAAGTAGATCCTTAAAAGGAAATAAAGAAACAGATATATATATAGAAGAGTCTGTTAAAGATTCTTTAAAAAGATTAATATATCCCTCTATAGAAAGAGAGATAAGATCAGAGTTAACGGAAAAGGGTGAAGAAGGAGCAATAAAAATATTTAAAGAGAATCTAAAGGCTCTTTTGATGCAAGCACCTATAAAAGATAAAGTGGTTTTAGGGTATGATCCAGGTTTTAGAACAGGATGTAAGATAGCAGTATTAGACGAAACAGGAAAGTTATTAAATACAGCTACAGTTTATGCTACAGCACCACAAAACGATGTAGAAGGTTCTGTAAAAATATTAAAAGAATTGATATATAAATATGACGTTGATGTGATATCTTTAGGAAATGGAACAGCTAGTAGAGAATCAGAAGAGGTTATAGCCAAAATGCTTAAAGAAATAAAAGAAGAAAAAGGGAAAGATATATATTATGTTATAGTATCTGAAGCTGGAGCCTCTGTTTATTCTGCATCAAAATTAGCTACAGAGGAATATCCAGATATAAATGTTTCTTTAAGAGGGGCTATATCTATAGGAAGAAGGCTTCAAGATCCTTTAGCAGAACTTGTAAAGATAGATCCTAAGTCTATAGGTGTAGGCCAATATCAACACGATGTATCTCAAAAAAAATTAGATGAATCACTAAAGGGAGTAGTAGAGGATTGTGTTAATACTGTAGGAGTAGATTTAAATACTGCAACACCATCACTTTTATCTTATATTTCAGGTATTAATAGTTCCATAGCTAAAAACATAGTAGCTTATAGAGAGGAAGTAGGAAAATTTAAGAATAGAAAAGAATTATTAAAAGTAAAAAGGTTAGGACAAAAAGCTTTTGAACAATGTGCAGGCTTCCTTAGAGTTATGGAAAGTAAAGAACCTTTAGATAATACAGGGGTTCATCCAGAATCCTACGAAGGAACCAAGAAATTTTTAAGTTTGTTAGAGTATGATGTAAATGATGTAAAAAATAATAAATTACAGGATATAGATGCTAGAGTTAATAATACAGGTATAGATCATATATGTAATAAAATAGATATAGGAAAACCTACACTATTAGATATTATAAAAGAAATAAAAAAACCAGGAAGAGATCCAAGAGAAGATTTACCAAAACCTATATTAAAGACAGGAATTGTTGATATAACTCAATTAAAACCAGATATGATTTTAATGGGTACTGTTAGGAATGTAGCTGACTTTGGAGCCTTTGTAGATATAGGAGTTCATCAAGATGGCTTAGTACATATAAGTCAACTTTCAGATAGCTTTGTAAAACATCCTTTAGATGTGGTAAAAGTAGGAGATATAGTGGAAGTTAGAATATTAGAAGTAGACCAAAAGAGAAATAGAATCTCCTTAAGCATGAAAAAGTAAATTATTGCATAAATATTAATATTGAATTAAAATTATTAATAGTATATAATAAAAATGCATAAAATTAATATTTATATCTTCAGGGCGGGGTGTAATTCCCCACCGGCGGTAAAGCCCGCGAGCTATTTTTAGCATGATTCGGTTAAATTCCGAAGCCGACAGTAAAGTCTGGATGAAAGAAGATTACAATTGTAACTGCGATTACAAAGCCCTGATATTATTATCAGGGCTTTTTTATTGGAGAATTTCTCAAAGAACATAAAATGGAGGGATAGTATGAAAAATAGTAAATTAAATAAGTTGGTAAAGATATCTGTGCTAGGAACTATAGGATTTTTACTTATGTTTATAGAGATTCCAATACCTATATTTCCAGATTTTTTACAAATTGATATAAGTGACATACCTGCACTAGTAGGTGGCTTTGCGTTAGGGCCTGTAGCAGGAATACTAATAGAGTTTATGAAAAATATATTGCATAGTATATTCAAAGGAAGTACAGTCTTTGTAGGGGAATTTGCAAACTTTTTAGTAGGATCTGTCTTAGTAGGTGTTTCATCATATATTTATAAGAGAGATAAAACTAAAAAAGGGGCATTAGTAGGACTAGCCATAGGGACAATATGTATGTCTCTGGTAGCAGGATTATTTAACTATTATGTTCTTTTACCATTGTATGAAAAAGCACTAAATTTCCCAATAAAAGCTATAGTAGCTATAGGAAATAAGTTAAATCCTAAAATAGTGGATTTAAAGAGCTTTATATTTTGGTCTATAATTCCATTTAATTTACTTAAGGGAGCTATAGTATCCCTAATAACTTCAGTTATATATAAAAGCGTATCTCCTATACTACATGAAGAAAAATAAAATATAAATATAATAACTGATTAAATAGCTAGTGTTCTATTTAATCAGTATTTTTATTATAATAGAAAAGTAATAAATTCATTTTATTTAAGATAATAAAATTTTAAAATATGTTAGAGTATATATAGTACTGATATATGAGTATATTACACTATTCCTTTATAAAGTTTGTTTAGTAAATATAGATCTAGTACGATAATAAAGTAAGTTTTATAAGAGGTGATGATAATATGCCAGACATTTTAAATATAAATAATGTTTATAATACTAATACAAAAAAAATATCTAGTAAACTTTCTTTTGATGTAGACCAAATTTTTGCTGCCAGAGTAATTGGTGAGGGAGAAAGTCCAGAAGAGGTAATATTAAAATTAATAGATGGATGGCAATTTAAAGCATCCATTGAAGACTTAAAAGGAAATTTACCTAATGGGTTACTTAATTTTAAAGTTTTAGGATTTGAGGAAGGAAAGTTAGTTTTAAAATTTTTAGAGGGTAGCTTGGTAAAGGAACAAGAAAAAGAGCAAAATTCTATAGAAGATTTATTACTTAAAGAGAATATAAAATTAAATAAAGAGGACTATGCTTTATTAGAAAAAATGATAAAGCATAATATACCTTTAACTAAGGATAATATATTAAAGGTTATAAATTTATCTAATTTTATGGAAAAACTAAAAAGTAATCCTCAAGAAGGAGATACATTTATACAAAACTATATAAAGGGTAAAGGAATAGATTTACAAAGTGCTAAAGGACAAGAGATAAGCAATGTATTAAAGGGATTATTTAATGAATTACAAACCTTAACAGAAGAAGATTTATTCATTTTATTAGAAAGTAATATAGAATTAACTGAAGAAAATGTAAAAGCTTTTAAAGAGGTTTTTAAAGAATCTAGCATTTATAACAAGGTAAATAATATGGATAAGGAATTAAATAAATCTAACATAGATAATAAACAAATAATAACTGACAAAAATATATCTGATGGAGATACTTTGGTAAAGGAAAATCTACAATCAAAAACAATAGAAAATGGCGCAAGTAATAAAAGTCAAAATGTTGTAAAAAATGAATTGATAAGTACTTTTAAAACACTTATGGCCACAGGTAAGGAAGAAAATATAAGTCTTGTAAGAGATTTAATATTAGAGGAAAAAGACTTAAATGGAATATTAAAAAATTTTACTAAAGAAGAGCAAGAAATGTTAGGATTAAAAGCAAAACCTGAAAATACTGAAGCAACAGAGCAAAGTTTAATAGGGGAAACTACAAAAAATATTAAAACAAAATCAATAGAAATATCAGGAAGTAGAGCACAAGTAGATTCTTCAAGTATAAAAGAACAAATAAATGTAAAAACAAATGAGATTAAAGATATAGTTAAAAATCTTATAGATACATTAAAAGATACCAATAATTCATCCTATGATAAAATAATAGGCACATTAAAAAATAATATAAATAATTTTAAAATGTTTAATACTATATCCAATGAATATTATTATTTAGATTTACCTTTAAATTTTAAAGAAAACGAATGTGACTGTAAAATTATAATAAAAGATGAAAGAGGTAAGGGTAAAAAAATAGATTCTAGTAATGTAAAGATAGCCACATCTATAGCTACAGCTAATATGGATATAGTAGATGCTTATATCACTCTTAAAAATAGCAATATGGAGATTAATATAAAAACTATAAAGCAATGGGTAAAATTATTAGATAAAGGGAAAAATAAACTTATAGAAGATATGAGCAGTATGGGGTATAATATTTTTATAAAAGTAGAGGAAAAAGCAGAGATATTTAATATATCAAACTGTAGAGAATTTTTTAATGATAACAATTTAAATGCTATTGATATTAAAGCATAATAAAAGATTGGGTGATTATTTTGAATGAAAGAAAAAAGGCTGCAGCTTTAAAATATGAGGAAAGTTACACATCACCAGTAGTTACTGCTGCTGGTATGGGATATGTAGCAGATAAAATTTTGGAAAAGGCCTCAGAAGAGAAGGTACCTATAGTTTATGACAAGGAATTAGCAAATCTTTTAACTAATATAGATATAGGCGATTCTATACCCTATGAATTATATGATGCAGTAGCAAAAGTAATAGCATATGTTATGGAAATAGACGAGAGAATAAAATAATAGAGGTGATATAGTGAGCTTATATGCAATATCAGACTTACATTTAGCTTTTAATGAAGATAAGCCCATGGATATATTCGATGATAAGTGGTTTATGCATCATGAAAGAATAAAAGAAAATTGGCAAAATAAAATAACTAAAGAAGATACCGTTCTTATAGCCGGAGATATTTCTTGGTCTATGAAAATAGAAGAGGGATTACATGATTTAGAGTGGATTCATAATTTAAAGGGAAGAAAAATTTTAATAAAAGGTAATCATGATTATTGGTGGAATTCTATAAATAAATTAAACAAATTGTATGAGGATATGAATTTCATACAAAATAATTTTTTTATATATGAAAACTATGCTATATGCGGAACAAGGGGCTGGAATCCTAAGCCATCAGATAATTTTACTACTCGTGATGAAAAAATATATAGAAGAGAGCTTATAAGATTAAGATTATCACTAGATACAGCAAAAAAAGCGGGAATGGAAAAATTTATAGTGATGTTACATTATCCTGCTACTAATGATAAATTTGAAGATTCACCAATAACTGAACTTTTAAAGGAATATAATGTAGAGAAGGTTATATACGGACATTTACATGGAATAAGTACAACTAGGTCACTAGAAGGGTTAAGAGATGGAATAGAATACTATTTAACTTCCTGTGATTATATAAATTTTGATCCCGTAAAGATTATTTAAACTTACGGGATTTATAATTGACAACTATATCGTAATATCGTAATATATAAATATAGCAATATATTATAGAAAGAGGTAGAATAATGGATAATGATTATGTAAAATATAATGATATGGCTGAACTTTTAAAAGTTCTATCCCACCCAGTTAGGATATGTATAGTGAAAGGACTTTTAGAAAAGGGAGAATGTAATGTAAGTCATATGCAAAATTGTTTAGGTATGCCTCAATCCACTATATCTCAACACCTACAAAAACTAAAAAGTGCAGGGATAATAGAAGGGGATAGAAATGGACTTCAAATAAATTATCATGTTTCTAATAAAAAAGTAGAGCAATTGATAAAAATTTTGCTTAATGAGTAATAGTACTAAGAAATTTCTATTTAAGTAGGAGGAATTATAATGAATAAGAAGGTACTAATTATTGGAGGTGTAGCAGGAGGAGCTTCTGCAGCCGCAAGACTTAGAAGACTTGATGAAGATGCACAAATAATAATGTTTGAAAGAGGAGAATATATTTCCTTTGCTAATTGTGGATTACCTTATTATATAGGAGAAACTATAAAGGAAAGAGATAATCTTTTAGTTCAAACTCCTGAAGCTATGATGGGTAGATTCAACATTGATGTTAGAGTAAATAGTGAAGTTGCATCAATAAATACCAAAGAAAAGAAAGTTACAGTAAATAGTAAAGAAAAGGGAAACTATGAGGAAACATATGATTATATAATAATGTCACCAGGGGCAACACCTATAAAACCACCTATAGAAGGGATAAATAGTTCGAAAATATTTACATTAAGAAATATTCCAGATACAGATAGAATAAAAGATTATGTAGACAACAAAAATGTTAAGAGTGCAGTAGTTGTTGGTGGGGGATATATAGGTATCGAAATGGCAGAAAACCTTAGAGAGAGAGGTATAAATGTGGTATTAGTAGAAGCTGCTCCCCACATATTAGCACCTTTTGATTCAGATATGGTTACTTTTGCCGAACAGGAGTTACAGGATAACGGTGTAGGGTTAATTTTAGGCGATGGAGTTAAATCTTTTGAAGAAAATAATAATAAAATAAAAATATCCCTTCAAAGTAACACTGAGTTAAATGCAGATATGATTATATTGGCTATAGGTGTAAAACCAGATACGGAGTTCTTAAAGGGGTCTTCTATAGAAATTGGTTCTAGAGGTCATATAATAGTAGATAAACATATGAAAACTAATGTAGAAGGCATATATGCCGTAGGAGATGCTATAGAAGTAATAGACTATATAAATGAAAATAAAACAGCCATACCATTAGCAGGACCAGCAAATAAACAAGGTAGAATAGCTGCAGATAATCTATGTGGATTAAATTCTTCTTATAAAGGTACTCAAGGAACTGCTATAATTAAAGTTTTTGGATTAACAGGCGGTAGTACAGGTAATAATGAAAGAATTTTATCTAAATTTAATATACCATATAAAGTAGTTTATACACATTCCCAATCTCATGCAAGTTACTATCCAGGGGGTACACCAATAAGCTTAAAATTAATATTTGATGATAAAGGTAAGATTTTAGGTGCTCAAGCTTTTGGTTATGATGGGGTAGATAAAAGAATAGATGATATTGCTACAGTAATAAGATTTGGTGGAACTATATATGATTTAGAAGAGTTAGAATTAGCTTACGCCCCTCCATATTCTTCAGCTAAGGATCCTGTTAATATGGTAGGTTTTGTGGCAGAGAATTTATTAACAGGAAAAGTAGAAAATATATCACCAAATAATATAGATGATAGGAATAAAGAAGAGATTGTATTATTGGATGTAAGAGATGATATAGAAATTGAAAATGGGAAAATAGAGGGAGCAATAGAGATACCAATAAATCAATTAAGAGATAGACTAAGTGAAATTCCAAGGGATAAAGAAGTATGGATATATTGCCAAATAGGGTTACGCGGGTATATTGGTGCTAGAATATTAATGGCCAATGGGTACAAGGTTAAAAATCTTAATGGTGGATATAAAACTTATATTATGAATAAGTTTATACCTGAAAAAATAGATAAGATGCCAGAAGATAAAATGAAGGGAAATAATGAAACTAAGGAAGAGGTAGCAGAAATTTTAGAACTGGATGCTTGTGGTTTAAGTTGTCCAGGGCCACTAATGAAAGTAAACAACACTGTAAATGAAATGAGTGAAGGAGAAACTTTAAAAGTAAAAGCTTCAGATCCAGGATTTTATGTAGATATACAATCCTGGTGTGAAAGAACAAATAATGAACTATTAAATGTATCAAAGGATAAAGGAATAGTCACAGCTATTATTAAGAAAGGTAAAAAAAAATTACAAGTAGATGAAAAAAAGAGTGAAGTACAAACTAAGCAAAATGATAATAAAACATTAGTTGTATTTAGTGGAGATTTAGATAAAGCAATAGCATCTTTTGTTATAGCAAATGGTGCTGTAGCTATGGGGAAAAAGGTAACTATGTTCTTTACATTTTGGGGATTAAATATATTAAGAAAATCAGAGAAAGCAAGTGTACAAAAGGGATTTATGGATAAAATGTTTGGAACAATGATGCCAAGGGGAAGTAAAAAGTTAAAACTTTCTAAGATGAACATGTTGGGCATGGGATCCAAAATGATTAGAAAGGTAATGAAGGATAAAAATATATCTTCTCTTGAAGAGTTAATAGAATCAGCTATAGCTTCAGGTATAAATATAGTGGCATGCCAAATGTCTATGGATGTTATGGGAATAAAAGAAGAGGAATTAATAGATGGAGTGAAAATAGGCGGAGTAGGATATTATTTAGGAGAAGCTGAGGATTCTAATGTAAATCTATTTATATAAATAAAGTAAAACTCCTATAAAATATGTTTATAGGAGTTTTACTTTATTTTACTTAGAAGTCTAGCTAAGATTCCCTTTTTGGGTTTAGTATTATCTATTTTATCAATCTCGTTAGGTATAGTAGTAAAATCAATTTTATTCATTTCTTCTTTTATAAAATCATTTTGATCTCTAGCTAAATTTTTTAATCTACTAGAAATACCAGGACAGGTTATAACATTACTAAACCAACGCAAAGCTTCTTCAGAATTTCCAGTTCTCCGCAGTAATTCACCTATTAAATACATGGTAGTGTATCTATCCATCCCATATATAGGAAAATCCTCTGAAAAATAAGCTTCTTTAAGAGATTCTAGGGCTTCACTTAAAAATAATTTTTCTTTATCATAATCATCCTTTAGTCTATACATCCAAGCCAACTTTAAACAATTAAAGCCTTTTTTACTATAAGCAGATTCTATAACCACATAATTTAATAAAGATAATTTAAATCTTTCAATAGCTATATCTATATTATATACTTCAGGATATTCCCTAGGAATCCAAGTTGAAGTTATTTGTTCTTTTACAGAATTTATTTGAAAAGATCTTATTTTGTTAAAATCTTTTTTCATAGCAGCATAACCACATTCATTACAAACCCAAACATCATAAAAATAAGGATTTATAATAGAATATCGTATAAAAAGATCAGAATCTTTTTTTAGAATTCTGTAAGAAGAAGTTTTTATAGATTTTGCTTTAAAGGTATTACCACACACAGGGCAGGTGACTTCTTTATCATATAAAAGAGATTTTTCTTTTAACCATTCAGCGCTATTTTTTTTATATATTGGCCAATCTTTACTATTATTTTTATGTGATTCATTGTAATTCAAAATTATCACCTTCATTTTCGCATTCATATCTGATATTATAATTATATCAAATATACAATTATAATTATATTATAATATCAAAACAATATATAATGATAATAGGTAATATAGGATAAATTACAAAATTCAAAGCATATATTGAAAAGGGTGAAGGGTATGGCACTAGGTGAATGGAAAACTTTTTTAATACCATATAAGCAAGCAGTAGAGGAACTTAAAGTTAAATTTAGAAGTATAAGAAAAGAATATAGAGAAAAAAATGAATACTCTCCTATAGAATTTGTTACAGGAAGAGTAAAAGAAATTTCTAGTATCCTAGAAAAAGCAAATAAATTCAATATACCATTAGATAGAATTTGCTATGAAATGGAAGATATAGCAGGAATAAGAATAATGTGTCAATTTACTAGTGATATAGAGAAGGTAGTGGAGCTAGTAAGACAGAGAAAAGATATGCAAATAATATATGAAAAAGATTATATAACTAATGTTAAAAATAGTGGATATAGAAGTTATCATATGATTATAAAATATCCTGTTAGTATGGCAGAAGGTCAAAAGGAGATTTTAGCAGAACTTCAAATAAGAACATTAGCTATGAATTTTTGGGCTACTATAGAACATTCATTAAATTATAAATATAAACATCAAATACCTAAGGATATAAAGTTGAAGCTTAAATCAGCTGCAGATGCAGCGTCTAACTTAGACAAATTAATGATGGAAATAAAGGATGAAATAAAGGATGCACAGAAACTTTTTGAAGTAAAATCAAGTTTAGTATCTTACATAATGGATAATATTTTAACGTTGCAATCTATGGGAAAAATTATAGATTCTAATAGATATCAAGAGCAATTGAACAAACTTATAGAAGAAGGGGAAGTATTTGAATTAAATAGTCTTCTAAAATCTACGGAAAAAACTATAGAAATGTATAAATAAGAGTTAAATATGGCTTATTAAAATAGATTTAATTTTAATCTGTAAATATAGAAAATACATTCATAAGGCACTTCATTTTGCTAAGAAGTTCTAAATTTGACTCCATTAAAAATTTTCTGCCCAGTAGAGGCGCCATCCTTGGCTTCACTACTGGCTCCTCACGTCCTGTGAGGAATTACGAAAATTTTTAATTCTGTCAAATTAAGAACTTCTAAAGCTTATTCATATGCTTATTACATGTATTTTCCATATTTACTATATTAAAATTAAATCTATTTTTATCTTGAGACAGCCTTTTTAATTTTATTTAGCAACTATATTAACTAATCTATTTTTTATTACTATAACTTTTTTAATTTCTTTATCACCTATAGAATTTTTAATATCCTCATTATTTAATGCTGATTCTTTTATTTCCTCTTCAGATGAACTAGTAGATATATTTATTTTAGCTCTTATTTTGCCATTTACTTGTACGGCTATTTCAACTTCATCTTTTATTAAGGCTTTAGGATCAAATTTAGGCCATTTTTCATTGAAAACAGAAGAATTAATGCCTATAAGTTCCCATTGTTCTTCAGCAAAATGAGGAGCAAAAGGTGCTAATAATCTTATAAAGTCAATTATACTTTCTTTTAAGAATGAAGCATTTTTAAAAGTATCATCACCAAGATATTTAGATAGAGCATTTGTAAATTCCATCAATCTTGCTATAGAAGTATTAAATTGCATTTTATCTATATCTTCAGTTATAGATTTAATGCTATGATGTCTTACATAATTCAATTCTTTCTCATCTTTATCCATGATAGATTTATTATTTTTAGAATTTTTTATTTCTTCTCTAGCATTTTCTAGTATTCTCTCCACTCTGTCTATGAATCTGCCTATGGATTTTATACCATCGTCACTCCAAGCCCCACCTTCTGTATAATCAAATCCAAACATTAGATACATTCTGAATACATCTGCACCAAATTCCTTTATATAATCGTCAGGAGAGATGGTATTCCCTTTTGATTTACTCATTTTTAAACCATCAGGGCCTAATATTAGTCCTTGATGAGTAAGAGATAAAAATGGTTCATCAAAGTTTAGATAGCCCATATCCCTTAAAGCCTTAGTTATAAATCTAGCATATAAAAGATGCATACAAGCATGTTCAGGACCTCCAACATATTTATCAACTGGAAGCATTTTATTTATTAATTCAGGATCAAAAGCTTCTTTTTCGTTATTATTATCTGGATATCTTAAATAATACCAAGAAGAACATACAAAAGTATCTAATGTGTCTGCTTCTCTTCTAGCTGGACCGCCACATTTTGGGCAAGTTGTATTTATAAAGTCATCACATTTACCTAAAGGTGATTTCCCATCTGGAGAGAACTCTACATTATATGGTAATTCTACAGGAAGCTCAGCCATAGGAACTTCTACTGTACCACACTTTTCACAATAAATTATAGGAATAGGGGCACCCCAATATCGTTGTCTTGATATAAGCCAATCCCTTAATCTATAGTTTACTTTTTTTCTACCAAGATCCATAGATTCTAGCTTGGAAATTACAGCTTCTTTAGCTTTATCTCCAGATAAGCCATCGAATTCTTCACTATTGATCATTCTACCATATTCTGTATAAGGAAGAGAGTCACCACCTTCTATAACTCTTTCTATAGGAAGACTATATTTAGTAGCAAAAGCAAAATCTCTTTCATCATGAGCAGGAACTGCCATTACACAACCTGTTCCATAGGTATTTAATACATAATCTCCTATCCATATAGGTACTTTTTTACCGTTTATAGGATTTATAGCATAGGAACCTGAGAATACACCAGTTTTTTCCCGAGTTATAGATTGTCTTTCTATATCAGATTGGTTTTTAGCTTGATCTTTGTATGCTTCAACTGCAGTTTTATTTTCTGCTGTAGTTAGTTTATCTACTAAATCATTTTCTGGAGCTAAAACTACATAAGTAACTCCAAATAAAGTATCTACTCTTGTAGTAAATACATTAAAGCTTAAATCTGAATCTGCTACGTTAAATGTAACTTCAGCACCTACAGATTTTCCAATCCAGTGTTTTTGCATAGCTTTAGTTTTTTCAGGCCAATCTAATTCATCAAGTTTTTCTAATAATTCATCAGCATAGTCGGTTATTTTTAAGAACCATTGTTCCAGATTTTTTTTATCAACATTGCTATCACATCTTTCGCATTTTCCATCTAAAACCTGTTCGTTAGCAAGAACAGTATTACAACTTGGGCACCAATTAACAGGTGCTTTCTTTTTATAAGCTAAACCTTTTTCATAAAGCTTTAAAAATACCCATTGAGTCCATTTATAATAGTCTGGTGAACAAGTTATAACTTCGTTTTCCCAGTTGAACATAGCACCCATAGCTCTTAATTGAGATTCCATGGTTTCAATATTTTTGAAGGTGGAGTCTTTTGGATGTATACCTGTTTTTATTGCATAGTTTTCAGCTGGAAGACCAAAAGCATCAAAGCCCATAGGTTGAAAAACATTATATCCTTGCATTCTTTTAAATCTTGCCCAAGAGTCCACAGGACCATAGTTAAACCAGTGACCAGCGTGTAATTTACTTCCTGATGGATAAGAAAACATTTCAAGAACATATAATTTTTTATCTAAATTTTTATTATTAAACTTGTATAGAGAGTTTTCTTCCCATTTCTCTTGCCATTTCTTATCGATTTTAGTACTATAGTTTCCCATAATAATCCTCCTATCTATTTTATAAATTATTATTTACAAATAAATATTAAAAATAGTTAAATATTTATATAATAAAATTTATTTAATTATATAAAAATAAGTTTAGAATATTTTTATATAAAATAAAAAAACCTATCATCTCTTAATAGAGACGAAAGGTTATCCGCGGTACCACTCTAATTAAATCTATAAATTAATAGATTTCTCTTATAAAAATAACGGTTTTACCCGTGTCTATTTTTGATAGACAAGCTCCCAGGCAAGTTCACATTTCCCTATACTGTTTTGCACCATCCAACAGTTCTCTTTATATAGAAAAAATATTACTACTCCTGTTCAAGGCTTTTAATATTAATTTATACTCAATTGTATATTATGATACATATATTGTCAAGACATTAGTAAATATATATTTTTATTAATATTCTAAAGGATAGGGCCATGAGTTTAAGCGGTCTAGGATATATACATTAGTGAATCCTAATTTATCTAATAAATTTGACGCGTTTTTAGCTCTTACACCAGTATTGCAATAAATAATTATTTTAGTGTTTTTATCTATATTTTTAGATAACATTGTATCCCTAAAATTATCTATTGGAATATTTAAGCTTTTAGGTATATGACCATTACTAAATTGTTTAGGGGTTCTAACATCTATTATTAGGGCAGTAGAATAGGGTGTTGATATTATGTGTTTTACCTCCCTTGGAGAAATATCTTTATAAGCTTTTGCATTGTATAGAGGTATTAATAGAATACTTGTTAGTAATACTACAAACAAAGAGTAAAATATAAATTTGTTTCTAATTTTATAATTCACTTTATACACCTCACTTAAAAGTCATAAATATATTTTGCACAAGTGAGCGTATTTTATTAGTAGAATAAAATATTATATATTAATTTTAAACAAAGTTTTTACTATTAAAATTGAAAATATTATATAATTTTTTATAAAAGAGAAATTTTATAAAATAAAAAAGAGCTCTTTAAAAGAACTCTTTTGGCTGCCCATGCTGGATTCGAACCAACAAATGCCTGCTCCAGAGGCAGGTGCCTTACCATTTGGCGAATGGGCAATAATTATATTAACAAAATTTATTATAACAAATTGAGTAATTTTGTCAATATATTAAAGCCTTATATTTTTAATAAAGTGCTTATCAATATAAAATATGAATAGAGTTAAAACATAATCAAATGCAATAAAAGCTATCTGAGCTACAATAAAATAAATATATATATATTTATTAATTATAGGAATACCCTGAAAAAATAACTTATATATATAAAATAAAATTATTAAGCATATATTAAAAAATAAAAATTTTAATATTATTTCTATGTAAAGTTTATTGAAATTTTCTATATAATATTTAATTATTCCATATAGACCAAAAAATATTATATAAAAAATTACAGAGCTTCTACTTATGCCAACTACTATAGAACATAAAATTGATGTGGATAAGTATACTAAGAAGCCATTTTTTACATTTGTACTTATTATAGCTATAGGAATAATAGCAGAAGCAGTAGCTAATAAGGAGAGTTTATTTACTGGTAATATAGTGCTTAAATAAATAAGTAAAAAACTTATAGCTGTAAATATTCCACCTTTAGCTATATTTGAAGATTTTAAATGGGTAGTTTTCATAAACTATCATCTCCCCAAATTATTTTAGCAACAACTAATAAAATCTCCTCCGCAACATTCACAACAACAATCCATACAATAAAGAGTACCACAAATTCTGCACATATCAGGATCACTTCTTCTTTCAGAATAATAAGGTTTTCTATAAGAATTATTATTGCTGCTCATTTTGTTTAAGGCATCTCTATATTCAAAATTTGAAGGATCTAAGCTATAAGCATTATTAAAATAATTATGGGCTACATCATACCAACCTTTAGAATAATTTACACGTCCCATAAGATAGTACCATTCTGCATTTCTGACATTTATACTATTTAATTTTTGTTCCGCAGAAGATATATTTCCTCTATCTATATCAGCCCTTATAGAAGCATAGTCATTAGAAGAATGACTATTAGAGCTGCCATTATAATTATTTGAATTATAGCTTTGGGAATTATTATTTTTCATTAAATAATCATAGGCTTCATTAATTTCTCTCATTTTTTGCTCGGCTAAATCTCTAAGAGGGTTATTACCATATTGATCAGGATGATATTTTTTAGCTAGTTTTCTATAAGCTTGTTGAATTTCTTCTTTAGAAGCATTTTTATTTATTCCTAAAATTTCATAGGGATTCATTTTCTGTATTCACTCCTTTTAATACTCGTTCCATTTTTTCCATTAAACCAAATTGTAAAATATTATATAATAAACCTTTATTCTTTACAATAGGCATAGTGTTAAAATTATTTAAACAGGCACTGGCACAGTTTACTAGTAAAAAATCTATTTTATCTTTTATGCTATTTCGAAACTCTTTATAATTTAAATTATTTTTATTATAAACATTATTTATAACATTAAATTTGTTTTCATTTATATCTTTTTCTAGATCATCAAAAGCATCAATTATATAAATCCACTTTCCTAAATTATATCCTAGCCAATAAAGACTATCTTTAAAAGAAAAATCTTTATAGGAAGATAATATATAGCCCGTCAAATGGGCAAAATGATGAGAAATTTCATCAATGTTTTTATTTTCATAATCCTTTTCGCAAATATATAAATTTTTCAAAGAATTATCCACAGTGTGGATATGTTTTTCATATAAATCATTATTTTTGTGTATGTATTTTTTTAAAAATTTAGAGTATATATTACTTTTAATAGAGTTATCATCTTCTACATTATCTAAAAGTTTATAATAACTTAAAGCTACATTAAAAAATGATGCGTATTTTAGTGCTTCGTTATTGGTTATAATAACTTTTTTCTTTATAGGATGAATAATGCAATGCTCTTTTGTAAATGTATTTTTATTATCTTCTAGGGAATCTAATAATATGCCTAAAAAAGTCATATCATAATTTATGGTGACTCTAGGCAATTCACCATAATCTTTTTTTATAGTTTTACATAGTCCACAATAATAAGCTCTAAATTTTTCATATTCTTTTATTTTGAGCTCCATTTTGCAGGGAGTAACGTATCCAAACATAAATTATTTTACCTTTTCTTCTTTTAATATTTCATATATAGTTTTTGAAGTAGTATCATTCATAGAATAACCTAATAATTCTACTAATTCTTTTAATTCTTCTTCATTATTGGATTCTAGTTCTATATAAGGGAAAGGACAAAAACTTTTATCATTAATATCTATTTCTACTAAGGTTTCTTTATATTTATAGCTTTCCCTAAATTTTGATATAGACTCTATTAATTGTAATCCTAAGGCCTTAAAAATATTTTCACCTTCTTTAGAATCTAATATTTCAGTTTCATTTTCTTCCATAATCTTATATTTTTCTTGACTTATAAGTTTTTTCACAGTCATATAATAATGTTCTTCATTTTTAATAACATCTTTTATATATCTAATTCTTGCATAGCCTTTGTTTTTTAATAGTTTTTTATCAGAAAAATCATAAATATTATTAATTTGATTTTCCTCTTTAACTTTTACAGCACCTAAACTCAATAATTTTTTTCTAATTTCTTCCACATTTATTTTTATTATTCTAGTTTCCATTTCTTTCAATAAAATCACTCCTAATGGGGATAATTAAATGATGTCATTAAGTTTATATTATATATTGTACCATAATAGTTATAAAAACAATTTAGGAGTATCTTAATTTTATATTAAAAATTTATTTGAATTATTAGGAATGAAACTAAAAAGTATAAAGAATTTCTCTAAATTTGTGTTAGGACTAAAAATTAGATCTTTTAGGTGTGAAAATATACAAAGATACATCTGATGAGGTAGTAAATATAGAGAGTAATCGGAAGAGTAACTAGATAGTTGAAAGAAAATACAGTAAAATATTACAGAGTATTAGTAACTTGGTACAATCATATAATAATGAGTTTTGGAAAGAATAAAGCTTTTGTGTTAATATATTTGTTATAGAATTTTGAATTTATGTATAGTTTGAAATATAATATATATGTTAAATAATGTAAATGAGGAGTGTTATTTTTGGAATACATAAAAGAAGTAAATATTAATGAGGCTATAATACATATATTAGATAACAATAGTGAGGAGCCTATATTAAATGAATATAAATTAAGACTGGACGATGAGATATATAAGTTTATATTAAAACATGTAGATAGATGTTTAAAGGATGAAGAATTGAAATATGCTATATTTAATGAGGAAAGGAATATAGTAAAAGAGCTTTCACAGGAATATTTAAATGGTCAAAATGATTTGTTAGATGTTTCTAAAGAGTTGGCTAGGCAACTTTTTATATTAATGAAGGGTAATGATAATATATCCTCCTGTGATTTGATGATAGTTTCTATATCTACAGAATATGGACCAATGTTAGCCATATTAAAAATGGATTATGTTAAAAATTATATTCATGTAGTGGATATGGTGGAAGATAAGATAGATATAGATATAGTGCCAGAATTTACAGGATTACCTGCAAGTGCCCAAAAGATACAAAAATGTGCATTCATAAAACCTATAAGAGAAGAGCAAGAATTTAATTTAATGGTTATAGATAAACAGAAAAAATCTAAAGATAGTGAAGAATATGGTTCAAACTATTTTATAAGTAAATATTTAGGTTGTAAGATAGTAGAGAATGAAAGAGATGTTACAAAAAATTTTGTGAAAGCCACAGAAAAGTGGGCTAAATCTAACCTAAATGAAAATGCAGATACCTCAGAAAAAATAATAAGAACAGTAAATAAGCTATTAAAAGAAGAGGATACTATAGATGTAAAAGAAGTTTCTAATGATATATTCGGAGAAAATCCTGATATTAAATTAAATTATGAAGGTTTTATTTCTGAGCAGGGAGTAAAAGATAAAATATCCGTAGACAAAGAATGGGTAGATAAAAAATTTAAAAGAATAAGAGTAAAGATAGATAAGGATATTGATTTGTATATAGATGAAGAATCTTATCATGATGAGTCAAGGTTTGAAGTAAAAAGAGTAGGGGATGGATCTGTAAATATCATGATTAAAAATGTTTATAATTATATGCAAAAGTAGACATTTATAATTTAAAAACAAGAAATATTTATATTAAATTTATATAATAGTTACTTAAAAGACCCGAACTAATAATAGAAAAATAGTAGATAGATTTGTTTTTAATACAGATCTATCTACTATTATAATAATTACTAATATAACTTCATAATTATTTTATTTATTTTAAAGAATCAGTTGAGCCTAAAACATCTTTTATTTTATCTTCAACGATTTTTTCTATTCTTGCTCTACCTTCACCTAAGTATTTTCTAGGGTCAAATTGTTTTGGATCTTCAGAAAGAACTTTTCTTATACCAGCTGTCATAGCTAATCTTAAATCTGTATCCATGTTTATTTTACATACTGCCATAGAAGATGCTTTTCTAAGCATATCAGCTGGAACTCCCTTAGCTCCTTTTATTTCTCCACCGTATTTGTTACAAGTATCAACAGATTCTGGATCTACAGAAGATGCTCCGTGAAGAACTATTGGATATCCAGGTAATTTTGATTGGATTTCTTCTAATATATCAAATCTTAATTGGGCTTCTCCAGCAAATTTGTAAGCACCATGACTTGTTCCTATAGCTATTGCTAAAGAATCAACACCTGTTCTATTTACGAAGTCTACTGCTTGTTCTGGATCAGTGTAGATATGTACATCACTTTGTACATCATCTTCTACTCCTGCTAGTACTCCTAATTCAGCTTCAACTACAACACCATGGGAGTGAGCATATTCTACAACTTCTTTAGTTTTAGCTACATTTTCTTCGTAATCATAATGGGAACCATCAAACATTACAGAAGTAAATCCGCTTTCTACAGCTAATTTTACAACATCTAAGCTTGCGCCATGATCTAAATGTAGGGCTACATCTATTCCAGTATCAGCTATAGCTGCATCTACCATTGCTTTTAAGTATTTAGGACCAGCATATTTTAAAGCACCTGCAGATACTTGTAGTATAACAGCTGAGTTTGCAGCTTTAGCAGCATTTACAACTCCTTGTAATATTTCCATATTGTTAATGTTGAATGCTCCTATAGCATACTTACCTTCATAAGCTTTTTTAAACATTTCTTTAGTTGTTACTAATGCCATTTAAAATTCCACCTTCCAAAAATAAATTTAAAACAAATACATAGGGACAATTAAAGTCCCTATGGGACTTTTGTTTAATAACTATAATTATATTATAAATTATTACTTAGATATTTTCCACAATTTAATTATAATTCATTTATATATTTTTTAAAAGTGCAATAAATGAATTATGAGTATTATATATTATATTAGTATATACTTATATATCAAAATGCATTAATATTATACTATATTTTCTATATTTATTTTTTCCATTTTAATAATATGTTCTAATAAAAATTTAACTACATGGATAGAAGCTAATGATTCATCTTCACTTTTACATTTTACATATTGAGTAAGTTTCCATAATTCATTATTTATATTATCTATTTCTGAATGATTTATAACCATAGAAATAACAAAATGGTTGTCTTGCCAGTCATTAAATAGTTCCAAGGATTTACCATATGCTTTTTCCCAGGATTCAGAAGAAACTAGTTCTTCTAATTCATTGCATTGATTCATGAAATTTTTACAAGTAGTATTTAGTTTAAATGAATAGTTAACAAGAGTAAAAATTAGAATTAAAAATAATATAAATGATGTTATACTTCTTTTGATAATACCACCTACTTATATTTTTATTTTTTTTGATAATATAAATTACCTTTAGAATTTAAAATAGCTATTAATAGCTCATCATAAGAACTAATATTATCTTTTTTTAATTTGTTTTCTAACCACTTTTCATCCTTTTTTATTAACTTTAAATTTTTTTTGTTAATTTTTCCATCTAATATTAATGTTACAGGCAATCTTTCTTGAGTAAATTGTAAAGATAAATCTTTTTTGGTAACAGGTGATTCTTCTGTTTTAGGGATTATAGATAATTGACCACTAGTTTCTAAAATTGCATATTCTATATTTTCTAAATCATAATACCCCTGGAGTCTTAGTTCTTCCATTAAATCATTTATGTTGAATCTTTGGTTTTTTAATTCTTGAAAGTCTATTTTCCCTTTTTCTATTAATATACTAGGTTCTCCGTTAATTAAGCTTCTTATTTTTTCGCTTTTAAGTTGAATAAGAGAAAATAGGTTTTGAAGTATTAAAAGAGTTAATATAGGAACTATTCCGTGTAATAAGGGTATACGAGAATCTTGCATGGGCAGTGACGCCAATTCTGATATCATTATGGTTATAGCTAACTCAAAAGGCTCCAATTCACCTATTTGTTTTTTACCCATTAGTCTCATAGATAATATAACCAAAAGATATAAAATTATAGTTCTGATTAAGACTATAAACATATGCAAACCTCCTTATAATCATATTGTGGCAAATTTAAATAAAAATATGAATAAATATAGGTAACAAAATATAATGAATTGAATTATAATAATATTACAGCCTAAAATAAGGAGATGAATAAAATGGAAGAATTAAAGCTATATATGCCTAATGGTAGTAATATTCTAGTATCTGGAGATAAAATCTTATATGATGTAGTAAAAGAAAATAAATTAGAAAGTAATATACCTATTGTTTTAGGAAAAATAGATGAAGAATATTATGAACTAACTTCCAAAGTGAAAAAAGAGGGAGTATTCACTCCTGTAGATATAACAGATGAAATGGGATTAAAAACTTATGTTAGAACTTTGCAGTTTATATTTATAAAGGCGGTTTTAGATTTATATCCTGAAGCTACTGTTATTATAGAGCATTCTTTAGGCAAAGGATTATATGGTGAAATTCATAAGAATATATCATTAAATGAAAATGATATATTAAAGATTAAAAATAAAATGAATGAAATAATAAGTAAAGACATAAAGATAAAAAAAGTTTCAGTTAAAAAAGAAAAAGCTATAGAAATATTTAAAGAATATGGAATGAAAGATAAAGTTAGGCTTTTAAGTCATATTCCACATGAAGAAGTGAAGCTATACGAATTAGATGGAAGATATGATTATTTTTATGGACCTATGGCATATTCAACAGGAGCAATTAAAAATTTTGATATTATGTATTATGATCCAGGTTTTATATTGAGATATCCTAGGGAAAAAGACCCATTTAATATACCAGAGTTTGTTGAATATAAAAAGCTTACAAAAATATTTAGAGAAACAGAGAAATGGGCTAAAATTTTAGATGTAGGAGACGTAGGGGCACTAAACGATAAAGTTGTATATGGCGAAATAAAAGACATAATAAGAGTATCAGAGGCTCTGCATGAAAAGAAAATAGCAAATATAGCAGATATGATATATGATAAAGAGAACATAAAAATGGTACTAATATCAGGACCTTCATCATCAGGAAAAACTACTTTTGCTAATAGATTAGGAATTCAATTAAGAGTTAACGCTTTGGTTCCTGTGCCTATTTCATTAGATAATTATTTTGTTAATAGAGAGGATACTCCAAAAGATGAAAATGGAGATTATGATTTTGAATCTATTGATGCTCTAGATATAGATTTATTTAATGAAAATTTAAAACATATATTAAAGGGAGAAGAGGTACAAATACCTACTTTCAATTTTAAAAAAGGTAAAAGAGAATATAATGATAAAAAAATAAAACTTCCTAAAAATGGAATACTTATTATAGAAGGAATACATGGATTAAATCCAATATTAACAAGAGAAATACCGGATAAAAATAAATTTAAAATATATATAAGTGCATTAACTCAATTAAATATAGATAATCATAACAGAGTATCTACAACAGATGTAAGAATAATAAGAAGGCTAGTTAGAGATTATTTATCAAGAGGTTATAAAGGAGAAGAAACCTTAAAAATGTGGCCATCCATAAAAAGAGGTGAAGACAGAAATATATTTGTATTCCAAGAAAATGCAGATGTAATGTTTAATTCCACAATAGTTTATGAACTTTGTATATTAAAAAAATATGCTCTTGCAGAACTTAACAAAATAGATAAAAACAGCACTGTTCATTATGAAGCAACTAGGTTAAAAAGTTTCTTAAACTTCTTTAAAGAAGTTGACATGAACTTAGTACCAGATAACTCCATATTAAGAGAATTTATAGGTGGAAGCTGTTTTTACGAATATTAAGGAAAGTGCGATGCACTTTCCTTATATTGTTTAGTAACAACTTTATGAGGTAAGAATAAAATGAATATGAACAAAGATATTTAAAAAATATACTATGAAAATTACAAATAATTTAAAGAGGTGAAAAAAGTGGAGTTGTTTTATCCAGATGAATATTTTTTAGAATTGCTAGAAGAGGATTTATATAATTTTAATAAAGAAAGTTACGATAATTTGACAGTAAATATAGATTTAGATTCAAGTGTGGATGAATTAGATAGCGAATATTTAAAAAGTATAAAAGAGATTTAATATCAAAAACATAGATTTTAATGTACTTAATTTATTAATAATAAAAAAATCGTGGAAAACCACGATTTTTTTAGAATTTTTTCAATTTTACATTACTAACCATAAGATAAGATAATGTTATGATTAAAATTACAGTTAAACTTGAAGAGCCAATTCTATTTAAGCTAATTAAACAATATAGAGCCATAAACATACCAGCTAAGGTTATTGGTATACCAGAAAAAGAACCATCAAATTCAGTAATATTATATCTAGCAAGTCTGTATGCTCCAGCTATAGGAAACATTAATACTAATAAATAACCTAGTATCCCTAAATTGCTAAAATTATAAATGTGAAAAGTTAATATAGAAGGTGCTACACCAAAAGAAACTAAATCAGCCAAAGAATCTAATTCTTTACCAATAGCACTATCAACCTTTAAAAACCTAGCAACTCTTCCATCATATCTATCCATTAAACCCGCAATTAGTATAAATAAAGCAGCCCATTTATAGTTTTGTTGAAATGTCATCATTAAAGACATAATTCCACAACCTAAATTTCCTAAAGTAAAAGCATTTGGTACGGCACTCTTTGCTATTTTTGCCATTATATTATCACTCCTAAAAAAATATAATTCCTATTAATTGAAATATATAATATTATACAACATTTTGCAAATATATTTAAGCTATAAATAGAATTAAAAACAAAAAATAATAATTAATTAAGAAATTCATAATAATTGTTAAATAAAAAATAGGTATGTGGATAAACTATGTTTGGAGGTGTTATTATGAAAGTTATGGACGTTATGACCCAAAATGTAGCAACGGTGAATAGAAATGATTCTGTAGAAAAGGCAGCGAGGCTTATGAGTGAACATAATGTTGGATCTATACCTATTTGTGAAAATAATAAAGTGGTTGGAGTTATTACAGATAGGGATATAGCTTTAAGATCCGTAGCAAATGGATCAGATAATAATATTAAAGTTGGAGATATTATGACATCTAATCCTGTAGTAGCTAATAAAGATATGGATATACATGATGCAGCTAGGATAATGAGTGAAAGACAAATAAGAAGATTACCTGTAGAGGATAACAAAAATATAGTAGGTATAGTTTCTTTAGGTGATATAGCTATAGAACCTCAACATGAAAATGAAGCCCAAAAAGCTTTAAGTGGTATTTCAGAGCAAAATAATTAGGTTAAAATATCCACAGGATTTATTGTTAAAATCTTGTGGATTTGCTATTATATAATGGTACAGCTAATTTAATTATAAAGTAAAAACTATAAGAGGAGATTTGAAATGAGTAAGGTAAAATTTATCTATAACCCATATTCAGGAGAAAAGGCTATAATATCTCAAATAGACCAGGTAATAAGAATACATCAGAAATATGGATATGAAGTAGTGCCTTATAGGATAAGTTTAGAATATGATCTTGATGACGCTTTTAAATCTATTGATGAAAGCTATAAATATATATTGGTAGCAGGGGGAGACGGTACTGTAGATAATGTGGTAAATCATTTAAAAAAATTTGCAATTGATCTTCCAATTGCAATATTACCTACAGGTACTGCTAATGATTTTGCTAAATTTATTGGTATGCCAATAAATGTTAGGGAGGCCTGTGAGCAAATATTAAAGAGCTCTGTAAAAAAGGTTGATTTAGGCAAAATAAATGATAAATATTTTATTAACGTTGCTAGCACAGGATTATTTACAGATGTATCTCAAAAAACTGATGTTAATTTAAAAAATACTATGGGCAAACTTGCTTACTATGTAAAAGGATTAGAACAACTTCCTAATTTTAGAAGATTGAAGATTAATGTTAAATCTGAGGAAGTTAATTTTGATGGAGATATGTATCTTATGATGGTCTTCAATGGACAAACAGCAGGTAATCTTCATATGGCTTATAAGGCAGAGGTTGATGATGGCATGTTAGATGTAATAATAATAAAGGCTTGCGCTATTAAGGATATGATAGGATTATTTATAAAAATGATAAAAGGAGAACATCTAGAAGATGTAAATGCATTAATATATTTTAAAACAAATAAGCTTATAATAGAATCTAATGAAGATATAGTTACGGATATAGATGGAGAAAGAGGCCCAGATTTTCCTTTATGTATAGAATGTGTGAAAGAAGGTTTAGATATCTTAGGCATATTAGATTAATATAGGAATATTTTAATTTTAATTTTAATAAATATAAGTAGTAGTATTGTTAAATTGGAGAGTTTAATTAATTATGATAAATTTATTTATTTATATAGCAGCCATATTACTTATGTTTATTATATGTATACAAGGTGGAAAAGTAGCCTTTAAGGCACCTCATAAAATAAAAATTATATCTATAATAATATATTTTTTAATGATTTTAAGATTCATATCTTTAACCTTATTAGTATTTGTTAGCAATATCAGAAATTTATATTGGCTAAAGTGGATATATTTTTTAGATTTTTTAGCTATACCTATAGCTATATTAATATGTTTTTATATATGTATAAAAAATAATAAATTTAACTTAAATTATATAATTTCTATAACAGTATTAATAACTTCTATTTTAATATTTTTTATGAGTAAATATAGTTTAAAAATAAATATGTTTAACGGCCAGTACTATATAATGGAATTATTAACACCTATTAATATGTACATGTTTTTTATAGTTATTAATTTAATATTTTTAATTTTATGTTTTATAAAACATAATAATAAGTATATAAATAAAAATATATTATATTTAATGTTTTTTAGTACAATAGCAAATATATCGGATATTATACTAAGTTTTTTAAACATTAATATATTACCACCCAATATATTAGGGAATATTATTTGGATATATACTTTATATATAGCTGTGAATAAATTGATAAGATAAAACTAAATTTATTTAACTATTTAATGGAGTATAGAATTTATGATAATTTTTATTTAATAATATATAAAAAATAAACAGCACTAGAGGCTGTTTATTTTCTTTTTTTATGCTTAGAAAGAGAGTTTTTCTTAATTTTTTTATTGTTTTTACTAGTATCCTTATTTTTACCATTACTTTTATTAGAATGGTTATTGTTATTTTTAAAATTATTTTTTTTATGAGATTTTTTATGAGGTTTATTGTAAGGTATTAAACAATCAGGTCCATTTCCTATTAAATCTTCTCTGTGAGCTTTTATTAAGGCTTCTTTTACTAGATCATAGTTATCAGGAATAGAGAATTGTAATAATGCCCTTTGCATGCTTTTTTCTTTTTGATCTTTAGGTACATAAACTTTTTCCTCAGTTAAAGGATTTACTCCTGTATAATACATAGTAGTTGATAAGCTACCAGGAGTAGGGTAAAAGTCTTGTACTTGTTCTGGAGTATAGCCCATTTTTTTTATATATTGAGCTAGTTCTATGGCAGCCTTTAAATCGCTACCAGGATGACTAGACATTAAATAAGGAACTAAAAATTGATTTTTATGTATTTTTTTGTTTATATCATAATATTTTTTAACAAAAGAATCATAAACATTTCTAGTAGGCTTACCCATTAAGTTTAAAACTTTATCACTTATATGTTCAGGAGCAACTTTTAACTGTCCACTTATATGATGTTCACATAATTCTTTAAAAAACTCATCGTTTTTATCATATATTAAATAATCAAATCTAATACCAGAACGTATAAATACTTTTTTTACATTAGGCATTTTTCTTATTTTTCTTAATAAACTTAAGTATTCTTTATGATCTACAATTAAGTTTTTGCAGGCTTTTGGGAATACACATTGTTTGTTTTTGCAAGTACCATGTTTTTCTTGAACTTTACAAGCCCTATGTCTAAAGTTAGCTGTAGGGCCACCTACATCATGGATGTAGCCTTTGAAATCCTTCATATTAGTCATCATATTTGCTTCTTTTAAAATAGAATCTTGGCTTCTATTTTGAATGACTCTTCCCTGATGAAAGGTCAAAGCACAAAAAGAACAACTTCCATAGCAGCCTCTATGGCTAGTAATTGAAAATTTAACCTCTTTAATGGCAGGAATTCCACCTTCAGCCTCATACATAGGATGATAAGTCCTAGCGTATGGAAGTGCATAAACTTCATCCATTTCTTCTTGAGATAGAGGTGGTTGGGGTGGATTTTGCACTACATATCTTTCTTTATGTTTCTGCACTAAGGTTTCACCCCTTATGGAATCTTGTTCATAATATTGTATTTTGTAAGCTTCTGCATAGGATTTTTTATTTGTAGAAACCTCTTCAAAGGATGGTATTTCAATATAATCTTTTAAAGAGGATATATCTTTCTCAATATACGCTGTACCTCTTACATTTTTTATACTGTCTATTTTCATACCATATCTTAAAAGATTAGAAACTTGAACTATAGGTTTTTCTCCCATACCATATATTAATAAATCTGCGCTAGAATCTTCTAGAATACTTCTTCTTACTGAGTTATCCCAATAATCATAATGGGCAAATCTTCTTAAGCTAGCTTCTATACCACCTATTATTATAGGTGAATCTTTGAAAGCTTCCTTTATCTTATTACAGTAAACAATAACTGCTCTATCAGGTCTATATCCAGATTTTCCACCTGGGGAATAGAAGTCGTCATGTCTTCTTTTTTTAGATGCAGTATAGTGATTTACCATAGAATCTATATTACCAGAGTTAACTAAAAATCCATATTTAGGTTTTCCTAGTTTTTTAAAGTCTTCTATGTTCTTCCAATTAGGTTGAGCTATGATTCCCACAGTAAATCCTTCTCTTTCTAATACTCTCCCTATAATTGCAGTACCGAAGGATGGATGGTCTACATAAGCATCACCAGTTACTATTATAAAATCTAAAACATCTATGTTTCTTTTTTTCAAATCCTCTTTACTTATGGGTAAAAAGTCCATACTATTCAATATTTTCATTCTCCTATCTTAAATACAATTTTGTAATAATATTATTATACAGTTCATTTTGTTTAATATCAAAAATAATTTAAAAATAAGAAATACGGTATAAAAGCAAGATATATTAAAATAAAACAATATAAATTTAAATAATGAATAAATTTAAAAAAATTTGATAAATTCAGTTGCAAAACAAAGGTATAAACAATATAATAAAAATATAAGGCAAAATGTTAATAGTGTACGTTAGGTGAGGCTCCTATATAGATATACGCTACTGCCCGGAAACATCGAGAGATGCCAATGGGTCACCAGGTATTACCGAAGTAAGGTTTTACTTAATGTAGCTGGCTGTAGTCCAAAGCTATATAGTGCTAAAACTCAACGATTGATGTTAAAGTTTTAGTTATGCATGTATAAGGAGCCTAATAGGCTCTTTTTGTTTTATAAATTTTTAGGATGGTGATATAAATGGAAACTGGTCCGTATGATGGGAGCATAGGCCAAATAAAAATTATATTATTTTGTAGAGGAATATTTATTTAAGCAGAACTATTTATTTGTAGCTTAAAATATTCCTTTACAAATGTGAAAGGAGGAATATTTATGAAGAAGCTACAAAGTTTTTTCTTAAGTAAAATTATTAATAAAAGAGTTTATGATGAGTATGGTGATTATATAGGTAAACTAATTGATATTTATGTAACTTCTGAGGATGACTATCCAAGAGCCATAGCCTATAAGATAAAAAAGGGAAGAGAATTAGCAAATTATGAGTTTAAAAATATTTCTTTTTATGATGATGAGAGTAAAACTATTATAAAAGTAATAGGAACTAGAGATATAATATTAAGAAAATATTCCTATTTATTGTCACAACATCTTTTAGATAAACAAATAATTGATATAAATGGCAAAAAGATGGTTAAAGTGCATGACTTAAGAATTGGAGAAATTGCAGGAGAATATAAAGTAATAGCTGTAGATACAGGTGCACTAGCATTAAGTAGAAGAATAGGGATGGAAAACTTATTAAGAAGTATTTATAAAATATTTAATAAGAAAATAGAAGACACTTTAATAATGTGGGATAGTGTAGAATCTTTAGAAATGGTAAATAATAATTTGAAATTATCTGTATCTTACCAAAAGCTTTCAACATTACATCCAGCAGATTTAGCAGATATTATAGAAGATATGAATGATAGTTATAGAAAATTAGTTTTTGAAAGCCTAGATGATGATTTAGCTGCAGATACTTTTGAAGAAATAGACTTAGAAGTAAAAACAGAAATGTTAGAAGGAATGACTTCCTCTAAAAAAGCTGAAATTATATATAATATGTCAAAGGATGAGGCGGCAGATATACTGGCACAAATGAGAGAGGAAGAAGTGGAAGAAATTCTTTCTATTATGGAAGAAAGAGATGCTAAGGATATAAGGAAACTTATGGATTATAAGGAGGAAACTGCAGGAAGCATAATGAATAAAGATTTTATATCTTTTAATGTAAACATAACTGCGGAAGAAACTATAGATTTATTAAGAGAAATAAAACCTAAGGATGAAGAATCTTATTATATATATATTGTAGATGAAAAAGAACAACTAAAAGGAGCTATATCCCTCACAGATTTAATAATATCTACCCCAAAAGCTAAATTAAAAGATATAATGGATAAGGATATAGTAAAAGTTAAAGATACAGACCATATAAATGAAGCTGTAGAATTAGCAATAAAGTATGATTTATTATCTATTCCCGTAGTTGAAGGAGAAAATAAATTATGTGGAACAATATCGATAGATGATATTATAGAGGATGTATTTGCACCTATGTGGAGAAAGAAAGTTAAAATAGTTACGGTTTAAGTTATATTTATTATGAAAGATGGTATCTTAAAATATATTTAATATAGCAAATATAAAAAATACATGTAATAAATTTATTAATATGTTTATTACATGTGTTTTTTATTTTTTGATTTTATTTTATAAAAGAGTATTTTTTATAATTTTATGCACAAACTAATTTTAAAATAAATAGCAAAACTATGGATTTTGTGGGAGGAGTATTATGAGGAAGAATATATATTTAAAAAGAGCAATAATATATGTTTTAGCTTTAATGATAGCTTATGGCAGTACTACTCTTTATATATTACCTTATACAAATGCTACTAAAGCTGTAGCATATTATTATGGACATAGAGGAGATATTATTTCACAGGTTCAAAGAAAACTTAAAGCCTGGGGGTATTATAATGGAGGAGTAGATGGAATATTTGGCCATGGAACTTATACAGCCGTAAGAAGTTTTCAATCTAAAAATGGTTTGACAGTAGATGGAATAATTGGAGACAAAACTTTAGTTGCACTTGGAATAAATACTGGATCATCATCAGGAGGAAGTGCAAGTTCTAATAACCAAGATGTTATGCTTTTAGCTAGACTTATAAATGGAGAAGCCAGAGGAGAACCTTATGAAGGGCAAGTAGCAGTAGGAGCAGTAGTTTTAAATAGAACAAGGAATCCTAAATTCCCTAATAGTGTGGCCGGAGTTATATATCAACCAGGTGCATTTACTGCTATAGTAGATGGTCAAATACATGCAACTATGGAACAAAACTCTATAAATGCAGCTAGGGATGCTTTAAATGGATGGGATCCATCTGGTGGGGCTATGTATTACTTTAATCCTGTTACCGCTACAAGTTCTTGGATTTGGTCAAGACCATTAATAAAAGTAATAGGCAAACATAGATTTTGTAAATAAGTAGTTGACAAATTCAAAAAATATCATATAATTATATTATAGAATTCATACTAAAATAGTCGGAAATAAAAACGTTGAAAAAGGAAAGTAGCATAATCAATCTTTTCAGAGAGGAAATTGTTTTGCTGGAAAATTTCTAAAGAAGGTTTATGTGAAGTGCCCTTTGGAGTTGTGTACCGAATAAAGTAGGCTACATCGGGTTCACCCGTTATAGTGATAGGGTATAAATTTATTAAGTACCTGATAAAGTGGGATTTTAATATCTAACTAGAGTGGAACCACGGAGCATATACTTCGTCTCTATATTTTTATAGAGATGAAGTTTTTTTAGATTAAATTTATTTTAAAAAGGGGAGATTAATATGTTATACGAAAGCTCTATAGACTTAATAGGAAATACACCTATGTTTAAATTAAACAATATGCAAGAAGAAAATATGGCAGATGTTTATGTAAAACTAGAAAAATTTAATCCTGGTGGTAGTATAAAGGATAGAGCAGCTTTGGGTATGATTGAAGAGGCAGAAAGCATGGGTAAAATAAAACCAGGAGATATAATAGTAGAGCCTACTAGTGGTAATACAGGAATAGGACTTGCTATGGTAGGAAGATTAAAAGGTTATAAAGTGATTATTGTTATGCCGGATTCCATGAGTATAGAAAGAAGAAACATGATAAAGGCTTACGGAGCAGAATTGGTTCTTACAGAAGGAAATAAAGGAATGACAGGTGCTATAGAAAAGGCAGAAGAATTAGCTAGAGATAAAAAGGGTTATTTTATTCCTCAACAATTTTCAAATAGAGCTAATTCAAAAAAGCATTATGAAACTACTGCTGTTGAGATATTAAAGGATGTAAAAGATTTAGATGTTTTTGTAGCTTCAGTAGGTACTGGAGGCACTATAGCAGGTATTGGAAGAAGATTAAAAGAATCTAATAAAAATATAAAAGTTGTAGCTGTGGAACCTCATAACTCTCCAGTAATATCAGGAGGAAAAGCCGCACCGCACAAAATACAGGGCATAGGAGCAGGATTTGTACCAGAGGTATATGAAAAAGATGTAGTAGATGAGGTAATGACTATAACAGATGAAGAATCCTATGAATATGCAAGAAGATTTGGGACAGAAGAGGGAATATTAGTAGGTATATCTTCAGGAGCAAATATAGCAGCAGCTATAAAAATAGCTAGAGAATTGGGAAAAGGTAAAAAAGTTGTAACTGTAGCTCCAGATGGTGGGGAAAAATATATATCCACCGGGTTATATGATAAATAAAAGAGGTGAATTATTATGAAAAATCCTTTTAAAACTTTAATATATGATTTAAAAAATGCTAAGGAAAAAGATCCAGCCGCTCGAAATGTTTTAGAAGTTTTTATATTATATCCATTTATTCATGCTTTAATAGCCTATAGAATATCCCACTTGTTTTATAAAGCACATTTATTTTTCTTAGCTAGACTTATTTCTCAAATATCAAGATTTTTTACAGGCATAGAGATTCATCCAGGGGCAACTATAGGAAAAGGTCTTTTTATAGATCATGGTATGGGAGTTGTTATTGGTGAAACTGCGGAGGTTGGAGATAATGTAACTTTATATCATGGAGTAACTTTAGGCGGAACGGGAAAAGATAAAGGTAAGAGACACCCTACTGTAGGTAATAATGTTATAATAGGAAGTGGAGCAAAAGTACTAGGACCTATAAATATAGGAGATAATGTAAAAATAGGCGCTAATGCAGTGGTATTGCATCATATACCAGCTAATTCTACAGCGGTAGGTATACCAGCTAAGGTAGTAAGATATGAAAAAAAGGCGTCTGTTATAGAAATAAAAGATTATAATGGTGTTAAAAAAGTAATATACAACGATATGATAATATAGTTTTTGGGAGAAAAGATTAATATGGATTGTAAGGAATCTGTAAAAGAATATTGCAGAAATTTAGGGTTAGATTTAATAGGATTCACAAAATGTAGGATTTTTCATGAGCTTATACCAGAATTTACAGAAAGAAAAAATGAAAACAGACAAAATGAATTTGAAGGTAAAGATATAAATAAAAGAGTGGATCCATTTCAATATATGAGAGAGGGGAAAACAATAATTTCTATTGCTTTTCCCTATTTATTTAATTTAGATTACAAAAATAATATATATTTTTCAAAATATACTCAAGGTAGGGATTATCATACTATAGTAAATGAATATTTAAAAAAAATATGTGAATTTATACAAAGTAAAGGTTACAGAGCAGAACATTTTGTAGATAGCAATGATTTGCCAGAAAGATATATTGCCTATTTATGTGGTATAGGATTTATAGGAAAAAATAATATGCTTGTTACAGAAAGATATGGTTCTTATGTATTTTTAGGTGAAATAATCACAGATATGGAAATCAATGAAGATGAACCAATGGAGTGTAAGTGTAAGGATTGCAATATATGCCTTAAAGCTTGTCCAACTAATTCTTTAGAAAATAAAGACACTAATATATGTTTATCTTACATTACTCAAAAAAAGAATATAGAGGATGAATGGTTTGATAAACTAAAAGGAAGAATGTTTGGTTGTGATACTTGTCAAAGGGTATGTCCTTATAATAAGGATATAGACACTTCTAATATAGAGGGATTTAAGCCTTTTAATTTTATGGAAAATTTAGATTTAGAAGAGCTGATATATGTTAACAATAAAGAATTTAAAGAAAAATATAAACTAACATCCTGTGGTTGGAGAGGAAAGAGTATATTACAAAGAAATGCTTTAATTAATTGTATTACAATGAATAAGAATATAGATATACAGGGAAAAAATATAAAATCTCCCTATGTATTAGATTATTATCATAGACTTTTAAAGAAATAATAATTATAATTTATTTAGAACAGTATTTATAAAGGGAAACTTAATTTAGACTGAGTTTTTACTCTATATAAATTTTAGTTGAACCAATCTAGGTACTTTATAATTATTAGTAATGAGACAAATTAGGAGCTTTGAGAGGTGTTATAAATGATTTCTCCTACAATGACAAAAATAATAGGACATATGCCTAAGGGATTTTTAAAATTTTTATCACAAAAAATATTAAATAGATATATAAACAAATATGCTAATTTAACTATAAATGGTAAAGAAAACTTAAAAAATATAGATAAGCCAATTATTTTTATTTCTAACCATTTAAGTAATTCAGATGCTTTAGTTATAAATAAAGTATTAGAAGATCAAGATATAACTTTTATAGCAGGAGTTAAGCTTAAAGATAATTCTCTAACTAAACTTGGATTAGAAATAACAAAAACTATACCAATAAAGCCGAACACTGCAGATAAAGAGGCTATATATAATATAGTAAAAACTTTGAAATCAGGGAATAATATTTTAATATTCCCAGAAGGAACTAGAAGTAGAACTGCAAAATTAATGGAGCCTAAAAAAGGTGTAGTTTTAATACAAAAATTAAGCAAAGCTACTATAGTACCTTTAGGAATTAGTGGAACAGAAAAACTTTTACCCATAAATGACAAAGACATGGCCTTGGAGCGTTTTCAATCTGCTAATGTAACAATAAATATAGGAAGAGCAGTAGAATTACCTAAAAAAAATAAAGAAGAATCAAAACATGAATATGAAGATAAACTCATGGATTACCTTATGGGTGAAATAGCTAATTTGATACCAAAAGAATATAGAGGAATATATGATAACTAAAACTTATGTATATAGAAATTTAATAATAATTAAGGGTTAGTTTAATAAGTAGAGTTATTTATTAAACTAAAATTATGGGAGTGATTTTCAATTGAATAATCATGAAATAAAAAATGTTATAGATATATTAATAGACACATATCCTGATGCTAATTGTGAATTAGAACATAGAAATCCTTTTGAACTTTTAATAGCTACAGTCTTATCTGCTCAAACTACAGATAAAAAAGTAAATGAGGTAACAAAAGTACTATTTAAGGAATATTCTACTCCTAAGGATTTTTTAAAATTAACAAGAGAAGAATTAGAGGAAAAAATTAAAAAAATAGGTTTATATAGAAATAAATCTAAGAATATATTATTACTTTGTAAAGAGTTAGAAGAAAAATTTGAAAGTGAAGTCCCTAATGATTTTAATGACTTAACTTCACTACCAGGAGTAGGTAGAAAAACTGCTAATGTGGTTTTAGCAAATGCTTTTAAAGTACCCACTATAGCAGTAGATACCCATGTTTTTAGAGTATCTAACAGAATAGGATTGGTAGATGCTAGCAATGTATTAAAAACAGAGGAACAGTTACAACAAGTTATACCAAAGGAACTATGGATATTAATGCATCATGTGTTAATATTTCATGGAAGAAGATGCTGCGTAGCTAGAAAACCTAAATGTGAAGAATGTACTATAAAAAAATATTGCAAATATTATAATGAAGAGGTTAAACCATCTTAAATATAAGTGTTTACTTATAATAGCAAATTATCTTATATCTAAGATGGTTTTGCTATTAAAGATATCCACATGTGGATAATTTTTTTTAGATTTTGTTTATAAACAGAGTTCTTGGCTTCAGAGGGAGTTTTTACTCCCACTAAAGCTTATTAACAGAATTCTTAGGAGTTTCACTCCTTAGAAGTCATTATCCTTTAGGGGAAATCGTTATCCAGGGACGTAGCCGCTCTTTACTCTCACTTTGAAGAAAAGCAGAGAGTCCAAATCTTTGATTTGGTGCGAATCGCTTTCACAGAGTGCGATGAGAGTATTAGAGCGGGTAGTCATCGGATAAATTAAATAAATCATATATATGGATATACAATGAAAGAGGGGAGAATAATATGGATATTAAAGAAAAATCACTAATGGTACATAAAAAATTTAAAGGGAAATTATCAATAGAAGGGAAAATACAAGTCAAAAATAAAGAAGATTTATCCATAGCATATACTCCAGGAGTTGCAGAACCCTGTGTAAAAATAAGTGAGGATAAATCTTTAGTTTATGAATATACCATGAAAGGAAATACAGTAGCTGTAGTAACTAATGGTACAGCAGTTTTAGGTTTAGGAGATATAGGCCCTGATGCAGGGTTGCCTGTTATGGAAGGAAAGGCACTTTTATTTAAAGAATTTGCCAATATAGATTCATTTCCAATTTGTATAGATAGTAAAGACCCTGAAGAAATTATAAAAACAGTTAAACTTATAGCTCCAGGATTTGGAGGTATAAATTTAGAGGACATAAAAGCTCCAGAATGTTTTTACATAGAAAAAAAATTAAAAGAGGAATTAGATATTCCAGTATTTCATGATGATCAGCATGGAACAGCCATAGTTGTTTTAGCAGGAATATATAATGCACTAAGATTTGTGGGAAAAAAATTAGAAGAAGCAAGAATAGTTATAAATGGAGCTGGTTCTGCAGGAATATCCATATGTAAGTTATTATTACAAGCAGGAGCTAAAAACATAATAATGTGTGATAAAGAAGGCTCTTTAGTAAAAGGTAATAATAATTTAAATGAAGCTCAAAAATTAATAGCAGAAGTAACTAATAAAGAAAATGAAAAAGGAACATTAAAAGATGTAATAAAAGGAAAAGATGTATTTATAGGTGTGTCAGCACCAAACATACTTACAGAAGAAATGGTAGCCACTATGAATAATGATTCTATAGTATTTGCTATGGCAAACCCAACTCCAGAAATAATGCCAGATAAAGCAAAAAAGGCAGGAGCAAGAGTAGTAGCCACAGGAAGATCTGATTTCCCAAATCAAATAAATAATGTATTAGTATTCCCAGGAATTTTTAGAGGAGCATTAGATGTAAGATCTAAAGTTATAAATGAAGAAATGAAACTAGCAGCATCTAAGGCTATAGCCTCTTTGGTACAGGATAATGAACTAAATGAGGAGTATATAATACCAGGAGCCTTTGATAAAAGAGTAGCAGAAGTTGTAGCAGAGGAAGTAAAAAAAGTAGCCCTAGAAATGGGATTATCAAAACTATAAAATAAGGAAAGTGCGACGCACTTTCCTTATTTTAAGTTTCTTCTTAAAAAATCTAGTGCTCTAGTTACAGTTATATTTCTTATAAATTGTCTGTTACCAGAATAATTTAATTCTTTAACAAAGGTTTTTCCATTTATATAAAGGCCTATGTAAACTAATCCTATAGGTTTATCATATGCGCCACCACCAGGACCTGCTACTCCTGTAGTAGATATACCTATATTTGTACCTGAAGATTTTGCTATACCTTTAGCCATTTCTAGGGCCACTTCCTTACTTACAGCTGTATATTTTTCTAAGGTTTCTTTTTTTACATTTAATCTATTTATTTTAGATTCATTGCTATAAGTTATAGCCCCTTCTAAAAATATAGATGATATACCAGGAAAGTTTATAAGTTTTCCTGCTAGTAAACCACCAGTACAAGATTCTGCTGTAGCTATAGTTAAATTTCTTTTTATAAGAGTATTAGCAATAACTTCTTCTAATGAAGTTTCACCAGAACCATATATATTATCTCCTAGTATTTCTCTTACTTTTTCTTCTACAGGGCTTATTAAACTTAGGGCTTTTTCTTCAGAATGTGCCTTAGCGGTAATTCTTAATGTAGTTTCTCCTTGTTTAGCATAGGGAGCTACTGTAGGATTAGTTTGATTTTCTAAAATATCACTTATTAAATCTGCTACATCACTTTCTCCTATGCCTGTTATTCTTAAAACTTTAGATTTTATAGTATAATTTGTTAGTTTACCTAAATAAGGTATTACTTTGTTTTCAAACATAGGTTGCATTTCATAAGGTGGGCCAGGCAGTATTATAGCTATTTTACTATTTTTTTCTATTATAAATCCTGGCGCGGTCCCATTAGGATTTTCTAGTATTGTACAATTCTTAGGAAAGTAAGCTTGTTTTTTATTACTTTCTGTAATAGATTTATTAAAACATAATAGTCTTTTTTCTATTTGATTTAAGGATTCTTGATGTAGTATTAAATCTTCCTGAAAAAATTTAGCTACGGATTCTTTAGTAAGATCATCCTTGGTAGGTCCTAAACCCCCAGTAGTTATAACTAAATCACAATAATTAAAGGCCCTTTCGAGTTCTTTTAATAATCTATTTTCATTATCTCCAATTACAGAGTGATGATAGACCTCTATCCCCATATTAGCTAATTCTTTAGATATATATTGGGCATTTGTATTTACAATGTCACCTAATAATAGTTCAGTTCCTACACAAAGTATTTCTGCTTTCATGATTTTAGCACCTTCCTTAAATAGTTTAGTTAATCTTTACATATTTATCTATAAATTTATATAAATTTTTTCTGTATTCTTTCTTGTTATATAAATAGGCTTGAGCATGGCCTGCATTAGGAGCAATATATATTTCTTTTGGTCCTGGTTTTATTTTATACATTTCTTCACTCATTTTTTTAGGTATATAAATATCTTTATCACCATGTATAAACATTATAGGTGTTTGTACAGTTTTTATAGAATCTATAGGAGAAACACTGCTATAGAGAAACTTTGATTTTAAAAGGGTACAAGCACCAGAATAAAATAATAATGAATCAGTAATGATTTTATTATTAATGTGTAGCTCTTCATTTAACTTATTTTTTAAAAGCTCTTCTAAATTAGAATAGGGACAATCTGCTACATAAAATTTTACTCTATTTTTAGATAAATTTATTTTAGAGTGAAGTAATATTGTGGATGCACCTAAAGATTCTCCATGAGCACCTATAATCCCAGCAGGATTTTTTCTTTCTAGCCAATCAATGCATTGATCCAAATCATATCTTTCATAATATCCATAGGTTACATCAGAACCACCGCTCAAACCATGATATCTAGAATCGTATATTAAAACATTAAAGCCTTTATCTAAGTATAAATCTGCATACTTCATTGATTCCCAACGAGATGAGCGGATACCATGAACTATAACTACAGAATTTTTAGTCTTATGGGGGTTCTCCATATAAGTCCCTTTTAGAGCATAACCATATTTAGAGTTTATAGTTATGTTTTCTTTTTTCAATGAATTGAAACGCCTTTCATCAAAAGTTGATTTATAAGTATCGTACATGTTAGTGATGTTTCTACTAGTGGGTTCTATGCATGCCCTAACATATATTAAATTACCATTATAAAAACCTAATATATTAATGATTATGAAAATTATCAATATAGGTATTAAAAATAATATTTTGTATTTTTTAGTTTTGGTGTTCTTAATATTGGCTGTGTGATACATATTTTCCCCCTTAATAAAATACATTAGATTAGAGTAATTTATATTAATATATTATTTTTAAACTAAATAGTGTGTAAATTTTTAAAATTAAAGGAGGTGAATCTATTTAATATTAAGATACACAGTATTTTATTATTAGATCTAATGTGGCTAGTATTGCATCCATATGGGTTCTTTCATAAGCATGTGAGGCATATACTCCAGGGCCTATTAAGGCAGTTTTTATATCAAAACCTGCCCTTAAAGCAGCACTTGCATCAGATCCGTAAGAAGGATATATATCTATTTTATAAGGGATATTGCTAGTTTTACATATATTAATTAAATTTTTCCTGAAATCTAAATCATAGGGACCTGTAGAATCTTTTGCACATATGCATACACTATATTCAGAGGAGTTTTGATTTTCTCCAGGGGCACCCATATCTACAGCAATGAATTCTTTTGTATTTTTTGGTATGTAACTAGCTCCGTGACCTACTTCTTCGTAGTTACTAAATAAGAAATTAGTAGTACAAGATAATGGTAAATTATTAACATGAATATATTTTATAGCATAAAGAAGAATGGCTAAGGAGGCTTTATCATCTAAATGTCTACTTTTTATAAAACCATTTTCAGTAAATATATTTCTTGTATCAAAGGAAATAAAATCCCCTATGTTTATGTTTAAATTTTCTAAATCTTTTTTAGAAAATACTTTTTCATCTAATATTACTTCCATGTTCTCAGGGGAACGCTTTAAATCATAAGCTTCTTTACCATGAATGTGAACGGAAGGTTTTATAGTTTGTATTGTTCCAGAATAAACTTCATCATTTAGTGTGTGGATACTACAATTTTCACCTTCAATAGAATTCATCATAAATCCACCTAATGGAACTATGGATAATGTTCCATTATCATTTATGTTTTTAACCATAGCACCGAGGGTATCCATATGAGCAGATAAGGTTCGCTCAAAGCTTTTATCTTCTCCTTCTAAAGTAACTATTATGGAACCTTTATTTGCTATTTTATATTGTATACCAATAGTATCTAATTCTTTTTTTAGATAATTTGTTATATGATTAGTAAAGCCTGTTGGACTTGGAATAGTTAATATATTTTTTAAATAATTTAATATAAGTTTTTTGTGGTAATCCATATAAACACTCCCTAAAAATATACTTTTATTACTTCCAAGTATATACTAAAATTTAGTATTTTAAAATATTCAATTGGAAAGAACTTATTAATCCATAGGAAGTTTATGTCTTTTGTAGTATAATATTTATGGACTTTAGAGAGGTGATATATTTGGTTAAATCAAGAAAAGATAGAAGAAAGAAAAAATTAAAACCAATGAAGATAGCATTAATTACCTTATCAGTTGCAATATTATTGATTTTATCAGCTTTTGCAACATATCAATATAATAATATAAAATCTTATAATAATTTAATTTATCCAGGAGTTTCTGTAGAAGGTATAGATTTATCCGGAAAAACTAAAGAGGAAGCAAAAAAGATTATACAAGAAAGGTATTGGAATAAATTGTTAGGTAAGAATATTAATGTAAAAGTTAAAGATAAGACCTATACATTAAAGTATTCTGATTTAAAACTTACAAATAATTTAGACAATCTATTAAAAGATGCAGAAGCTTATGGAAAAAATTTGATAATCTTTAAAAGGTATAGTTTGATAAAAAATAAAACTCCTAAAAATTATTCTATAAATTTCAAATATGATGAGAAGGTAATAGACTCATTAATAAGTAAAATAGAAAAGGATGTAAATATAAGTCCTATAGATGCATCCTTAGCTTTAAACGGGGGTGGCTTTGGTGTTATATCTCATAAAAATGGGGAAAAATTAGATAAAGATAAATTAAAAAAAGATTTGATCCCTAAAATAAATAATGATATATCTAGTGATATAACAGAAAAAGCTGTAATGAAAACAGTTACGCCTAGAATCACAGAAGACAAGCTACAGGGGGTAGGTAGAATGATAGGATCTTATTCAAGTCATTATGGGTCTATATCTTCACCTCAAAGGGCAAACAATATAGCTACATCTACAAGTGCTATAAATGGTAAGATATTAATGCCAGGAGATGTGTTTAGTTTTAATGGGGTTGTAGGGCAAAGAACAGCAGAAAAGGGATATCAAGCAGCACCGGTTATAGTAGGTGAAAAAATAGAAAATGGATTAGGTGGCGGAGTATGTCAAGTTTCTTCGACTTTATTCAATGCCGTAGCAAGCTGCAACTTAGAATCTGTAGAAAGATCGCACCATACTAAACCAGTGCATTATGTACCACAGGGTATGGATGCTACTGTAGATTATGGAAATATAGATTATAAATTTAGAAATAATTTGCAAAGTCCCGTTTATATAGAGGCTTATACAAGCAATGGTAATGTAGTATTTAATCTTTATTCAAAATAATAGTAATTATAAATTAATTAATAATACAATTAAGTTTTATAATAGGCCCTC
The DNA here is from genome assembly GCF_054768115.1 of Clostridium sp. CTA-6. NCBI lineage: Bacteria > Bacillati > Bacillota > Clostridia > Eubacteriales > Clostridiaceae > Clostridium > Clostridium sp. CTA-6. The sequence goes on from NZ_BAAAAU010000002.1 coordinate 173,318, forward strand.
TTAAAATAGATTTAATTTTGAGATGGCTTATTTTTATATGGATTAATTAATAATAAATATTAATTAATAGTAAAATTCATGGAATTTTTATTTAAAGTTATATATTTTTTATATATTTTTATAGTATAATTTTAATATTAATTAATGAGGTGATTTTGTGTGAAGAGTAAAAAAGCTAGAAGAGTATTAACTCTTATTTTCTTATTAATGTCAATTTTGTTTGGAGTATTTTATTATATTTATAAAGAAGTGAGCGAATTTGATAGTGTTATTTATCCAGGGGTTTCTATAGAAGGCATAGACTTAACAGCCAAAACTAAAAATGAAGCTAAAAATATAATAGAAACTAAATACTCAAAAACTATAGTTAAGAAAAATATAAATATAACTTGGAATAATAAAAAATATAATTTATCCTATGCTAAATTGAATCCTACATATAATATACAAGAAACTATAAATAATGCTTATGGTTATGGAAAAAACTTAAATATATTTAGTAAATATAAAATAATTAAGTCTAAAAGTGTACAAAACTACCCATTAAAGTTTTCTTATGATAAAAAAGTTATGGATGAATTTATAGGTTCTATAGAAAAAGATATAAATAAAGAAGCTGAAAATGCTAAAATCAATGTAAATAAAGGTTCAATATCAATAGTTGATGATAAAAAAGGATTTAAATTAGAAAAAGATAATTTGAAAAAAATATTATACTCTAAGATAGATGGTAAAAATTTAAAAGATATAAATGAAAAAGCTCCAGTTAAGATTCAGGAATCTAAAATAAAAAAGAAACAATTAGAAACGGTAAATTCAAATATATCATCATATACTACTAATTATGGATCTATATCTTCACCACAAAGAGCAAACAACATAGAAATATCAACGAAGGCTATTAATGGAACTTTACTAATGCCTGGAGAAAGTTTTAGTTTTAATAATACTGTAGGACCAAGAACAGCAGAAAGAGGATATCAGGGAGCACCTGTTATTGTTGGGAACAAAATAGAATCAGGATTAGGTGGAGGTATTTGTCAAGTATCAGGTACATTATATAATGCTATGTTAAAGGCAAATATAAATGCCACAGAAAGAGTTCGCCATACATTTCCATCTACCTATGTTCCTATAGGAATGGATGCTACAATAGATTATGGTAACATAGACTATAAATTTAAAAACACATTGAAATATCCTATATATATAGAAGGAATAACAGATGGAGCAAATGTAATTTTTAATATATATTCTAATAGTTCTTTAAAAAACAAGACATATAATATAAGTTCTGAAATATATGAAACTGTAACTCCTAAAGAGCAATATATTGATGATTCTAATATTCCATTAGGCAAAACAGAAATAGTACAGGAAGCTCATACAGGATATAAGGTTAAAGTTTATAAAAGTACAGTAGAAAATGATAGTGTTGTAAAAAAAGAATTGTTATATACTGATTTTTATAAACCTGTGGATAAAATTATAAAAAGAGGAACTAAGAAATAAAATATAATGTTGTTACATATACTTTAGAAATAAATTGCATACTATAATTAAGGAGTGATAGTATGTTTATTCCCAAAACAGTTATATTTGAAGAAAAAGCTTTAGAATATGATAGAGGAAAAGAAATTTTAAAAGAGTTAAAAAATAAAAATATACAAATAAAATATTCAAAAACAGGAAGAGTAACAGGAAGGGGAGATAGAACTCCAAATGAAATGTATTTTGAAGGTAAAAATACATTAGTAATAGGCATAAGAAAGTCCTTAGATTTTCAAAGTTGTAAACCATCAGCTCATTATCAGTTGCCTTTAGTAAGTGGATGTATGGGAATGTGCGAATATTGTTATTTAAATACTCAAATGGGGAAAAGACCTTACACAAAAGTTTATGTAAATACAGAAGAGATTTTAAATAAGGCTGAAAAATATTCAAAAGAAAGATTGCCTGAAATTACAGTTTTTGAAGGGGCTGCTACATCAGATCCTATACCAGTAGAGCCGTATTCACATTCCTTAAGGGATACTATAGAATTTTTTGGTGAAAAGCCAAATATGAAATTTAGATTTGTAACTAAATTTACAGATGTAGATAGCTTAGTCAACTTAAATCATAACAGAAATACTACTATTAGGTTTAGCATAAATACAGATAATGTAATAAAAAATTTTGAACATAGAACACCGCTAGTTTCAGATAGGTTGGAGGCTGCCCATAAAATAGCAAAAGCTGGGTATAGTTTAGGATTTATTATAGCACCAGTGTTTATATATGAAGGTTGGGAAAAAGATTATTTAGAGTTATTAAAAAACATAAATGCTATGTTTAAAGGTATTCCTGTAGAATTTGAAGTGATATCCCATAGATTTACCAAAAGGGCTAAGGATAATATATTAAGTGTGTTTTCAAACACAACTTTACCTATGGTAGAAGAGAATAGAAAATTTAAATATGGTCAGTTTGGATATGGAAAGTATATATATAAAGATGAAGAGTTACAGAATATAAAAAAGTTCTTTAGAGACAATATAACAAAATTTTTTGGAGAAGATAATATTAATTATATTATATAGAGAATTAACATTTTGTTAATTCTTTATGTTCTTTACTAAAGCTTTAGAATAGAGTAATATAGTTATTGTAATAAGACTTTTATCCGATGACTACCCGTTCTAATACTCCCATCTTCTTCAAAGTGGGAGCAAAGAGCGGGTACGTCCCTGGATAACGATTTCTAAGCTTCACAGGGAGTAAAAACTCCCCTTGGAGCCAAGAACTTTGTTTATACTTATTAGTTTAAATATATATTATAAAAATGGGAGGAAATGTTTTGAGTTTAAATATAGTATTATTTCAACCAGAGATACCACAAAATACTGGTAATATAGCAAGAACATGCGTGCTTACCAATTCTAGATTACATCTAATAAAACCTTTAGGATTTAGTTTAGATGAAAAGCACTTAAGAAGAGCAGGATTAGATTATTGGAAATATTTGGATTTAACTATATATGAATCTTATGAGGAGTTAAGAGAGAAGTACAAAGATTCAAATTTTTATTTTTCAACTACTCATGGCAATAATTTTTATACAGATGTTAAATATAGTGATGGAGATTTTATTGTTTTTGGAAGAGAATCTTCAGGGCTACCAGATGAAATAAGAGATAGTGATCCTAGTAAGTGTATAAGAGTTCCAATGATTAATACAACTACTAGGTCTTTAAATTTGTCTAATACTGTAGCTATAGTTACCTATGAAGCTTTAAGACAAGTTGGTTTCCCAGATATGAAATAGGAGGATCTTGGCATGGAGAAGATAAAAATCATAACAGATAGCACTGCTGACTTACCTAGGGATATAATAGAAAAGTACGACATAGAGGTAATACCCTTATTTGTAAGTTTTGGCGATAAAGTTTACAAAGATGGTATAGATATAAAATTAGGGCAGTTGTTTACTAAAATAGAAAAGGAAAATGTGTTTCCACAAACTTCTCAAGTAAATCCTCAAAGATTTTATGAACATTATAAGAAATATATAGATAAGGGATACAGCATACTTTCTATACATTTATCCTCTAAAATGAGCGGTACTTATCAATCAGCATGCTTAGCAAAAGATATGTTAGATAGTGATAATATTACAATTATAGATAGTAATAATGTAACATCAGGTTTAGGTCTTTTAGTTATTAAGGCTTGTAAATTAAGAGATGAAGGGCTTTCTATAGATGAAATAGTAAAAGGTGTAAAAGAAACTATACCACACATTAAAAGTGTACTAGCCTTCGAAACTTTAGATTATTTAGTAAAGGGTGGAAGGCTTTCAAAAACAGCAGGCTTTATAGGAAATGTATTGGGAATAAAACCAATATTGGCTGTAGAAAATGGGGAAATGGTAGTTAAAGATAAAGTAAGGGGTAGCAAAAAAGCTATAAGAGCTATATTTGAATATATAAATAAATTAGGTTTAAAGCAAGGTGAACCTTGTATTTTATTACATGTAGAGAACAAAGATATACTAGGTACTTTAAGAGATCACTTAAATCAGGATCAAACTGACTTTATAGAATGTATGGTAGGCTGTGTAGTAGGAATTTATGCTGGACCCAGAGCTTGCGGTATATTCTTTATAGAAGATTATTAATTAAGAAATCTTTTTAGCTATATTCTAATTATAAGAATATGGCTAAAAATATGAGAGCAGTGTATACGATTTCATATCTGAAATATAATAATATATAATTATACTATATAAAAAATATGAAATTTATTATATATAGTAATTATAATTAATATATATAAAATAAAAAGGTAAAATTAACAAAAGATTAATAAAATTTTATATATTCAGGCAAAAAAGAAGGGAAAAAAAATGATTTGTAGAATTTATTCATTGCTAGATAAATTACCAATTATATCATAGGAGGGGAATTTAATGAAAAAGAAAAAGATAATAGCGCTGTTAGCTACTGCGGTTATGGCAGTTTCATTATTTGCTGGTTGTGGGAGTAAAGATAGTGCTGGGGAACAATCAGCAGAAAAGAAAGAAAAGGTAAAAATAGGCCTTTCTACAGATGAAGGAGGATTAAATGATAAATCCTTTAATCAATCTGCAGATGCAGGAGTTAAAAAAGCACAAAAAGAGCTTAATGTAGATTATAAGCCAATTGAATCAAAACAAAAGGAAGACTACGAATCAAACTTAGAAGCTCTCGTAAATGATGGATCAAGTTTAACATTTGGTATAGGATATCAAATGGAAACAGCTATGACAAATGTTGCAAAAAAATATCCTGACAAAAACTTTGCTATAGTTGATACTGATAAAGTAAAACAGCCAAATGTTCAATGTTTAACATTTAAAGATAATGAAGGTTCTTTTTTAATGGGTGTTATAGCAGGAAAAATGACAAAAACAAATAAAGTTGGATTTATAGGTGGAAAAGATTCTGCAGCTATAAATAAGTTTGAAGTTGGTTTTATAGCTGGTGTTAAATCAGTTAATCCAGAAGCAGCAAAGGGATTAATAGGAACAAAGGATAAACCAGGTTCAATGGTAAAATATGCAGACAGTTTTGCCGATACAAATAAAGGATATGAATTAGGAAAATCATTATATGGCGCAGGTTGTGATGTTGTATATCATGCAGCTGGTGGAGTTGGAATAGGATTATTTAAAGCAGCAAAAGAATTAAATAAACCAGATAAAAGAATATGGGCTATAGGTGTTGATGAAGACCAAGCAGCTAAAGTGCCAGAATATGCAGATATAATACTATCAAGTATGATAAAAAGAGTTGATGCTGCAACTTTTAATGCAACAAAAGAAGTTGTAGATGGTACATTTAAAGGTGGAAAACATATAGAATTAGGCTTAAAAGAAGATGGTGTGGGTATAGCACCTACATCTAACAAAAATACTACAAAAGATGTTCTAGACTTAGTAGAAAAATATAAAACAGCTATAAAAGAAGGCAAAATAAAAGTTCCAGCTACAAGAGAAGAATTAGTTAAATTTACTCCAACAGAAATCAAATAATTTATATAAGTAATATTAGAAAATATAATGTTATAAAAGCTAGATGTACTCAACATCTAGCTTTTATAAACTATATATATTATAATTTTAGCTAGGGAACGTTTACAAATTTAAGAGTATAAAAAATACATGGAGGGAGGCATCTAGTCTAGAAGGTATATAAACTTACGACTAGAAAAGAATGAATGGAAAAAGTAATTGAGATGAAAGGAATAACTAAAGTTTTTCCTGGAACTATAGCTAATGATGATGTTAACTTTGATTTGAATAAAAGTGAAACTCATGTATTGTTAGGTGAAAATGGTGCAGGAAAAACCACCCTTATGAATGTATTATATGGATTATATCAGCCAGAAAAAGGCGAAATATTTGTTAATGGTGAAAAAGTTAATATATTAGGACCTAATGATGCTATTAAACAAGGAATAGGTATGGTGCACCAGCACTTTATGCTAGTTCATAATTTTACTGTAGCAGAAAATATAGTACTTGGAACAGAACCTAGAAAAGGGTTTAAGTTAGATATAAGTAAAGCCATAAAAGATGTAGAAGAAATATCAAAAAAATATGGCTTTTCAATAGATCCTAAATCTATTATAGAGGATATATCAGTAGGACAACAACAAAAAGTAGAGATATTAAAAGCATTATACAGAGGAGCTGAAATACTTATATTAGATGAACCTACAGCGGTTTTAACACCGCAGGAAATTGATGAATTGGGTATAATTATTGATAATTTAAAAAAGCAAGGAAAATCTATTATACTTATAACACATAAATTAAAAGAAGTTATGAAAATGAGTGATAGAGTTACAATAATAAGAAGAGGTAAAGTTACAGGTTCCGTTAATACAAAGGAAACTAATATAGATGAGTTGGCAGAACTCATGGTAGGAAGAAAAGTTAATCTTCAAATGGATAAAAAATCTCAAAATCTAGGAAAGGAAATATTAAAGGTAGAAAATCTTAGAGCTAAGGATAAAAGAGGTGTTAATGTATTAAAGGAAGTTAATCTTTCTGTAAGGCAAGGAGAAATTGTTGGTATAGCTGGAGTAGATGGCAACGGACAAAGCGAATTTATAGAAGTTTTAACAGGTCTTAGGAAGGCTGATGGAGGAAGTATAAATCTTAATGGAGAAGAAATACTTAATAAATCATCAAGACAAATAATAGATAAAGGTGTAGGCCATATTCCTGAAGATAGACACAAGAGAGGGTTGATACTTAAATATTCACTTTATGAAAATTCTGTTTTAGGAAAACATCATAAAATACCTTTTAGTAAAGGTATAGTTATGGATTATAAAGCCATAAGGAAACATTGTAATACACTTATAGAAGAGTTTGATATAAGAACCCCAAATGATGAAGTTAATGCAGCTGCATTATCCGGGGGTAATCAACAAAAACTTATAGCAGCTAGAGAAATATCTAAGGATCCAGATTTGTTAATAGCATCTCAACCTACTAGAGGATTGGATGTTGGTGCTATAGAATATATTCATAAGAGATTGGTAGCAGAAAGGGATAATGGTAAAGCTGTTTTATTAGTTTCGTTAGAATTAGATGAAATATTATCTTTATCCGATAGAATTGCTGTTATGTACGATGGTAAAATAATAGAAATATTAGATAGAAAAGATGCCACAGAACAAAAACTAGGTGTATTAATGGCTGGGGGAAAATTAGAAGATAATAAGAAAGAGGTGAAATAAGGTGAGTGACAATAACAAGAAAAGAACAATAAGTAATGGTCTCATAAACGTTCTAAAGTCTTTAGCATTTCCACTTGGTGCAATTGTAATTTCTATACTTGTATCCGTATTCTTTGTTATGTGGGCAAAGGGATATTCAATAACTCAATATTTTTCAGCTTTTAGTGATCTTTTCACTACTATATGGCAAGGAAGCTTTGGAGATAAAAGAAAAACTCTTGAAACAATGATATATGTCACCCCTTTAATATTTACAGGAGTAGCTAATGCTATAGCCTTTAGATGTGGATTATTTAATATAGGGGTTGAAGGACAGTTTATAGTAGGAATGATATCTGCAGCAATACTAGGACTTATTCCAGGATTGAATCCAGTTGTACATGGGATATTAATAATATTAGGTGGAATAGTAGCTGGTTCTATTTGGGCAGGAATACCAGGATATTTAAAAGCTAAGATAGGAACAAATGAAGTTATAAACACAATAATGATGAATTATCTAGGATTATATTTGGGAAATTATATAATATTAAGATCTAGATTTGCGGTTAAAAGTTCAGCTAGTACGCCTATAATTCAAAAAAGTGCTCAATTATTAAGGTTTAGTAATATGAGTAGAGCTAGTATAAGTTTAATAATAGGAATAGTGTTTGCTATATTTATATATTGGCTTTTATGGAAAACTACCATAGGATATGAAATAAGAGCAGTTGGATTTAATCCATCTGGAGCTGAGTATGGCGGGATTAATATAGCTAAAAATACAATTTTAGCTATGGTTTTATCAGGAGCTATTGCGGGTATAGGTGGAGCTACCCATGTAGCAGGTGTTATGCATCAAGCACAAGATATGATGGTATTACCTGGATTCGGATTCGATGGTATAGCCGTTGCACTACTTGCCAAAAATAACCCTATAGGGTGTATAGCTTCTGCTATATTATTTGGAGCATTAAACAGTAGTTCTAAGATGCTTCAACTTAATGGCATACCAAAACAAATAGTTTATCTTGTTCAATCAATAATAATAATATTTGTAGCAACTGATTATATAGTAAAATATTTCTCAGAGAAAAAGAATAGGAAGGTGTTAATCAATGGATAGCTTAATCATAATAGGATTAGTAACAGCCACATTAAGGACAGCCACACCTTTAGTTTTCGCAGGACTCGGAGGAGTATTCTCAGAAAGAGCTGGTGTAGTTAATATAGGACTAGAAGGAATGATGGTCATGGGCGCTTTCTTTTCAGTATATGGTACATATTTAACAGGAAGCCCTTTAATTGGTATATTATTTGCAATAGTAGCAGGAGCTTTGATTGCATTGTTACATGCATTTTTAAGTATATCCTTAAAAGCAGATCAGGTTATATCAGGTACAGCAATAAATTTATTTTCATCTGCATTAGCTAGCTTCTTAATTTTTAAAATTTTTAAAAAGGGTGGGCAAACAGATATAGTTAAAGCATTAGCTTACAATGTACCGCCCTCAGCAAAATCAATACCTATAATAGGACCTATATTATCAGGAATAAATTGGTTTGTGATCATTGCTTTAATACTTGTTGTTATATCTCATTATGTTTTATTTAAAACTCCAGTTGGATTAAGAATCAGAGCAGTAGGTGAACATCCTAAAGCAGCAGATACTTTAGGAATAAATGTTTATAAAGTTAGATATCTATGTGTTATGTTATCAGGAGCTTTAGCAGGGCTTGGAGGAGCAGCATTAATAGGTATAACCCCTGTTTATAGAGAAGGAATGGTTGCAGGTCGTGGATTTATTGCCTTAGCAGCTATGATATTTGGTAATTGGAAACCTTTTGGAACTATGTTTGCTTGTTTATTATTTGCTTTTGGAGGTTCTTTCGAAATATTTGCTCAAGGTTTTAGTTGGAATTTGCCATCTGAATTTTATTCAAGCATACCATATATATTAACAATGTTAGCATTAGCAGGATTTGTAGGTAAAACTACAGCACCAGCTGCAGACGGACAGCCATATGAGAAAAATAGTAGATAATTTAATGGAGTTAGAAGTAAGCTTCTAACTCTGTTTTTATTTTTTGAATAAAAATAAATATTTTTGAAACAATATAGTGTTAGATATTATGTTAATAAAAAGGAGTATACAATGAAAAATTTTGGGATTAAGGTTAGTATAAGTTTGATTTTATTATTGTGTGTATCAAGTAGTTATGTATATGCTTTTAATGAAGAATCAAAAGTAGATAATAATTCAGAAGAAAATAAGATAATATATTTAACTTTTGATGATGGACCTAGTATAAACACTAACAAAGTATTAGATGTATTAAATGAATACAATGTTAAAGCAACATTTTTTCTTATAGGAAATCAAATTAAAGGTGAGGAAAATGTTGTAAAAAGAACACAAGATGAAGGTCATAGTATAGGATTACATACGTATACTCATGATTTTAAAAAAATATATTCTAATAATCAGGCTTTTATAGATGAAATGTTAAAATGTCAGGAAGAAATCTATAAAGTAACTGGTACTAAGCCTAATATAATTAGATTTCCAGGTGGTAGCGTAAAAAGATTAAATAAAGGATTTAAAAAGGAATTAGAGGAAAAAGATTTTAAAGTATATGATTGGAATGTAGATTCTCAAGATGGCATAAAACCAAAGATGTCACCTAATAATATATTTAAAAAAGCTACTAAAAGTAATGTTAAAAATGAACCTATAATATTACTTATGCATTGTGATTATATGCAAAACAATACTTGTAAGGCCTTGCCAGGTATAATAAAATTCTATAAAAATAAAGGTTATGAATTTAAGACCATTAATAATGAAACACCAGAATGCTATTTCCCATTAAGAAAATAAATAATTATAAGTAAAAGAGAGACCATTTTATATTTAATAATGGGCTCTTTTTATATTGGCTTTTATATACTAATATAAAAGCTAAATTAATTAATATTAGAGCTATAAGTATTTTTAATTCTTAAGTCTGATGTAGTAAAATTTTTTTTATGATATAATTAAAATGAAAGGGGGGTGTAGGAATTTATGAATATGAATTTTGGCTTATCCTTAACACAGGAACAAAAGTTAATAATGACACAACAAATGCAGCTGTCTATTAAGCTTCTTCAGATGTCTACCTATGAGTTACAACAATATGTTGAAAAGGAAGTTCAAGAAAATCCTGTTTTAGATTCTCAGAATATTCATAAAGAAGATAAGGGTATAGAGGATATAAACTATAAAAAATTAATCAAACATTTAGAGGATAATGGAAATGAATATGGTAGTTATAGTAACTACAATAAAGAAGAAGAAACCTCACCTTTTAATTTTATATCTAATGAAAAATCATTAAAAGAATACTTACAAGAGCAAATTATAGAATTAAATGAAAACAAATACATAAAGTCCATATGCATATACATAATAGAAAACATAGACGATAAAGGGTATTTATCTGTAAACGATGAGGAAATATCTGAGGAATTAAAAGTACCATTAGATTCAATAAAAGAAGCCATAGATATAGTACAGTCATTAGAACCAGATGGTATAGGTGCTAGGAATTTAAAAGAATGTTTAAAGATACAATTAAAAAAGAAATCCATAAATAATAGCAAGATATGTGAAATTATAGACAATTATCTTCCTTTAGTAGCAGAGAATAGATATAACGTTATATCTAAAAAACTTGGTATATCAATAAAAAAGGCTCAGGAATATGGAGATGTTATAAAAACTCTTCAGCCTAAGCCCTCAAGAGGATTTTATACTGGTGATGAAGTAAAATACATAGTTCCAGATGCATATATAAAAAAAATAGATAACGAATACTATATAATTATGAATGAGGAACTATTACCTAAGTTAACAGTAAATAATTTATATAAAGAGATAGTTTTAAATGATACGGATGAAAATGCAGTAGAATTTGTAAAAGAAAAATTAAATAGTGCTATTTTTTTAATTAAAAGTATAGAAAATAGAAAATCTACAATTTATAGAGTATTAGAAAAAATTTTAGAAATACAAAGGGATTATTTTGATTTTGGAATTGAGTTTTTAAAACCAATGACTTTAAGGGAGATAGCTGATAGTTTAGGTATGCATGAGTCTACTATAAGTAGAGCTATAAGAGATAAATATATAAATACTAATAGAGGCACCATACTTATAAAAGATTTATTTACCACAGGAATTACTGCTAATAATAGTACAGGAGAAGATATTTCTGTAGAATTTATAAAAAAAGAAATAAAAGAATTAATAGATAAAGAAGATAAGAAAAAGCCTATATCTGATCAAATAATATGTAATATATTAAATAATAAGGGTATACAAATATCCAGAAGAACTGTGGCTAAATACAGAGAAGAGCTAGGTATACAATCTTCAAAATGTAGAAAGCGTTTTTAAAAGCATGAGTTATAGATTATCATGCTTTTTTTATTTAAATATTAAGTGATTCTTAGATTTTTAGGCGGAGTTTGCTTAGAATAGCTTATCTAGTGATTGTCATTGATAGTATAAAGATTTTGAATAATCGAAGCTTTACAATTCTATATTATTTTGCTAGAAGATAGGATAGTATAAATACTATCAATGGAATAAATTAAATTTGGTGAATTATGTAAAGATGTAAAATTAAAGATATAGAATTAAAAATACTGTTCGGGGGAAAAATAAATTTGAATTTTTAGAAATAATATTGAAATTAAAAAAAATTTTTGAAAAATTTTAAAAAAACCCTTTAAAAGTAGGAAAGATTATCTTATAATATAAGTGGGACATAAAAAAGATACAAGGGACTTAAAAAGTCCAAGGGTTTAATAGAAGCTGAGGAGTGTTCACAATGGAAGGTATTCTAAAGTTGCAGCAAAAGATAGTTCCGGAAATGTTAAAGTTATTAGAAAAAAGATATAACATATTAAGGACTATTTACTATAAACAGCCTATAGGAAGAAGAGTTTTAGCAAATGATTTAGAAATAGGTGAAAGAATAGTAAGGACAGAAATTAATTTTCTAAAAAGTCAAAGCTTAATAGATATTAATTCTTCAGGTATGACTGTAACAAAAGAAGGGGAAGAAATAATAGATAAGTTAAAATCCTTTATACATGAAGTAAAGGGATTAAAAGAAATAGAAAATACAATTAAAAATAAATTAGAAATATTTCAAGTTATAATTGTTCCAGGAAATTTAGATGAGGATATAACAGTTAAAAATGAATTAGGAAAAGCTGCAGCTAATTATTTGAAAAATATAGTACAAGATAAAGATATAATAGCATTAACTGGTGGCAGTACTGTAAAAGAAGTTGTAGATAATATGCCAAAAATAAATACCTTAAAGGATGCAGTTGTAGTTCCAGCAAGAGGTGGCATAGGAAGAGATGTAGAATTACAGGCTAATACTTTAGTTGCAAATTTAGCTTCTAAAATTAATGCTAATTATAAATTGATGCATGTACAGGATAACCTTAGCGAGGCAGCATTAAAAGCTGTTATGGAAGAAAAATCAATAAAAGAAGTATTAGATATGATACACAAAGTTAATATACTAATACATGGCATAGGAATAGCTGAAGTAATGGCTACTAGAAGAGGAATTGCATCAGAAGAGATAGCATATATAGAAGAAAAAAAAGCTGTAGCAGAAGCTTTTGGATATTACTTTGATATGAAAGGTAATGTAGTACATTCAAGCCCAACTATAGGAATAAAAAGAGAAAGCATAAAAAATGCAAACAAACTTATAGCAGTATCAGGGGGCAAAAAAAAGGCTAAAGCAATACTGGCAGCAGAACTTAGAAATACAAATAGTGTATTAATAACAGATGAGGGAGCTGCTAGAGAAATTATTAATATTTTAGAAAATGAATAATACTAAATAATTTAATTTATAAAAGATAAAAATATATATAAAAAGAAAAATGTTTATAATTTTAGGAGGTACTTATAATGGTTAAAGTTGCTATTAATGGATTTGGAAGAATAGGAAGAAATGTGTTCAAGGCTTTGGTTAAGAACTATAAAGATGAATTACAAGTGGTGGCTATAAATGATTTAACAAGCCCAGCTACACTAGCTCATTTATTAAAATATGACAGTTTATATGGAAAATTCGATGGAACTGTAGAAGCTAAAGAAACTTCAATAGTAGTTAACGGAAATGAAATAAAAATATTTGCAGAAAGAGATCCAAAAAATATAGACTGGAATTCAACAGGAGCAGAAATAGTAATAGAATCAACAGGTTTATTTACAGATGGAGAAAAAGCAAATGCTCATTTAGGTGGAACAGTTAAAAAAGTTTTAATTTCAGCACCAGCTAAAAATGAAGATAAAACAATAGTTATGGGTGTTAACCATGAAGAATATGACCCAGCAAACCATAATATAATATCAAATGCATCTTGCACAACAAACTGTTTAGCACCATTTGCTAAAGTTCTTGACGAAAATTTTGGAATAGAATCAGGATTAATGACAACTATTCATGCATATACAGGAGACCAAAGAGTATTAGATGCTCCACACAAAGATTTAAGAAGAGCAAGAGCAGCGGCAGAATCAATGATACCAACAACTACAGGAGCAGCTAAAGCGGTTGCATTAGTATTACCACAATTAAAAGGAAAATTAAATGGAATGGCTGTAAGAGTACCAACTCCAACAGTTTCATTAACAGACTTAGTTTTCACAGTTAAAAAAGATGTAACTGTAGAAGAAATTAATGCAGCACTTAAAAAAGCAGCTGAAGGTGAATTAAAAGGAATATTAGGATACAGCGAAGAACCACTAGTATCAATCGACTACAGAGGAGACGAAAGATCTTCAATAGTTGACGCATTATCAACTAGTGTAATAGATAACAGATTAGTTAAAGTTGTTTCATGGTATGACAATGAATATGGTTATTCTCACAGATTAGCAGATTTAACTAAATTTGTAGCTGATAGACTTTAATATAAAAAAGTATAGAGGATACTTTTAGTTTGAATATAATTTAATAATTAAAAGTTCTCCTTTTATAAAAAAAGGTTTGGTTTCTCTATAATTCCAAACCTTTTTTACACATTATTAATATTAAGTTAAATATATTGATTTAATATAGTATTATAAGGAATAAATTTCTTGTAAATATATAGTAAATATTGACATTGTTATAGCAATAAAGCTAAAATAGAATAAGATAGTATAGCATAAATAAATTAATTGTATATACTAATAACCCCATAATATTATATAAGAGGTGAATGTCAATGAATTATAACAAAAAAAGTATAGAAGATATAGATGTAAAAGGCAAAAAAGTATTAGTAAGATGCGACTTTAATGTACCACTAAGCGAAGGCAAAATAACAGATGAAAATAGATTAGTAGGAGCACTTCCAACAATTAAGTATTTAATGGAAAAGGGTGCTAAAATTATACTTTGTTCCCATATGGGAAAACCAAAGGGAGAACCTAAAAAGGAACTTTCATTATTACCAGTAGCTAAAAGATTATCAGAAATGTTAAATAAAGAAGTAATATTTGCAGATGATGATAATGTAGTTGGTGAAAATGCTAAAAAATCAGTAAAAGATATGAAAGATGGAGATATAGTATTACTACAAAATACTAGATATAGAAAAGAAGAAACTAAAAATGAAGAAGTTTTTTCAAAGGAATTGGCCTCTCTTGCAGACTTATTTGTAAATGATGCCTTCGGAACAGCTCATAGAGCTCATTGTTCAACAGTAGGGGTTACAAATTATCTAGAAGAAGCTGCTTGTGGATATTTAATACAAAAAGAATTAAAATTCTTAGGAAATGCAGTGGAAAAACCAGAAAGACCATTTGTAGCAATATTAGGTGGAGCTAAGGTTTCAGATAAAATAAATGTTATAAATAATCTATTAGATAAAGTAGATATTTTAATAATAGGCGGAGGAATGGGATATACATTCTTAAAATCTCAAGGATACACTGTAGGAGATTCTCTATTAGAAGAAGATAAAGTAGAATATGCAAAAGAAATGATAAATAAAGCAAAAGAAAAAGGTGTAAATTTATTACTACCAGTAGATATTACAATAGCTGATAGATTTGATAAAGATGCAAAACCTATTATAACTGAAGACCAAAATGTTGGCGAGGGATATATGGGATTAGACATAGGACCTAAAACAGCAAAAATGTACTCAGATGCTATAAAATCAGCAAAAACAGTAATATGGAACGGACCTATGGGAGTTTTTGAATTTAAAAATTTTGCAAATGGAACTATAGAAGTGGCTAAGGCCATGGCAGATTCTGATGCTGTAACAATAATAGGCGGAGGAGATAGTGCAGCTGCAGTAAATATTCTTGGATTTGGAGATAAGATGACTCATATTTCTACAGGTGGCGGAGCTTCTCTAGAATTCTTAGAAGGAAAAGAACTACCAGGAATAGCGGCTCTTAACGATAAATAAAAAGTAGAAAATAAATAGTTATACAGTAGTATTTATAAAATATATTGGAGCGTGATTTAAAATGAGAACAGCTATAATAGCGGGAAACTGGAAAATGAACAAAACTGTAAAAGAAGCAGTAGAATTAGTTAAAGAATTAAAACCTCTTGTTAAAGATGCAAAATGTGATGTAGTTGTATGCCCTACTTATGTATGTCTTCCAGCTGTATTAGAAGAAGTTAAAGGAAGCAATATAAAAGTAGGTGCTCAAAACATGCACTTTGAAGAAAATGGAGCTTATACAGGTGAAATAGCACCTAAAATGTTAGAAGAGCTAGGAGTTCATTATGTAATTATAGGACATAGTGAAAGAAGACAATACTTTAATGAAACAGATGAAACTGTAAATAAAAAAGTAAAAAAAGCTTTTGAACATAATTTAATTCCAATAGTTTGTTGTGGAGAAAGCTTAGATCAAAGAGAAGGAAACATAACAGAAAAAGTTTTAGAAGAACAAATAAAAGTTGGATTAAAGGAATTAAATAAAGAACAAGTAGAAAAATTAGTTATAGCATATGAACCAATTTGGGCTATAGGAACAGGAAAAACTGCTACAGATGAACAAGCAAATGAAACTATAGGATATATAAGAACTGTAGTAAAAGCTATGTATGGTGAGAGCGTTGCAGATAAAGTAAGAATCCAATACGGTGGATCTGTTAAACCTGGCACTATTAAAGCTCAAATGAATAAAGAAGAGATTGACGGTGCGTTAGTAGGCGGTGCAAGCTTAAAAGCAGAAGATTTTGCAGCTATAGTAAATTACTAAAAGTGATAAGCTATAAGTTACGAGTTCTTTTAGATTAGTATTTCTCATTTGTATATTTTATTTAATGAGATTTGGAGGTAGAAATGAGTAAAAAGCCAGTAGTTTTAATGATACTAGATGGATTTGGATTAACAAATAAGGTGGATGGCAATGCAGTATCAGCAGCCAATAAGCCTAATTTAGATAATATATTAAAAAAATATCCATATACTCAATTAGGTGCCAGTGGGATGGAAGTAGGTCTTCCAGAAGGTCAAATGGGTAATTCAGAAGTAGGACATTTAAATATAGGTGCAGGAAGAATAGTATATCAAGCTCTTACAAAAATAACAAAATCTATTTCTGATGGAGATTTTTTTGAAAATGCAGCTTTAAATAAAGCTATAGAAAATGCAAGAAAAAATAATTCTACGCTACATCTTTTAGGGCTTTTATCACCAGGTGGAGTACATTCTCATATAGACCATTTAAAAGGATTAATAAAATTAGCAAAAGAAAAAGATATTAAAAAAGTTTATATTCATGCATTCTTAGATGGAAGAGATGTAGCACCATCATCAGCTAAAGAATATATAGAAGACATAGAAAATTATATGAAAGAGATTGGTGTAGGGGAAATAGCTACAATATCAGGAAGATATTATGCAATGGATAGAGATAAAAGATGGGAAAGGGTACAACTTTGTTATAATGCTATTGTATTAGGAAAAGGTGAAGAAGTTAACTCAGCAGTAGAAGGGTTAGAAAAATCTTATAGAGACAATAAAACTGATGAATTTGTTTTACCAGCAGTAGTATTAAAAGAAGGAAAACTTAAAGCAAAAATAGAAAATAAAGATTCAGTGGTATTTTTTAATTTTAGACCAGATAGAGCTAGAGAGCTTACAAGAGCTATAAATGATAAAGTATTTGATGGTTTTGAAAGAAAAACTTTAGATTTAACTTATGTTACTATGACAGAATATGATAGTACTTTAGAAAATGTAGAGGTAGCTTTCCCTCCAGAACATTTAAACAATACTTTAGGGGAATATGTAAGTAAAAATGGTAAAAAGCAATTAAGAATAGCTGAAACAGAAAAATATGCTCATGTTACTTTCTTCTTTAATGGTGGAGTAGAAGAGCCTAACGAAGGAGAAGATAGAGTTTTAGTTCCATCACCAAAGGTAGCAACTTATGATATGCAACCAGAAATGAATGCATATGAAGTTACAGATAAACTTTTGGAAAAATTAGATGAAGATAAATACGATATGGTAATATTAAACTTTGCAAATCCAGATATGGTAGGTCATACAGGAGTATTTGAAGCAGCAAAGAAAGCTATAGAAACTGTGGATGAGTGTGTAGGTAAAATAGTTAATAAAATTTTGGAGAAAGATGGGACTGCATTTATTACAGCTGACCATGGAAATTCAGAAGAAATGATAGACTATTCTACAGGAAAGCCTATGACCGCTCACACAACAAATCCAGTACCATTTATGTATGTATCTAATAATAGTAAAGAACTAAGAGAAGGCGGAAAATTAGCAGATATAGCACCAACAATGCTACAAGTTATGAACCTTCCTAAACCTATTGAAATGACAGGGAATAGTCTTATTAAATAATAGAGAAACTATATTTAAGATAAAATAATTTTTTTAAAAATAAGGAGGACCCAACATGAAAAATTATATTGAAATAGTAGATGTATATGCAAGACAAATCTTAGATTCAAGATGCAATCCTACAGTAGAAGTAGAAGTAGAATTAGAAGACGGAACAGTAGGAGTAGCAGCAGTTCCATCAGGAGCTTCTACAGGAGCTTTTGAAGCAGTTGAATTAAGAGATGGAGATAAATCTCAATACTTAGGTAAAGGTGTTTTAAAAGCTGTAGATAATGTAAACACTACAATAGCAGATGAACTTGTTGGAATGAATGTTTTAGATCAAGTAGCTATTGATAAAACTATGATAGAATTAGATGGAACAGACAATAAAGCAAAATTAGGTGCAAATGCAATGTTAGGAGTATCTTTAGCTTGTGCAAAAGCTGCAGCTAACTCTTTAGGAATGAGTTTATACCAATACATAGGAGGAGTAAACGGAAAAGTTTTACCAGTACCTATGATGAACATAATAAATGGTGGAAAACATGCGGACAACAATGTTGACCTTCAAGAATTCATGATAATGCCAGCAGGAGCTCCTTCTTTCAGCGAAGCTTTAAGAATGTGTTCAGAAGTATATCATGCATTAAAATCAACATTAAAAGCACAAGGATATGATACAGGAGTAGGCGACGAAGGTGGATTTGCTCCAAACTTAAAATCAAATGAAGAAGCTATAGTAGTTATAATAGAAGCTATAAAGAAAGCTGGATATACTCCAGGAGAAGATATATTCATAGCTTTAGATCCAGCTTCATCAGAAATATTTGAAGATGGAAAATACAACCTAGCAGGAGAGGGAAGAGTATTAACTCCAGAAGAAATGGCAAACTACTATGTAGAATTAGCAGAAAAATACCCAATAATCTCCATAGAAGACGGTATGGCAGAAGAAGATTGGGATGGTTGGAAAATCCTTACTGAAAAAATAGGAAACAAAGTTCAATTAGTAGGAGACGATTTATTCGTTACAAATACTGAAAGATTATCAAAAGGAATAAAATTAGGAGTTGCAAACTCAATTCTTATAAAACTTAACCAAATAGGAACATTAACAGAAACATTAAATGCTATAGAAATGGCAGAAAGAGCTGGATATACAGCAGTAGTATCTCATAGATCAGGAGAAACTGAAGATACAACAATAGCTGACTTAGTTGTTGCAGTAAATGCAGGACAAATAAAAACAGGTGCTCCAGCAAGATCAGAAAGAGTTGCTAAATACAATCAATTATTAAGAATAGAAGAAGAACTTAATGATATGGGAGAATACAGAGGATTAAAAGCATTCTACAATATCAATAAATAATAATTTTTAAAACAAGGGACTGCTCATAGTATGGGTAGTCCTTTAATCTATAAAAATATATATGTAATTAAAATATAAACGAATTCCTTAAAGTTAAGTCGTTGTGTTAGTGTAAATTATGTGATAAAATAGTTTTGTATATTGTGTATTAAATGAGAAAATTATAACAGTAAAGATATATAATCTTTTACATATTAGGAGGATATAAAATGTATACATTTTCAATAATATTATTAACTATAGTTTCAATAACATTAATAGTAGTAGTCCTAATGCAACCTAGTAAAACTAATGGATTAAGTGGTTTTATGGGTGGAGGTTCAGAAACTTTTTATTCAAAAAATAGAACTAGAACTTCTGAATCAGTATTATCAAGGATTACTGTAGTATGTTCTATATTATTTGCTATCATAGTATTAGCACAAAATTTATTAGCTAAATAATAAAAATTAAAAGAGTATGATTTAATTAGCTGTTTAATGTGAATAATTAACAGCTATTTTTTTATAAAAAATTTTAAAAAATGTTAATCAATTAGTGGATAAATTTGCTATGATATAAATAACATATAAAAATCATTAATTGTATTATAAAAAATAGATTAATGCTTAGAATATATGTTATAAGCCTTTAATTAGTAGGAGGGATTTTATGAAGATAAGAGAAACAATATTAGCTTTTATGGAAGAGCAGGCATATAAACCTATGAATATAAAAGAATTGAAGCAGGTGTTTGGAGTAACTAAACATGAATATAAAGATTTTGAGAAAATGTTAAAGGATATGGAAAAGGACGGACAAATAGTTAAAACAAGAACGGAACACTATGGTATACCAGCCAGAATGGGATTAGTTGTAGGAAAACTTCAAGGACATCAAAAAGGTTATGGATTTGTTATACCAGAAGAAGAAAGAGAAGATATTTTTATACCAGCATCTAGTATGAATGGAGCTATGCATACTGATAGAGTATTAGCTAAAATTACTAAAGAATCAGCTAATGGAAAAAGATGCGAAGGTGAAATAATAAGAATATTAGAAAGAGGCAATAAAACAGTCATAGGCATATACGAAGATAGTAAAAACTTCGGTTTTGTGGTTTCCGATGATAAAAAGATATACCAAGACATATTTATACCAAAGGGAGATAAAAATGGAGCAAAAACAGGTCAAGTAGTTATAGCAGAAATTGTAACCTATCCAGAAAAGAGAAGAAATCCTGAAGGAAGGGTTATAGAAATATTAGGTAATAAAGAAGATAAGGGTATAGATATATTAACCATAATAAAGAAAAATAAATTACCAGAGGAATTCCCACCAAAGGTACAAAGTTATGCAGACAATATATCAGAAGCAATTCCAGAAGAAGAGTATAAAAGAAGGAAAGACTTAAGAGATTTAACTATTGTTACTATAGATGGAGAGGATGCCAAGGATTTAGATGATGCTATATCTTTAGAAAGATTACCTAATGGAAACTATTATTTAGGAGTACATATAGCAGATGTATCTCACTATGTAAAAGAGAAGAATCCACTAGACAAAGAAGCTTTAAAAAGAGCAACTTCAGTATATCTTATAGATAGGGTAATACCAATGCTGCCTAAAAAACTTTCTAATGGAATATGTAGTTTGAACCCTAAAATTGATAGATTAACCTTAAGCTGTTTTATGGAAATAGATAAAAATGGTAAGGTAGTAGATCATAAAGTGGTAGAAAGTATAATAAAAAGCACTGAAAGAATGACTTATACAGATGTAACTAAAATACTAAGAGATGAAGATGAGGAAACTATAAATAAATATAGTAATTTGGTAGATTATTTCAAACTTATGGAGGAACTTTGCAAAATACTTTACAAGAGAAGATTAAAAAGAGGAGCTATAGATTTTGATTTTGAGGAATGTAAAATAATATTAGATGAAAAGGGTAAACCAATAGATATAAAACCTTATGAAAGAGCTATAGCAAACAGAATAATAGAGGAATTTATGCTCGTTTGTAATGAAACCATAGCAGAGCATATGTTCTGGTCTAATTTACCTTTTGTATATAGAACACACGAAGATCCAGATGAAGAAAAATTAATGCATTTTAACGAGTTTGTTCATAACTTAGGGTATGTTATAAGATGGGGTAATGATATTCATCCAAAATCATTGCAAACTATTATAGAAAAAGTAAAAGGAGAAAAAGAAGAAACTGTAGTTAGTACATTACTTTTGCGCTCCTTAAAGCAAGCAAGATATTCTCCAGAATGTATAGGACACTTTGGATTAGCAGCAAGATATTACTGTCACTTTACTTCACCAATAAGGAGATATCCGGACCTTATAATACACAGAATAATAAAAGAATATATAAATGGACAGATTGATGATAAGAGAGCCACAAGGCTTACAACAGAAGTAGAATATGCTTCTAAACAATCTTCAGAAATGGAAAGAGTAGCTCAAGAAGCTGAAAGAGAAGTAGATGATTTAAAGAAAGCAGAATATATGAGTGAAAGAATAGGAGAAGAATACGAAGGAATAATATCCTCAGTAACCAACTTTGGAATGTTTGTAGAACTACCAAATACAATAGAAGGATTAGTTCATATAAGTACATTATCTGATGATTACTATATATATGATGAAAGAAGATTAAGTTTAATTGGAGAAGCTAGCAAAAATATATATAGATTAGGAGATACAGTAAAAATTAAAGTTTCAAAAGTAGATTTATTTAGTCATGAAATATATTTTGATATTATAAAAGATGATGAAGAAGATAAAGAAGAGGCTGAATTTATAGAAGAAACAGAAAAGTATAATACTAATTTATAAGTTAAAAATTATTTAAGAGAAACTCAGTTTAAAATTAATACTGAGTTTCTTTTATAAGTTTTAAAAAATTATAATTCATGGACAACTCTATAATAAAAATTCATTACTTAATTATTTGAAAAATTATATCATATTAAATTAGACAGAGAACACGTTCAATTGTAAAATTAATAAAAATATACTAATATTATAAGTAGATAATTTCAAATATAAAAATAGAAATTTATAAAATGGAGGCAAAATATGAATATATTATTGACTAACGATGATGGAATAGAGGCAGAAGGAATAAACACCTTAGCTGAGCTATTAAGTAAATATCATAATGTTACCATGGTAGCACCTGAAAATCAAAGAAGTGCATCAAGTCATTCTATAACTATATATGAGCCCATAATAGTAAAACAGGTGAAAAAGCCTTATAATATAGAGGCATACAGTATAAGTGGCACTCCAGCAGATTGTGTAAAAGTAGCTTTAGATAAATTAGTTCCAGATAATATAGATATAGTTATATCTGGAATCAATAAAGGTCTTAATATAGGTAATGATATATTATACTCAGGAACGGTTTCTGCCGCTATAGAAGGATCTATGTATAAGGTACCATCTATTGCTGTATCTGCTGAATTTATAAAAAATAAAAAAGAAAATTATGAAATAGCTGCTAAATATACATTAGAAATTTTAAGTAGAGTTAAAAAAGAGGACTTAAAAAATGATGTAGTATTAAATTTAAATATTCCTTTTTGCAGTGAAGAGGAAATAAAAGGTATAAAGGTATGCAAAGTAGGTAACAAAATTTTTAATACTAGATTCTCAGAAGAAATAGATGAAGAGGGTAATAAAGTATTAAAATTAGAGGGAGATATAAATAAGGATATTTATGAGGGTACAGATGTATATTATATAAGAAATAAATATGTAACCTTAACACCTCTACATTATGATTTAACTAATTTTAATATATTAGAAGAGACAGAAGAACTATTCTTAGGATAAATTATAAATCAGTAACTATGAAAAGCACAATTGATATTTTTTATAGAATTAATATGTTTTATTTCAAAATAAAACATATTTAAATAAAGAACTCAAGTGATTTATAATAGTTATGTTTGAAATGAATATACATAGATGATATACTATGTATTATTATAACTAAAAAGTTATTCCGTTAGGCGGTGATTTCATGAGTAAAAAGAAGGGAAGCAACACTCTTGCAGAAAATAGAAAAGCAAGGCATGATTATTTTATAGAAGAAACCTATGAAGCTGGTATAGAATTAGTAGGAACAGAGGTTAAATCTATAAGACAAGGAAAAGCAAACTTAAAAGATAGTTATGCTGAGATTAGAAATGGAGAAGTTTTTGTTAGAAACATGCATATAAGTCCCTATGAACAAGGGAACATATATAATAAAGATCCACTAAGAGATAGAAAATTGTTACTTCATAAGAGTGAAATATATAAATTAGTAGGCTTTACAACCCAACAGGGGTATACCCTAATTCCTTTATCATTGTATCTTAAACATGGCAGAGTAAAAGTTAGTTTAGCTGTAGCTAAAGGTAAGAAAAATTACGATAAGAGAGATGCAATGCTAGAAAAGGTAGCAAAGAGAGAAATGGACAGACAAATTAAAGAAAGAAGTAGATATTAAAAGTAAATGAAGGTGTATTAAAATATATTTAATTTTAATACTGCTACGATAAAAAATACATTTCATAAACTAATTCATTTTGCTAAGAAGTTCTAAATATGGTTCCATTAAAAATTTTTTACCCGGTCAAGAAGCCATCCTTGGCTTCACTCCCGGTTCCTCACGTCCTGTGAGGAATTACAAAAATTTTTAATTTCACCATATTAAGAACTACTATAGCTTATTCATATGTTTATGAAATGTATTTTTTTATCTTCGCAATATTAAAATTAAATATTTATATGAAATTTGTTTATAAATTCTTTTTCTTAGCGATACCTGTAAGCATTAGTGCTATAGCCCCATCTCCGGTTACATTACATGCAGTTCCAAAGCTATCTTGAAGGGCAAATATAGTTAAAATTAAAGCGGTTCCAGCTTCATTAAATGCTAAAACACTAATTATTAGTCCTAGAGACGCCATAACTGTTCCACCAGGAACTCCAGGAGCTCCAATTGCGAATATACCTAATAATAATATAAATAATAGCATAGTTGAGAAAGCAGGTAATTTTCCATATAGAATTTGAGAAACTGTCATTACAAAGAATACTTCTGTCAAAACAGAACCACATAAGTGAATATTAGAGCATAATGGTATAGCAAAATCCACAATATCTTCTCTAAGAACCTTTGATTTTTTAGCAGATTTTAAAGCTACAGGTAAAGTAGCTGCACTAGACATAGTTCCAACTGCTGTAAGGTAAGCAGGACCATAGTGCTTTAACACTTCCCATGGATTTTCCTTTGAAATAGCTCCGCCAACTAAATAAAGTACAGTAAGCCAAATAAAATGACCTATTAAGACTATAATTATAACCTTTAAGAAAATTGGTAATTGTGTACTTAGACTACCTTCATATGCTAAAGCAGCAAAATTTGTTGCTATAAAAAACGGTAGTATAGGAATAATAACTTTATTTACTATGCTTAGAATTATATTCTGGAATTGATCCAGTATCTTTTCAATTAGATCAGAATTAGTCCATCCAGTAGCCAATCCTAGTAATAAAGCTAAAGCTAAAGCACTCATAACGCTCATTATAGGTGGTATATCTAATTTAAACACTAGTTCAGGTAATTTTCTTAATCCCTCTGGATTAGAAGCTATAGAAAGCTTAGGAATTAAAGCATAACCGGCCATCATAGACAAAAATGCTGCTGCCACAGAAGAAATGTATGCTATGAGGACTGTTATACCTACAAATTTACTAGCATTTTGTTTTAATTTTGCTATAGATGGTGTTATAAACCCTAATATTATTAAAGGTACAGCAAAGAAAATAATCTGTCCTAAAACATATTTTATGGTAATTACTACACCTATTGTAGGTTTAGAAGAATAGGATCCAATTAATATACCTACAATAACTCCTAAGATGAGTTTAAAAATTAAATTATTAAAAAGTTTTTTCATTTTATAATCCCCCTTGTATAATATAGTCGTAATATTTTAAATGGAAAAATATTTTAATTTCTAAATAAATATTAAATCTTAGCTTTAATGATAAATTTGCTTATTATTTAAATTTTGAGAAATAAAAAAACTCCTACCTCTAATACAGAGGCAGAAGTTATATTCCGCGGTTCCACTCTGTTTATATGCAAATAAAAAACATGCATATAACTCAAAAATATTAGGTACAAACATACCTTAACGCTATAACGGGCGTCCACGCTAAAATCTACTTAATTCGAAAAAGAGCTCCTAGAGGCACTTCTGATAATTTTCACTTAAAGTCTCTTTCAGCCAGGGGAGACTTCTCTCTGAAAGTTTCTATTAACGTACTTTCTCTATTCATAGCTTTTAATACTTAGTATTCCTATTTGAATAATATTTTTAAATAGATTATAAATAATACAAAGCTATATGTCAATATAAATTTAATAAAAAAACTCAGAATTTTTTATTAAAAGTGTTAAAAAATATATATTGAAATTTAAAGAATATTACTATATCATATGTTTACGGAAGTAATTTGTGAATATCTTCTACAGAGTAATATTATTAAAAAATAGTTACACTAATATGTAAAAGGAGTATTTCATAATTTCACTTTCAAAGTATTTACAATTTTTACTGATAAGAGTATTTGACAATTACATTTTCATATTGTAAACTATAGATACTAAAAAACTTAATATTTAAATATCGTTGCAAAAACCCATATAAATTTTATAACATGGGGGCGCAATGGTTTCGACGGGGGCAAGTTGCTCCTGGGAAGCGAGTCGAAGGGATCCTGTACCTGCGTTAAAAAACTGGGAACTTAAATATAATTGCAAACGATAATTTTGCATTAGCTGCCTAATAGTTGCAGCTCGTCAGCCTAAGAGTCCCACGACTTAGGGTCTGGCGTCGACGGTGGGGAACCGAGCCTTACAAAGCTTTGAGTAAGGAACGGAATTAATGAAGCTACTAAATCTAAGAGCCTGCTTATCGGCGCTTAGAGGAGGGAATGTAAAAGGATAAACTGCACTCGGAGATGCCCAGGGGTTGCTGCTTTCGGACAGGGGTTCGATTCCCCTCGCCTCCACCATGAAACCCACGACAGAAATGTCGTGGGTTTTTATATATTAATTTTTGTATATTAATAGAAAATCATAATTGGTATTGGGAAAATGTTATAGAAATAGCAGTTTAGAATATAATAATTGGTTTCATAAGATTTAAAGTTGATAATTAAGAAACGGAATTGGGATATTCAGAACAGAGTCTTAGGATACATAATTTCCCAAAAACTGAAATACTATTAAAAAGTTAATTGCAAAGTATGGTTAATAGAATTACGATATTAGATATAATAGTAATATAAAGGAAATGTTCATTTGGTTAGAGTAACATTTTTTATTATTACATATAAAGGAGGATTATATGGTAATGCATAATGAACTGAACTTTACTAATTCTAGAATTTTACTTATTGATGATGAATTAGATATAACTGATCTTATAGAAGAAGTGCTAAAAAGCGATGGCTTTAAAGAAATAAAAAAAGCTCACTCAGGCATAGAAGGCATAAATCTAGCAAAAAAATATTCACCACACATCATTGTACTAGATATAATGCTTCAAGATATAGATGGTATAGAGGTTTGTAAAAAAATAAGAGAATTCTCTTATTCTCCAATACTTTTCCTATCATCAAAAGACGATGAGATAGATAAGATACTAGGTCTTAGTAGTGGAGGGGATGATTATATCACAAAACCATTTAGTCCAAGAGAAATATCCTTTCGTATAAAAGCTCAAATTCGCAGACAACATTATAATAAATCCGTAGAAAATACCAATGAAATAGTTAATATAGGCAATTTATTCATTGATATAGATGGGGGAAGAGTACTTAAGGAAGAAAAGGAAATAGAATTAACAGGTACAGAATTTAAAATATTATCCTATTTAGCTCAAAACCTAAACAAAATAATAAGTAAAGAGAGACTATATGAACAAATATGTGGAGAATATGCAGTAGGCTGTGATAATACTATTATGGTTCATATAAGACACCTAAGAGAAAAGATTGAAATAAATCCTTCAATGCCTGAACTTCTCCTAACAGTAAAGGGCTTAGGTTATAAGCTAGTAAAGGAATAGGAGTAATTCATGAAAGTAGATTATAAACGTTTATTACATACCTACGTTACTTTATTTATTGGATTGATACTTATTTTAGTCGTTATAATAGTTGTTACTTTTAAAGTTATTACTATAAAGAAGCCTAATGGGAATATAGCATTGAGTAATTGGCCAAGAATTTTCACTCAGGAATTTTCAGAGGAAATTACAGTTAATAAAGATAAGCATTTTATTACGGAAGAGGGAAGAGAAAAGCTTAAGGAAAATAAATTATGGATTCAGATAATTGATAAGGATGGCAATGAAATTGAAAGCTATAATAAACCTAAAAATGTAAAGCAACGATATTCTCAGGTTGATTTATTAAAGCAACAAGAAAGTAATGAAGTCTTTATTAGCACTGTTACCCTTAATGGAAAGGACTTTGTTTATCTAATAGGCTTTTATAATAAAATATCTAAGGTAACTATGTATTTAGACAATAATGAATTTATAAGTGGTAAATCAATCATTCTCCCTATACTTGGAGTTATTATTTTTATAGTTATTGTTTTGGGTGGAGTTTATGGCATTAGATTAACCAGGGAAATGTCTAAAATAATTAGGAGCTTAGAAAAAATATCCTTAAGAAACTATGAAGCTAAAGAAAGTAAAGGGGAATTTGGAGTTATTTATGAGAATCTAAATAGGCTAGACAATGAGCTTAAATTAAGAGAGAAAAAGAGATATATGGATGACAAGTTAAGAAAAGAGTGGATTTCTAATATAACTCATGATTTAAAAACACCTTTATCACCTATTAAAGGCTATGCAGAGTTAATAGCTAATCCAATTGGGAATAATAATTTGGAAAGGACTCAAGTTTATGGGAAAATTATATTAAAGAATATTCTCTATGCAGAAAAGCTTATTGATGATTTGAAATTAACCTATCAGCTTGAAAATGGTATGCTGCCTTTAAACAAAAAGAATGGGAATATAGTAAGGTTTATCAAAGAAATTGTAATTGATATATTAAATAATCCTGAATTTCAGCATAAAAACATTAATTTTCATAGTGATGAGGAAGTTATTAATATAGAGTATGATTGTCTTCTTTTAAAAAGGGCGTTAATGAATCTAATATATAACTCAATTATTCATAATGATGATGACACAGAGATTAAAATACTTATAGAGAAATGTGGAAACACAAGAATATGTATTTGTGATAATGGAAGAGGCATGAGTGAAGATGAGGTAGAGAATCTCTTTGTAAGATATTATAGAGGAGCAAATACGGATAAGAAGACAGAAGGAACAGGCCTTGGGATGGCTATAGCCAATGAAATAATTCAAGGACATAATTGGAATATTTATGTGGAAAGTAAATTAGGAGAAGGGACAAAATTTATAATTGAGTTTTAACATTAAGGTAGTCTTAAGGTTAAATGAAATGGATATTAAGGTTGTTAGTCTATTATTTTTAATAAGCTAACAATTTTTTTGTACAGAAAATATGGTTAAACAAAAAAATAAGACGGAGTTAGTGGCGCAGCGGCTCCTATTTTATTAAAAATGAAAATAAAAAAGAGGGTGAATAAATGAAAATCATATTTAAGTATATTTTAAATAACATTAAGGAAAGAAAGACTAGGACAGCTGTTATGCTGCTATCTGTAGTATTTTCTACTACTTTATTATTTGTTTCCCTTACTATAGGAGATTCTTATAAAGCAGCTCAAAGAAAGATGGAAAAAGGATATTCAGGGACTGCCACAGTAAGTGTAAAAGCAACGAAGAATGAAAATGAACAATTTAAATTTATTAAAGAAGATGTAGTAAAAAATCTAGACAAAATTAAAAGTAAGGTAGGAATAATAAAAAGTACAGGATTATATTGTGAAAATGGATATTTTGAAAACTTTGATATATTGGCAGCAGATTTAGATGGACTTAATACTATTAATAAACCAAGGCTTATGGATAATAATGATTTAAGTAATTTTAGTGGATATAAAATAATTCTTCCAGAGAAATTTACAACTAAATATAAGATAAAAAAGGGAGATAACATAAAGATAACAATTAATCAAAAAACTATCAACTTTCAAGTCTATGGAATTGCAGCCTATGATACAGTATTTTTAAGAAGCACTAGAGGATTTAATGCATTAATTCCAAAGGAAACCTTAAGAGATATTTTAAATATAAAGGATGAATACACTGAAATTCTTTTAGAGCCTAAAGAAAATATTGATACTAATACCCTAATAACAGAAGTATCAAAAAATGTATCTCAAAATAAATATAAGGTTAGTGCTGTTGTAGATGAAAAACAAATAGAACAGGATGCAAAACAAAAAACTATGCCTTTTCTCTTAATAAGTTTTTTTTCATTAACAATGAGTGTTTTTATTATATATAGTAGTTATAAAGTTATTACAATTGAAAGATTACCTGTAATAGGAACATTCCGTAGTATTGGAGCAACTAAGAAGAAAGTTACACAGATACTTATATTAGAAAGCTTAGTTTATGGAATATTAGGGGGTGGGATAGGAATACCTCTAGGGATAATTGTATTAAAGTTTATGTTGGGAGGAATGACAGAAAATCTTACACAAGGAGTAGAGATTCCTATGGTTATTACCACTCTAAATGTTATAATAACATTCTTTGTAGCGATTATTATGTCAATTTTAAGTGCTTATATTCCAGTGAAAAGATCTAGTGAAATTCCAGTAAAGCATATTGTACTAGGAACAGTAGAGGAAAAGTGTGTGACTAATAAATTTAAGATAAAAGTTGCAGTAAGTTTATTTATTATATCAATTTTGCTGCCTAATATATTAAAAGGGAATATGCTATTAATTGGAGGAGGAATATCTTTAATAACGTTAATAGTTGCTGCTCTTATCCTAATACCTATAATTACAGATGCTATTTCTTTAGTTTTAGAAAAAGTATATGCTGTGATTTTAGGTAATGAGGGAAAGCTTTCTGCAAGAAATATGAGAGGTAATAAGAATGTTACTCAAAGCATTACTCTTCTTTTTATAAGTATATCAGCTGTTATTGTGATTACTGTAGTAGGAAGTTTTGTAAGTACTTATATTGGAGATGTATTTAAAGGAGCTAAACTAGATGGCTTTACAGAAGCTAAGAATATTGATAAGGCCTTTGTAGATAGATTAAAAGAGAGTGATAATGTGAAATCAGTATTACCACTCTATGTTATTAATGGAACAATGACTTTGGATAGATTTGGTACAAATAGAGTTGAAGGAGTCGATAGCTTAGAGGAGTACAATGATATGTTTGCATTAAAATATGAGGATAGTGAAAAGAAGAATAATGCAATTAAGAAATTCAATGAGGATAGGAATATATTATTAAATTATGACTTTATAAAAACGCTTAAAGTTAAAGTTGGAGATAAAATTCAAGTAGCTATGGGGAATAGTAAATATAAATATAAAGTAATTGGAATCTACAAATCTAGAGCTAATAACTCACAAGCAGTACTTCCATCTAAATATTTAGAAAGTGACTTTGGACAAAATGCCTATGGCTTGGTAGTTTACACTTCAAAAGATCCAGAGGGGACAATGGCAGAAATAAGAAGTATGCATGGAGGTAAGGAAAATTACAGCAGAACAGTGAAGGAGTTTACTAAGGATGGCTTGGAAGTGGTAACAGCCTTTTTAAGGCCATTAAATAGTCTTACTTACTGTATTTTATTACTAAGCACTATAGGTATTATAAACAATCTATTGATAAATTATATCCAAAAACAAAGAGAAATAGCTATGTATAAGGCTGTGGGGCTTAGTATAAAGCAGAGTGTAAAGATGACCTTAATAGAAGGTTTTACTTCAGGTATAATAGGTGCTGGAGCTGGTATGATAATTTCTTATTTAGAAGTAAGAACAATATTTATCGTGGCAGGACCTAGAATATCAATGAGTCCAGACTTTCAGTTATCTACATTTTTAATAGCAGGATTCATAGGAATAGTTATAACATTAGTAGGTTCAATTGTTCCGATAATAAAGAACACTAAGATGCAAATAGTTGAAAAGATAAAAGCAGAGTAGTTTTTTTGGGAGGAGTTAATTATGAATAGTATAAATGGAAAAATTGCTTTAGAAGGAAAAGAGATAACTAAGGGATTTAAAATGGGTAGGGAGTCATTAATGATATTAAAAGACATTTCTATTAAGATTAATGTGGGAGACTTCGTATCAATTATGGGTCCATCAGGGTCTGGAAAAAGTACACTTCTGTATATATTAGGAGGATTAGACAAGCCTTCAACTGGTAAGGTACTTATGAATGGGGAAGATATATCAAAGTTTAGTGATGATAAACAAAGTGTTATGAGAAGAAGAAATATTGGCTTTGTATTTCAATTTTATAATTTAATACCTAACTTGAATGTAGAGGAAAATATTTTATTGCCTGTGCTATTAGATGGTAATAAAACAAAGGATTATAAAAAGGAATTAGATAATATATTAGAGATTGTAGGACTTACTGAAAGAAGAAAACATACTCCAAAGGAATTATCAGGAGGGCAACAGCAAAGGGTGGCAATAGCTAGGGCATTAATTAATAATCCAGAAATAATCTTTGCAGATGAGCCAACAGGAAATCTTGATAGCAAGACTGGAACTGAGATTATGGAACTACTTAGAAAGATTAATAGGGAGAATAAAAAAACGATTATAATGGTTACTCACTCAATGGAAACGGCTGAGTATGGTAATAGAGTAGTGAACATTAAGGATGGGGGAATTGTTTAGCCTTGATGAAATTAGTCATATAGGTGAAGTTATTGCTGTGATTAATAAAGAATATAATAAATAATTCGAAGGATTAAACTTAAAAATAGAAAAAATTGAAAAGTAGTAAATAGTACATTTGTCAGAAACTTTTTTATAGAAAAACAAAATTAACTAAGTAGTGGATTTTAAAGGTCATGCTTGGCCTCCACCATACATAAACTCAAATATTGATACAATAGAAAGTCCTTGATTTCAGGGGCTTTTTGTGCTTTTTGGAGGATTTGGTGTAGGAATTTTTAGGATTTCGAGGTTGAAATTCTAGGCTTATATATTTTAGAGGCACCCCTTATTGGTTGATTTTTTTACAGGGGGTGTTTTTGTGTTGCAAATTATTAGAATGTTTCATTAATAGGCATGTGTTATAATAAATATGAAAATAATGGATTTAACAAGCAATTTATGCATTAAAAGAAAAAACGTATAGAAGACAAGAAAAAATTGTTTTTGAATTAGAGATTGGGGGATTATCAATATGGGATTGTTTAAAAAAATATTAACAATGATAACTAAAAATGAGAGTTCACTAATCAAAAATAAAAAGAATAAAAATACTATAAACATAAAAAATATTGTAACATCCACAAATAAAGGTGATGAAGAAATTCCAAATTTACAAGGAGACTATGCAAAAGCTATCTTTCTTAATGCTTATCAGAAAAGTTCACAGATAAAATCTGATTCCGAATATCAACGATATTTACTTTATGAATGTGGCATAAAAAAGCCTTCAAAATATCATTTTGAATTGATTAAAAATGGATATTTAGAAAAAGCTAGTTCTACAGATAGAATTAAGGGATTAAAAGTTTCAGAATTAAAAGTTATTCTTTCTGAATTAGGTGAAAAGAAAACGGGAAAAAAAGATGAGCTAGTACAGAGAATTATAGAAGTTGCTGATGATGAAATGATAACGAAATGGTGTCCAGGAGATTATTATTCTATTTCTGAAAAAGGCAAAGAGTTTTTGAAAAGAAATTTGGACTACGTTAAAATTCATAAGCATAAGAACTGGGATATTGATTGGAAAGATTATGACAAAAGAAGAAAACCAGGATATAATTTCTATGATATTGTATGGGGTATTTTTAATGAAAGACTGCTTAAAAGTCAGGACTATGGTAGAAATGAATATTTTAATATGTATCAATTATTAGCTGAAGAAGGCAGAAGAAAAGATGCTTTAGAAAAATTACTTATGGTATTATATAACGATATAAGTGGTGTGGAGGGAAATTTTATTTATACTTCATGTAAGGAAGGCTTATACACTAAAAATGAAGCAATAGATGATTTTGATGTTGCAATTATGCTTGCTCCAGGGATAGTTGGTGCTATTAAAAAATTCCAAGATGTTTTTACTGATGATATTGTGGAACATATTTATAATACATATAAATTACCTATACAATTATGTGATAAAAAATTGTTCCTAGAAATTGTACATTCAGTGATTAGTGATGATTATGATGAAGAAAAGATAAAGAAAAAACTAAAAATACAATACAAAAAGTTCATAGAATTTATTTTAAAATAAATTTGCTGTTGTAGCTACTTGATAGATACAATACATAACTTAATTAAAAATGGGGGATATGTTTTATGGCAAAATGTAAAATTTTTGATATACCTGAAATTCCTCAAATTCCAGATGGAATTATACAAGCTGTAAATGATAAAAAATTAGCAGTTTTTATAGGTGCTGGAGTTTCAAGATTATTAGGCTGTTGGGGATGGGATAGATTAGCAAGTGAATTAGTAAATTGTTGTTTTGAAAATGGGTACATTAACTTTAAGGAAAAAGAGACAATAGGTTATATGAATGATCAAAAAAAAGTTATAACTATGTGCTATGGTATTTTAGACTTTAATAATAAAAAAAAACTTTTCTATGAAAAAATGGAAAAGGCATTAGAGGGAGATCAACAAAAGATAGAAAATAAAAATATATATGATGAGATTTCAGATTTTAATGCATTGTATATAACAACAAATGCAGATGAGCATTTTGACAATAAATTTTTGCCTGGAAATATAAAATATAAAATAGAGGATTTAGATAAAGATAAATTAAATAAAGAGAAACTTTATCATATACACGGTTCTATAAAGGTTAGAGAATCTTTGGTTTTTAGGGTAGATGAATATATTAAACGATACAATACCAAAGAATTCAATGACTTTATGAAAGAAATTTCAAGTAGATATATAATTCTATTTATAGGATATGGGTTAGCAGAGTTTGAAATATTAGATTTTCTTGTAACAAAATTTTATGATGGAGAGGGCAAACTGCCTAAACATTATGCATTAGTACCTTATTTTAAAGGAGAAGAAAATATTTGTGAATATGAGCAGTTTTATTATAAAAAACTAGGAATTAATATTGTACCTTATGCTAAAGATACATTAGGATATGATCAATTATATGAAGTTATCAAAAAGTGGAGAAAAGATATAAATGTTTTAAGTATTGTCTTACAGCAATCTTTCAAATATATAAAGGAATGTGTAGAGAATTTCAATGAGAAAAATGTAGAAAATGTATTGCAAAAAATTAAAAACAATAAATCATTACAAGATGAATTTTTCAATCAGTTAGCAGAAACAGATAAATCTAATTTATGGTTTGAAGAGTTAAAAAAGCAAGGATATTTTTTGCCAAATAAGAATCCTAAACCTATTGAAGATAAGTGGAATGTATTAGATTTTTTATTTAATGTATCAGATAAAAATAAGAAAAATGAAGATACGGATATTACTAAATTATTAATAGAAATAATAGATGAAATTATTGATTATGAAGATGATGAAAAAAATAGAATAGAAAACTGGCGTACTGATAAAATAATCATTAAGATTATTATGAACTTACCTCAAGATAAGATAAAGGATAAATACATAGATTTTATAATAACAGCACTCAAATCTAAGTGGAATAATGGATTTTTAGAAGGTACATTAGCTAAATATGAATTAGCAAACATATTAAATAAGAAACAAATGCTTAAGTTGTTGGACAACATATTAGAGATTAATCCTAGCGATAATCGACATAGCTATGGAAAAATAGATATATATTGGCTTCAACAAATACTGAATAAAAATAAAGATACAATAGGTAAAGAATATCCTTTTGATGCAGCTAATATTGGATTAGATAAAATACAAAGCATTATTAAAAATGATAAAGAGTCTTATATTTGTTATTTAATTAATCACACTGGTTCTATTGAAAATGATGATGATGGATTAGGAATAACTTATGAAAAGGAATTGATTAATTTTACAAGAGATATGCTTCAATATTGTTCACCAAAAGAAATAAGTGAAGAAATTAAAGCAAGGATAAATAGCAATTATGCAATTTATAGAAGATTAGCTATACATATTATAAGTTATCATTATGAAAAACTAAAAGATATCTTTTGGGGCTTAGAGAAAAATCCTTTAGAAGATTATGAATCTAAATATGAAATTTATAGATTATTAGAAGATAAATCTGAAATATTTAATAATAGTGAAATAGATAAAATTTTATATTGGATAGAAAATAAAACATACTTTATTCCAGAAAATCACAAGAATGATGAAGAAATGAAAAAAATAGGTATAGCATATAATAAAAAAGAATTTATATATCCATTATTAAATTCAAAAAATGAGAAAGTAATTAGTTTATATAATAAATATAACAAAATAAATCCAACGCCAATAGAGCATCCCGAAGAAATGCATAAAGTTATAGTAAAAGATTTTAATTATATTAGTCCATTAAAAGTTCAAGATTTAGAAAAAATGACGGTGGAACAAATATGTAAATTTTTAAATGAATTCAAAGGAAGTAACGATTTTGAAGAACCTAGTGAAGAAGGTCTAGCAGAAACTTTTGAAAAGTATATAATTCATAATTTCTCAAAAGAAATAAATAACTTAAATGATTATCTAGATATACCTATTATATATCAAGATGCAGTTATAAGCGCATTTAATAAAATAGATTTAGGAAATAACAGTGTATACATTGAAAGAATGTTAGATTTTTTAGAAAAGTTATCAGAAAAATTTTATATAAATTTAAACTCAGAAAATGATTGTATAAAATCAAGTTTGATATCCTTAATAAGGTTTATGGATGATTATTTGTTAAAAATAGATAATTTGTATTATGATAAGGTTTTAAAGAAAATTAAATATATTTTAATTAAAATACTTGAAAATGTAAAAGAAGAAGATGTAGTTTGTAGTGATTATATTACAAGTGCACTTAATACGATAAGAGGAAACTGTTATATTGCATTAGTTAAATATTCTTTAAAAGTAGCAAAAGTTAAATTTTCAAATGAAGAAATTAAATGGGAAAATGATGTAAAA
This sequence comes from Clostridium sp. CTA-6, assembly GCF_054768115.1. Lineage (NCBI taxonomy): Bacteria > Bacillati > Bacillota > Clostridia > Eubacteriales > Clostridiaceae > Clostridium > Clostridium sp. CTA-6. Next base: position 210,140 of record NZ_BAAAAU010000002.1, read on the forward strand.
GAATTGTTCACGCATAATTTAGATAAAGAAAAAGAGACATCTTTAAATTATTCAGCAGTTTTAGGAATGTATTTACCACAACTAATGTATTTGGACGAGCAATGGGTAGTACAAAATATAGATAGAATATTTGATAAAAAGTTAGAAGAATACTGGAAAGCTACAATGGAGAGTTATTTAGGGTATAGTAGATTTTATTTAGATATATATATATTGATGAAAGAGCACAATCACTATGAAAAAGGTTTAAAAACTAATTTTAATGATAAGGGTATAAATGAAAGACTGATAAAACATGTATGTATTGGATATTTAAATGGAGAAGAATCATTAGAAGAAAAGACAAGCTTAATAGTTAAATTATTGGATAAGCAAGAGATAAAAAGTTTAGAATATGTAATAGAGTTTATATTAACATCAAAGAATGAAAATATTGATACTAATATAAAATTGAGAATAAAAGAATTATGGGTAAAGCTTATTCTAGTGTTAGAAAACAATTCTGAATATGAAGAAGCTCAAAAATTGCTATTTGAATTATGTCAATGGATTTACTTTATAGATGTTTTAGATGAAGATGTAGTTATGTGGGTTAAAAAATATATTAAGAATTGTAGACACAATTATGAAACATATTGGATTATTAAAGGATTATTAAAACATGGAATAAAAGAACCTAATAAGGTTGCAGATATTTATTTAGTAATGATTGAAAATGAAATATATCCTAGATATGAAGATGAAATAAGGATGCTAGTAACAATGTTTTATAATAATGGTTTGAAAAAACAAGCAGATGAAATTTGCAACTCTTATTTATCCAAAGGGATGAAATTTTTGCAGGATATATATTACAAATTTAACAAGGTAGATAAATTTTAAGGGAAAATAATTATAATATTTAAAAATTCAGTATGTCTTAGTAAGTTTATATAAAAGTTTTAAAATGTTTCTTCATAAAATCCAATTGAACAAAAGGTAATAATGCTTCTTGAGTTAATAATGGACTTCTAAGATCAGACATTTAGCAGCTATTAGCCTATTTAGTATTGAATATGATGCTGTCAAAGTACCAATTCTGTATTCAGGTGATAGAAATTTACTAAATCCTGTAATATATATCCATCAGTATCTATATTTTTTAATGATGGTAAAGAATTATTGTACTATTGTGAAACAATAATAGAAAATTGATTGAGAAAAATATTTTACAAGTTTTCAAATAAGTAAAAATTTAAAGAAACTTAAGGATTTTTTAGCGTTAAGCACTATTTTTAGACTTTTATATGTATTATGGGATAAATGTAAACATTATGATATAATAAAAATAGTTGACATATGTGAATATGCAGTTTGTAATATCATGAGAGGGGATATTGTTATGATAATTAATCATAATGTGAATGCTATGATTGCATATAGAAATATTATGATAAATGGTTCTTTAGCTGGAAAAGCCATGGAAAGGCTTGCTTCGGGCATGAGGATCAATAGGGCAGCTGATGATCCAGCAGGACTTGCAATATCAGAAAAGATGAGGGCACAGATAAGAGGTTTAGAAATGGCATCAAGGAATGCTCAAGATGGTATTTCTATGATACAAGTTGCAGAAGGCGGAGTTAATGAAATTCAATCTATGCTTCAAAGAATGAGAGAATTAGCAGTACAAGCGGCTAATGGTACAAATTCTCCGGAAGATTTAAAGAATATTCAAGATGAAATTAACGAGTTGACAAAAGGAATTGATGATATTGCAAAGGGTACGGAATTTAACACCATCAAGGTTTTAAATGCTAATGCAGTAGATCAAGGAGAAGTAAAGCTTCAAATTGGTGCTAATGAAGGTCAATCTTTTGGAGTGAAATTTCGAAACATGAATTCTGCAGCTTTAGGTATAAAAGGGGATAAGGATAATTATGGGGTGGATGTTTCTACTCCAGGAAAAGCGTCAGCAGCTATAAAAGTCTTTGATGATGCTATAAATAAAACTTCATCTTTTAGGTCAAGTCTAGGAGCATCATCAAATGTGTTAGAGCATAGAATTAATTATTTAGAAAATACAATAATTAATTTGACAGAAGCAGAATCAAGAATTAGGGATGCCGACATGGCAAAGGAAATGATGAATTATACCAAATATAGCATTCTCCAGCAAGTAGCCCAAGCAATATTTTCGCAAGTTCTCAAGCAACAGGAAAGTACAATTCAATTGTTGAAGTCCTTGAACAACTAAAATATGAATTTTAAAAAGAAAAAATTATGTTAAGCACCAATCTATAGAAATATGTATTAAATATATTTAGTGTAGAGAGAGGTTGTAAATATTTTGATTGAACAGCAATTAAATGTTTGTTTATAGTAATAGGGGTTAAGAGCATGCTTCGCCTCTACCAAAAAATCTACGACAGAAATGTCGTGGATTTTTTTAAGTAATGTATTAATTAAAACTATAGTAATTAAATTATATAATATTTGAGATTAAGAATAGAAATTTAATCACTCGGTACATATAATACACTGAAGAATTGATTTAGATAGTATATTTAAATTTGAATATAATAAAGTTTTGATTAAATAGTAGGAGTGATTAAGGTGGAAGAAAAGCAAGATAAAAATAGAGAAAAGAATGAAGGCGAAGATAAAGTTTGTATTACTAAGCCCGTATGCCCTAAATATAATACAATAATAGATCAGTGCGAGATTGGGCCTTTGACACCTGAACAGAGGCGCATTGAGGCTTTTGAAAAGCGAATTCAGTCTGATTTATTTCAGAAGAATTTGATTCTTGAGGGCCAAAGATGTAATGACGATGAGATTTTATATGCAAATAAGATTGGAAATTATACAAAGGCGTTACCTCATAATTTGTTAGGAGAGGTAAATTTAGAGGCCTATAACATTTGGATAAGCACATTAAACACTGGAAATCCCGAAAAATTTGAGTTAATACCACTAGGAGGAACTAGAAAGTTTGTTGACCCTCAGGCTGCCTATGCGTATGAGATGGTGGGACCTGATTCTCATCATCTTACTATAGCACCGGCTCCGAGTTTTTCCAGTGCCATAGAAGCAAGTGAAATGGCTGAAGACTATTGGATGGCTTTAACTCGTGATGTCCCTTTTGTAGATTATGATACCAGCCCTGAAACTAAGGCTGCAGCTGAAGATTTATCAAAGTTTTCGGTTTTTGACGGTCCTAAGTGCAAATGTAAAGTCACCACAGAAACACTCTTCCGTAGTAATATACCTGACACTTTGGAAGGACCATATGTTTCACAGTTCCTCCTAAAGGATATTCCCTTTGGGGCAAAAACTATAACACAGAAATATATTGTACCTGTAGAAAAAATCGATTATATGGCTTCATATAATGAATGGCTTAATATACAGAATGGACAGGCACCATCTTCAATATTAAAACTTGACCCAGTACCTCGATATATTAGTAATGGTAGAGATCTTGGTCAATATGTCCATAAAGACAATAGCATTCAGGCGTCACTAACGGCTTGTTCGATATTACTAGATTTTGGGCAGGAAGCTCTATCTTTGAGTAATCCCTATTTATTTTCAAAAACCCAGGAGGGATTTGCTACCTTTGGTACCGCACATGTTTTAGATTTTATGACTCGTGTATCCAGGATGGCCCTTGAAGCGGCCTGGTTGCAAAAGTTTTTGGTGCATCGAAGATTAAGGCCCGAAGAATTTGGGGGATACGTACAAAATCTTAAGACAGGCGACGCAAAGTATCCTATTAATCCAGAATTATTAGATTCAAAGGTATTAGAGATAGTATTCAAAAAATATGGAACCTATCTTCTACCTATGGCCTACACTGAAGGATGCCCAACTCATCCGGCATATCCTGCTGGTCATGCAACTCACATTGGAGCGGGGGTAACTATTCTAAAAGCGTTTTTCAATGAGGATTATATTATTCCTAATCCAGTAGTAGCTAGTGCCGACGGGCTTAAGTTAGAACCATATCTTGAGGGTGATCTAAAAGTAGGAGGAGAATTAAATAAGCTTGCTGCCAATATTGCTCTTGGACGAGATTTTGCAGGTGTTCACTGGCGTTCAGACTGTCTAGAAGGTATGAAACTCGGAGAAGCTGTAGCAATAGGATTACTTCAGGATTATAGAAATACCTATAACGAGGAATTTCATGGTTTTTCCTTTACAAAATTTGATGGTACAAAGGTAATAATTTAAAAAATATATCTGTAAAATATGGAAGTATTAGAGCAGATAGTCATCGGATAAATTTATAATTAAATAAGAGGTATGCTTGAAAGTGAATTTTAAATCAGTTTCAAGCATACTTTTTTACAGTTTGAAAAAAGTTTTCCTTCTCCTCATGGATTTTAATAATATTATTTGGAACATGTTTTAGTATTTGTAAATAGATGCATATTATTGCTATCTTTATGATCTTCTCTATTGTATATTGTTGAAAATAGGAGTTCAGCTATAATGAATACAAGCACAATTCCAAAATTTAGAACATACTATAATGTTATAAGATTATAAAAGGAGAGAATAATATGTATAATACTTATATGATGTATGCATATCCTTATTGTGCTGACATACCAATGTATAACTCATATGACATGTATAGTCCTTATAACACTTATTCATGTCCTTGCTTTGTTAACACACCAAGTTATAATGATTCAGATTTTTCTATGAATTTTAATGATAGGTATATTCCTTTTACTGATGAATTGGAGTATGGTTCAAGATTTGCTTCTCCACAATCAGTAAAGGGCAATAGGGCAATTCAATTAAAGGATTATGGACCACAGCCTTTTGTAGTTGATATAGATGAAGCTACTAAGCAAAATGATACTTTTCGTACCGCTTTATGGACAGGAAACCACCTACAAGTTACCTTGATGAGCATTAATGTTGGTGATGATATAGGATTAGAAATGCATTCGAATGTTGATCAGTTTATACGTGTTGAAGAAGGTCAAGGACTTGTAAAAATGGGAAGCAATAAGGATAGGCCCAATTTTCAAGCAGAAGTTTATGATGATTTTGCAATTATGATACCTGCTGGTACATGGCATAATATTATTAATACAGGCGATAAACCACTTAAAGTATATTCTATCTATGCACCACCTCAACATCCACGTGGTACAGTTCATGTAACCAAAGCAGATGCAGAAGCTGCTGAAAAGAACCACCACTAATTAGGATCAACTATATGTAAGATCATTACAAAAAGAATCTATTATTGGTTGAAAAATTATCATACATGTGTGCGTCCAAATACATGATTTAATGGGGCTGTCGCATTAAAAAATTTACATACAATATATTGTTTTGCAAATTTAAAGTTAACACAATATATTGTAGGATTTATTCTTAGTGCGACAGTCCCATTTTTGTATTCATATTTTACAATATAACTATCTTTTGTTTTGTACACCAAAATGATATAATTAACAATATCTTGAGAAAAGAACAAGATACGTACATCAATAAATTAGTATAGGTTAGGGTTTTAAAATGAATAATACATATAAATTATTAATAATTGAAGATGATAAAAACATGTGTGAAGTGTTAAGTAATCTTCTAAATAAATGGGAATTTGAAGTGGATGTATGTAAAGACTTTGAAAAAATAATAGAGTGTTTTTTAAAATATAAGCCTGACGTTGTTCTTATGGATATTAATCTCCCAGTCTGTGATGGATTTTATTGGTGTAAAAAGATAAGACAAATATCTAAAACACCAATTATATTTGTATCTTCAAGGGATAGTAATATGGAGATAGTAATGGCAATCAATAATGGTGGAGATGATTTCATACAAAAGCCATTTAACTCAGAGGTGTTAATTGCAAAATTACAAGCTATTATAAGAAGGACATATGAGTATAAAAATGAAGAAGCAAAAGTATTAAAATGTGATGATTTATTATTAAATTTAGATAATGCAACTCTTTTATACAATGAAAAATCTTTAGAGCTTACAAAAAATGAAATGTTGCTTTTAAAAACTCTTATGGAAAATAAGGGAAAAGGAGTTTCTAGAAGCAAGCTAATGAAAAAGCTTTGGGATGATGATATATATGTTAATGAGAATACTTTAACTGTTAATATTAATAGATTAAGAAATAGATTAGAGAAATTTGGAATAAAAGATTTAATAGTAACCCAAAAAGGCATTGGATATATAATATTATGATATTAGGTCAATTGTTTAGATAAAAATTCTAAATAGTTGGCTTTTTTTAAAGGGAGAGAAAAGTATCGATGAAGATAATGGATTATATTAAGATTAATAAAATATGGTTAATAAGCAATTCAATAATTTTCATAATTCTTAATTGTATATTATATAGTAGCAGTACTATAAATAAGAGTTTCCAAGATATTGTGTATATGGATATACTTATTTTATTAACAGTACTTATAGCTTTTATCTATGGTTTCATAAAAGAAACGAATAAATACAGTAACATTTTAAAATGTAGCGATGAATTAGATAATAAAATAAAGGATTTTCATTTAAGTGTATTTTCAAATATGCTGGAAAAGCAAAAGCTGGAGCATTTAGAGAAGGAAGAAAGCTTAAAAAACAATATAAATGATTTCGAAGATTATATTACAAAATGGGTTCATGATATTAAAATTAATATTGCTGTTATTTATCTATTATTAGAAAACTTTGAAGAGGAGCAATCCCAAAAGATAATTTCTGCAATGAAACAAATGGAGTTTAGTGTAAATCAAGTTCTGTATGTTACAAGGGCAAACAATTATAATTTAGATATAAAAAGCGAGCAGGTATCAGTAAAAGATGAAATTAAAAAGGCAATAAAAGAAAATGCAGAGTTCTTCATAAACAAAAACATTGAAATAATATTAGAAGTTGAAGAGTTTAGCATAATAAGTGATAGAAAGTGGATTTACTATATAATTTCTCAAATTATTAATAATAGCAGCAAGTACACTAATGAAAATGGACAACTATATATCTTTAGTAAAGAGGATAGTAAAGCTTATTATCTGCACATCAAAGATAATGGAATTGGTATTCCAGAGGAAGATATAAATAGAATATTCAACAAAGGATTTACTGGAAAGAATGGAAGGATAAGAACTAAATCAACTGGTATTGGTTTATATTATGCAAAAAAGATGTGTAATAACTTAAATATAGATTTGAAGGTAGAAAGTGAAGAGGGAGAGTACACTGAATTTGTTTTAAGTTTTTACAAGTTAGCAGATTACTTTAATGTTACACCAATGTCACAATAGCATCTAATTTGTAACCTGGATAGATGGAAGAATGTTTAGGTGAAAATTATACTATAGATATGAGGTGATAATTTATGAAAAAAATAATAGAGGCATCAAAATTAATTAAGGATTATGGAAGGGTAACTAATAAACATAAGGTATTAAAGGGAATAGATTTAGAAATTAATGAGGGAGAATTCATCAGTATAATGGGACCTTCAGGGTCAGGAAAGACCACATTTTTAAATATCATGTCAACAATAGATAAAGCAACTTCTGGGAAAGTTATAATTGATAATAAAGATGTAAGTAGTCTAAAAGAATATGAATTAGCTAAGTTTAGAAGAGATGTAATAGGTTTTGTTTTTCAAGATTTTAATTTGTTAGATAGTATGACAATAAGAGATAATATTGCACTACCCCTAACGCTAAATAGTGAGAAGCTAGAGATAATACTGGAAAGGATCAATAAACTAACAAAGCTCTTAGGAATAGAAAAACATCTAGATAAGTATCCTTATCAATTATCAGGAGGGCAAAAGCAAAGAGCAGCAATTTGTAGAGCATTAATTACATCTCCAAAGGTAATTTTTGCAGATGAACCAACTGGTGCTTTAGATTCTAAATCATCTGTAGAAGTTCTTGAGTGTTTTACAAATATTAATAAAAATTATAATACCACAATTGTTATGGTAACTCATGATGCCAGGGCTGCAAGTTATGCAGATAGAATAATGTTTTTAAAGGATGGGAGTATAAGTGGTGAGTTATATAGCAGCGGGAATAAAAGTGAGATGTTTAAAAAGATTCTTAATATGATAGCAGTGATGGGAGGAGAAAGCAATGAACTCATTTAAACTATCATTTAAGCTTTTTAAGGATAATATAAAGATATATAAACTTTATTTGCTTATTACAATTGTTTCTGTTGCAGCTTTTTATAACTTTTTAGCAATCGAAAATAATGAAGCATTTATTTCTGTAAGCGAAAGATTTCAGGCAGCAAGTGTAGCAAGTATTTCCTGTGGTTTTATTTTAGTATGCACAGTAATATATTTTATATTTAATGCAGATAGGTTTTTCTTATTAAATAGGCAAAAAGAGACTGCCTTGTATATGTTAATGGGAGTTACTCAATCAAAAATTGGACAAGTATTTGCAATAGAAAGTTTATTCCTTGGAGTTGTTTCCATATTTAGTGGACTTGTATTTGGAATAATTTTATCTAAATTATTTTTTATGCTTTTAGCAAAATCCATCTTTTTAAATGTAGAAATACCTTTCAAAATTTCATTAGATTCCATTTTTACAGTCATTTTAGTATTCTCATGTATTTTCGTAGTAATAGGTTATAGAAAATATAGAGTAATAAAAAAAAGTAAACTTATAGATATGATTAATGCTGCAAAGAGAAAAGAAGATCTTCCAAGGCTAAGATATTTTAAAGGGATTTTAGGGGTTCTATTAATTTTAGCTGGATACATAGTTGGCGTTATGATTAAAAGATGGGAGTTAGATTTGATGATTTCATCTGTGACAGCGCTAGTATGTGTTTCAGCTGGAACTTATCTTTTCTTTGGAAGTTTCATGTCTATAGTTCTTAATAAGATAATTAAAAATAAAAAGCTGGTATACAAAAATGTTATGTTAGTAAGCATTTCTAATGTGTATTTTAGACTAAAGGGGAATTATCGAAATTTAGCTATGACTGCAATATTATGTGCAGCAGCTATAACAGCCTTTGGAGCAAGCTTATCTTTTAATGAAGTTGCCAAAAGAGAAGCTATTAAACAATCTCCATATAGTTTTAGCTATGAAAGTGATGATGAAAAATCAAAAGAAAAAGTAGTAGAGATAATTAAACAATCTAATCATCAGCTAATTGGAATTAATGAAAATAAATTTTTTTTAGGAAAGGTTAAGTATAAAGACTACCATAAAAAAGTAGATTACAATCGTGAAGCCATAATAATAAGCTATTCAGCATTAAAAAAGAACTTAGAATTTTTACATTATAAAGTAAAAGATAATATTGAACCAAAGGGAAAAGAAGCTGTTTTTATAGCAAGTGCAACAACATTATCATCGACCTTTAATGTTGTAGAAAAAGAAATGGAAATAAATGATAAAGAGTTTGTTATAAAAACACAAGAAGAAGTTCCCTTCACTGGAATTATAGATAAATTAGGAACAAAAAATATATACGTATTAGAAGATAGTGAATATGAAAAGGTAAAGAAAGGTTTTAATGAGATATCATTAAATTGTGTTCAAATAAGCAAGAAGATAGATTCAAAACAATTAATCTTAGATATAAAGAAACTCATACATCAAGGCAAAGTATATCCACCTATTAATGAATATACATGGGATTATTATGCAATGGAAATATTTCATTTCCTTGGGATGGTAATGTCTATAATATTTATACTATCAACCTTTAGTACAATATATTTTAAAATATTAAAGGATGCATTTATGGATAAAGAACAGTATATAACATTGAAGAAAGTAGGAATGAGTAAAGAAGAAATAAAAAAATCTGTATATGTGCAAGTTGCAATCTCATTTATTTTACCTTGTAGTACAGCAATATTACACAGCATTATTGCTATGAAAATGTTAGAACAAGTAATGAATTTTTCTTTTAATCTTCAGTTAATAATTTCTTTAGGATTATATTCAATAACAATGATTTTATTCTATATTTTTATTAGTAATAATTATGTGAATATGGTTTATGAAGAAGGTGATAATAATGCTTAAAAAAATAATAAAAATATTAAGAAACATTCTTATTGTGATATTAGCATTGCTAATAATTATTTCTATAGTAGGCCAAGTCCGAAAATATTTAGAAAGGAATGAGGTTAAGCCTTTAGGGATATTAGTGAATGTTGATGGTAAAAAAATGCATGTATATTCTGAGGGCCATGGAAAGAAAACAATTGTTTTAATGCCGGGATTAGGAAGCATAGCACCTTCAATTGATTTTAAGCCTTTAATTAATGAACTGAAAAAGGATTTTAAAGTAGTAGTTGTAGAACCTTTTGGGTACGGCTTCAGTGAAGAAACTTCCGAGGAACGAACTGTAGAAAATATTATTGACGAAACTAGAATGGCATTAAAGAAAGCAAAGATAAGGGGCCCATATATACTTATGCCTCACTCAATATCAGGGGTATATGCTCAGTACTATGCATCAACTTATCCAGATGAAGTTGATGCAATAATTATGCTAGATACAACCTTAGTTAAGGCATGCTTAGAGGATTCAGATAAAGTTGATTTATCTATGGGTAAAAAACAATTGATTTTATCTACTCTGGGAAATCTTTTAGGAATAGATAGAATATACTATAACAGTATTTATAAAAATGAAAATTGTTTTTCGGAAAGTGATAAAAAGAAGTTAGTTAAGGTGGGAGTTAAAAACCCATTTAATAAAACTATGGAAAATGAAGTTGATATGATATTGAAAAATTGTGAAACAGTGAATAAAAGCAAAATGCCAAAGGACTTACCCATATTTAAATTTGTTGCAATCAAATATATTAAGGATATAAATAATGAAAAATACACAAAAATAATAAATAAAAACTTAAGTGAATTTAAAGATTATAGCAAATTTAAATATTGTGTTTTGGAAGGCCGTCATTATATTTACTATACAAAATCACAAGAAATTGAGAAAGAAACTCGAGAGTTTTTAGCTAAATATGATAATTAATTATAGTAGTTTAAAATGGAGTAGAGGATTTCAAAGGTTACGACTCACCTCCACCATGAAACCCACCACAATACTAATTATAGTGTTGCTGTGGGTCTTTTATTTTCTATTCTTTAATACAAGGAAGAATGCTTACAGAGGAATGCACTAATCTAAGCCTATGGGTTAGAAAGTTAATAAACCCAGCTCACTTATATAATAAATCTTTGTTACACAATATAACTTTTTATTATCAACAGCATATAATAAAGTAATCAAATGAAAATAATATAGAATACTAGGGGATGATAAAATGAGTATTAGACATTATGTTTTATTAGCTACAGATGGATTAATAAGTCTACCCAAAGATGATGTTTTATGTACTACAGATAGAGAAGATGTTTATATCTTTGGATTTACAGGTGGGCTTTTAGAAGTAGATGGAATAACAATAGAAGAAAATAAATATCTAGATTATACAGATCCAGCTAATTGGGACACAATTTTTATGAAGAAAGGTGAAGCTACTATTCCTTCTCCTATGATTTGGGGAGAAGTAGGTGATCATATATATATTACGCTTATTAATATTGGAATGAAACATCTTCCTGAGCTTAAAGATTTTCATACTGTGCACATGCATGGCGCCCACGTTGCTACTCAGCTAGATGGTTTCCCTGAAAGTTCATTTGGTGTTCCTATGTGGGAAAAAGAAGAAAATCAACCGCTTAAAGCACCACCTACTGCAACCTATTTTTTTCATCCGGAAGATCCAGGAACTTTAATGTATCACTGTCATGTAGAAGCTTCTGAGCACATTCAAATGGGAATGTATGTGGCATTGGTTATATATCCTTCTATGGAAAGTTTGGCTGAAAATGGAATTACAAAATGTGATGAATGTGGACGTTGGAAACTATATGGTGAAGAACTATGCCATATTCCTAAAACTGCTACAAATCGAAATTTTGCTTATAATAATATTAACAGCTATTTTGATAAAGAATATGTAATGCTTTTATCTGATATAGATTCAAGGTGGCATAAAAACGTTGAGAACCAGAATCAGGATCCTCCACCTCCTCCTTTTAATCCAGTAGATTTTAAACCGGATTTTTGGCTAGTTAATGGAAGAGCTTTTCCTGATACACTTCTTCCACATCCTTTAACTCCACCTGATAATAGTAATCCAAATCTTACTCAAATTAACTATGAATCTTATGTTCATGTGAAAACCAATGAAAAGTTCCTACTTCGAATGATTAATATGGGTTATCAAGTGGTTCCATGGCATATTCATGGTTGGCATTTTATGGTGGTTGGAAAAGATAGTCATTTAAGCCCATTCCTAGCTCTTAGTAAAAATTCTAAACACATTAATCATAAACTAACAGAAATGGGTTTTACTAATACAATAGGGTCTGGAGAAACCTATGACTTAATTATTACTGCGGACGATAAGAGAGATTTATACAGAAGGTATATTGTAAAAGGGCAAGATGGTTTCAATTCTCTTTGTAAGCAGATTAAGGGGATTTATAATATTGATAAGAATGCTATTTTTAATATTCCAGAAGAACCAGTAAACTGTGATAATCCACAACTAATAAATTATATAGAAATATGTAATCAGTGTCATAGAGATCCAAACAATCAGTTCTTTCCACAATTTTATCCAATGCACAATCATGATGATTACAAGGTTACTAACAATGGAAAATATCCAGGTGGTCAGTTAACATTGATTCAAATAGATGCACCAGATAGACCAATGTAGAAAGGAATTTAGGATTAAGTATAAAAAATTTAATTATTTAGGCTATTTAAGAATAAGTTAAATTAAAAGAACAGGCTAGTTTTTTAGAGGAAACTAGCCCATGTCTTTTATAAATTAGCAACGGTTACTTGCTAAAATTAATCTTTAAATCTTTTAAGGTACAGTGAATTTTATTAGTATATGATTGCTAGCCATGATGCAAGTCTAAATCCTTTAAACTAATGCTTTGCCTAGTCTGAATATAAGGAAAATACTGTAGATAATAGAAAACTTGGTTCCAATTTTTAAGTTTGACACAAATATCTATCTACTTTATAATTGAATTACATAATGGAAGTAATAAGGAAGCGAGAATTAATATGATAAATGTTATTAAAACTGCAATTGTAACTATAATAATATCATTTATATCTGGGTTACTATTAGATCATTATAGAAATTTGGCACCTAGAATACTATGCAATATAGGAAAAGGTATACCTATAGATATAAATAATAAAAAATTTAATGCATACATTATAACTGTTAGAAATGTATCAAATAAAATAATTCATGATATAACTTTACATGTACAAAGCCCACAAAGTAACTTAAAAATTACAGATGCTAAAATAACAAAGGGCTTAAAATTTGATTCTTCAATAGAAGATAATATTTTAGATGTATGTATACCTTTTTTGAGTAAGGATGATGAGTTTTCAGTTACTGTATATGTAGAAAATCAGCATGGAGTGAATAATAAACCTGCTGTTATAATTAGATCACCTGAAAAGTTTAAAGAAGTAAGCTCTGAAGAACGAAAAGGGATATTTTCAATATTTACTAATATACCTAAAAATATAAAAGAGATAATTTCTGATGTAACAAAAAAAGATGAAACAATAAATGAAAGAAATAGAGAAATAACAAATAAAAACAATAAGCTTGGCAAAAATAAAAAAGTAATGATAATCGCTGCATCAGTTATTTTAGTTGTAATTGTTGGTGTTGTAGCAAGATTTTATTTTAAAGGAAAACCTGCTGATACTAATACGAAAACACCAAGTGTAGAAACTAAGGCTACAAAACAATCTAATGATTCAAAGGGATCAACAGATAAAACAACTAAAGGTACAGATGTAAAATCATCAACAGATGGAAAAGCTAAAAATACAGATGGAAATTCATCAACAGGTGGCTCAAGTAACAATACAGATAAAAAGCCATCAACAGGTGGAACAAATAGCAATACGAATAAAAAACCATCAACCGGTGATACAAGTGGAGATACGAATAAAAAGCCATCAACCGGTGATACAAGTGGAGATAAGGATGGAAATTCATCAACAGACGGAACAACAGATGGAGATTCATCAAATAGTGGAACAACCAATGATGGAGATAAGAATCCATCAACCGGTGGAGGAACACCTGAAAATACAAATGAAAAACCATCAACAGATGGGGCAAAAGGAGATACAGGTAACTAATTTATCAATGTATCTTTGTAGTAAAAATGAAAAGCCTTTTATATAGGCATAAAAATATGAACAAAAAGTCATAATATCATTTTTAATGATATTATGACTTTATTTAAAATAACAGTTAGTTTGTGTACTAACTGTTATTTTTGGTTCAATTTAAAGCAAGAATTAAGTTTAACTAAAAAGTGGTATTTGATGTTGTGCATACTTTAGATTAAATCATAGACAATAGTAGAGTAAAAAATATGATTACTTATTTAAAAATATAGTAGCAGTCTCAAAGGAAATTTCGCCGAAGGATACAATTAATGCTTTAATGTTGTATTGTTGGTTTTGTGTAAAATATATGCAAGATTGTCACAAAAGTAATTTATGAAGAGCTATCATTGGTTGAGAAAGATGATTTTTATGTGTAACTATTTATAAAACTTATTATAAATTCAAAAATCCTTAAGGATTCTTAAGGATTCTTAAGAATTTTTTCGATGAAATTTTAATAGTTATTTTCTATACTTAACCTACAAATTAATTTCAATGTAAATGAGAAATGTGGGAGGTTTAGTATGGGAAATATAGAATTTTTAATACAATATGTGAAATCACCGAGAAGTATAGGGGCTGTATTACCAAGTTCTCAAAAGCTTGCTGAAGAGATGGTTAGAAATGTGGATTTTCAAAATGCTAAATGTATAGTAGAATATGGACCAGGTACAGGTGTATTTACAGAAAAATTAATAGCAAAAAAGAAAGAAGATACATTATTGATTGTTTTTGAAAAGAATCAAGAGTTTTGTAATAATCTTTTAAATAACTATAAGTATAAAAAAAATGTTAAAATAATAAATGATGGAGCTGAAAAAATAAAGGAACATTTAAAGAATTTCAATATTAGTCAAGCAGACTATATTGTATCAGGGCTACCTTTTGCATCATTGCCTAAAAATATTTCAGATAGAATATTAAATAACACAAAAGAAGTATTGAATGTTGAGGGAGAATTTATAACTTTTCAGTATTCATTAGTAAAAAAAGGATTGTTTAAAAGTTATTTTGATAGTATTAAAGTTAAGAAAATAATGTTAAATTTACCACCTGCATATGTACTCAAATGCAGATTAAGCATATGAAAGAAAATAACAAGCCAAGGGTTTTGATATATTTTATATTTAGACAAGAAGTGAAATTTTCAATTTATTAAGAAGATTCTGAATTTTGCTACTGATTATGATACAAAATAAACTAAAGTAGCCACTAGTTATTTTTTTCAATATGCATTCATAGGGGGAGAATTATGAAAGAAAAAATATTAGTGGTTGATGATGATATAACAATAAAAAATTTAATCGAAGTTTACTTAAAAAGTGAAGGTTATGATGTTGATAATGCTTCTAATGGAGAAGAAGCATTAAATTTAATAGGAGATTATAATTACGATTTGGTAATACTAGATATAATGATGCCAAAGCTAGATGGTATATTAACTTGTATAAAAATTAGAGAAAAATTTACAATGCCAATAATATTTTTATCTGCTAAAGGAGAGGAACTTGATAAAATACAGGGGTTAACCGTTGGAGCAGATGATTATATTTCAAAGCCATTTGGATCTATGGAACTTTTAGCTAGGGTAAAGGCTCAGTTAAGAAGGTATAAAAAATTTAATAGTATAACAATTAGCAAAAATATAATCGAAATAGAGGATTTAGTTATTAATGTGGATACTCATGAGGTTAATGTAAGAGGTGAAAATATTAAATTGACCTCAAAGGAATTTAATATTTTAGAGTGTCTAGCTAGGAATAAGGGAATAGTATTTTCAGTGGAAAAACTTTATGAAACTGTATGGAAGGAAAAATTTGTAGTATCAGACACTTCTGTGGTGGTGCATATAACAAATATAAGACAAAAAATAGAAATTGATCCCAAGGCTCCTCAATATATAAAAACTGTTTGGGGAGTTGGGTATAAGATATGAACAAGAATTCGGGACTCAGTTGTTTATTAAAACTATTAATGGTTCAATTAATTATTTTTTCAATAAGTAATTTAATAATTGTAATTATAGATACATATGAAAGTTTGTTTAGAGGTGATAATTTAAACCCTGAAAAATTTATAAATCTTAAGGTGCTATTAATACCTATTTTGATCTCAATAATTATAATTTTTATATACATTCATCTATATAAAATAAAAAAAGCTTATTTATTAATAAAAAAAATAGATGTCAAGGTACTTCTTTTATTAGTAATTCCTTTTCTATTAAGTGTGATTATTATATTTTTAGGCAATGTATACCGAGAAGTATTGGTGTATATAAATTATGACTTAATACGAATTAATAAGTATACTATAATTTTATTGTTAGTATCTATAATAATTACTATAACTTTAATTTATACATTAATTAAGATTATAAGAAATAAGGGTTTGCTTATAAGTAAAATAGGTTTAAGGCTTATTTTTATAGTAGGCATAGTTTTTATTGCAAGTATGGTGCTTCTTAATATTATGAGAAAATTTATAGAGAGCTATTTATTAGGTTATGGTAATATGGATCCAAAAAAATTCGCTAGAATATATAATACGGTTTCTCTAGGATTTATTATTGTAGTAATTGTAACATGTATTCTAGTTATTTTATCTATTGTAAATGAATGGGTTCAGTATTTAAATTATATGATTTTGAAATTAAGGAGAATATCAGAAATTCAGTATGTAGATGATCTTGATATTAATGGAGATGATGAGTTTTCAGAACTTGCAAGTAGCATAAATGTAATGTCTAATAAGCTCAAAGATAATTATGAAAGGGAGAAGAAAATTGAGAAGGAGAAAAATGATTTTATAGTTGCTGTTTCACATGATTTAAGAACCCCATTAACTTCTATAATAGGTTATTTAGATCTGTTAAAGAATGAAAAGATTCAAAGTTATGAAAAAACAAGTGAATATATAGATATAACCTATAGGAAAGCCATAGATTTAAAAAATCTAATTGAGGAGCTTTTTGAATATACTAAAATTGAAAATGATTATGTTTCTTTAGAAAAGGTTGAATTTAATATAGCAATATTAGTAAATCAGATTCTGGGTGAACAGATGTTATTTTTTAAGGAAAAGAATATAAATATTGAATTCGAAAGTGAATCAAACGAAATATATTGTGAAATTGATATAAAAAAAATGGTTAGAATAATAGAGAATATTATAAATAATGTCCAAAAATATAGTTCCCCAAATACAAGCTTTAAAGTATATATAAAGGAAAAGGAAGCAAATGTATTAATTTCTTTTGAAAATATTGGTGAACATATCAAAAAGGATGACTTGGAGTTAATTTTTGAAAAAATGTATAGAATTGATAAGTCTAGAAGCTCGCAGAGAGAGGGATCTGGGTTGGGGCTTGCAATTGCTAGAAAGCTTGTGGAAATCCATAATGGTAGGTTATGGGCTGAATGTGAAGGAAATACCATAAAGTTTAATATACTACTTCCTAAAACGAAAGGCAAATAAATATTAAAGAACTTGTCTTGTTTTAGATATTAATTTGTTTGTTTTGAGGAAACTTCTTTAAAAATTATTTTTCCAATACTATTTTATAATTATGTATAGTAATATTAGCACTTTTAATATTTTTATTTTTAGTATTTGTAAATAGATATATGATTATTAATTTTTTTATAAAAATGTGTTTACTTATTTAGAAATACAGTGTATATTAAATAATCATAAGTGAATTACTGAGGTAGAGGAGCGAACTTTAAGAGTAAAATTGTGGAGATAAGCACTGTGAAGCAGTTTGAAAGGAAATTTCGCCGAAGCATACAACTAATGCTTTAATGTTGTATCGTTGGTTTTGTATAAAATATATGCAGGACTGTCACAAAGATAATTTGTGGGGAGCTATCATTCGTTGTGGAATTAACATGTATTTGTAGTCTAAATACATGCTTTAATACCCTGAGGTAGAGTCTCAGGGTATTTTTTTATGCTCGTCTTAGTTAATTCGCCTATCGGAAAACAAAAGTAATAAGGAGGAAGAAAAATGAGTACTACAAAAGAAAAAGATTCTAATTCACATAAGCTTAAAAGAAGTTTACAAGCAAGACATCTTAATATGATTGCTATGGGGGGAGCTATAGGAACAGGAATATTCCTAGCGCTTGGTGCTACTATCAAGCAAGCAGGCCCTGGTGGTGCTCTTACTGCTTATGCTTGCATAGGAGTTATGGTTTACTTTCTAATGACAAGCTTAGGAGAAATGGCAACCTTTATGCCTGTATCAGGTTCTTTCGAAACTTATGCTTCAAAATTTATAGATCCTGCATTTGGGTTTGCACTTGGTTGGAACTACTGGTATAACTGGGCTATCACAGTCGCTGCTGAAATGGTGGCTGGTGCACTAATTATGAAATTTTGGTTTCCTAATGTTCCAGCTATTATTTGGAGTGTTTTATTCCTTGTATTAATAGTTGGCCTTAATTTATTATCCGCAAAAGCTTATGGTGAATCAGAATATTGGTTTGCAGGTATTAAAGTATTTACTGTTATTGTATTTTTATTAATAGGTACTGCTACTATTTTAGGTATATTAGGTGGACATACAATAGGACTCCAAAACTTTACTATTAAGGATGCTCCATTTGTTGGAGGTGCTAAATCTATTTTTATGGTATTTTTAATTGCAGGTTTTTCTTTTCAAGGTACAGAACTTGTTGGTATAGCTGCTGGTGAAAGTGAAAACCCTGAAAAAACTATTCCTAAAGCCATCAATACAATATTTTGGAGAATCATAGTTTTTTATTTAGGAACAATATTTGTTGTAAGTGCAATAATACCTTATACAGATGCTGGAGTTAATACAAGTCCATTTACATTAGTATTTGAAAAAGCTGGTATTGCAGCTGCTGCATCACTAATGAACGCAGTTATTTTAACTTCAGTAATATCCTGTGGAAACTCAGGAATGTATGCTTCAAGCAGAATGCTGTATGCAATGGCTAAAGAAGGAAAAGCACCTAGCTGGTTAGGAAAGCTTAATTCAAGAGGAGTTCCAGTAAATGCATTAGCATTAACTACTCTAGTAGCATCAGCTTGTTTCTTAACAGGACTTTATGCTGAAACCACTGTTTATGTGTGGCTGGTTGCAGCTTCAGGACTTGCAGGCTTTATTGCCTGGGTTGGTATAGCGTTATGTCACTATCGTTTCCGTAAAGCTTATGTTGCTCAAGGACGTGATTTAAATAAGCTTGTTTATAAAGCAAAGCTATTCCCGCTTGGTCCGATAATAGCGCTAGTATTATGCATAATAGTTATTTTAGGACAAGGTATTAGTTACTTTGAAGCTACCAAAATTGACTGGAATGGAATAATAGCATCTTATATAGGATTGCCAATATTCTTTGGTTTATGGTTTAGCTATAAAAAGAAACATAAAACAAAGGTTGTTAACTTACAGGATGTAAGTTTTGACGTAGAAGATACTCATTCTAAAACAGAAATTGCTTAAGATAAAATATAAGGACTGTTGATATTTAGTCAGCAGTCTTTACATTTATTAGATGATAGTACGAAATGATATATACAGGATAATTTATAAACCGTGCTTTTTTCTTTTTAATTACTAAATATAGTTCAACTTGGACTAAAAGTTTTATATCATCATTATATTTTATTGTATAAGGAAAAATTTGTTGACGACAAGAATAATAAATTATATACTTAAATAAAATTATAGTTATAGGAAAAGGAGATTTGAAGAGATGATTTTAGTTGTTCTTAACTAAACTATTAATAAAAGTAAATAGTTTGAAATGCTTTTAAAGTTCCATCATGGAGCTTTAGTTAATGATGCATTTTAAGAATAATATCATCCATTAAACTCTTTTATATAAAAATAAAATAACTATAAGTACATGCATATAAAAAATATATATGTTTATTTATACTATCATTACAATATGGATAAATATATATTGTGTATTAAGTTAAATTTGAATATAGTAAAAGGTGTTTATACAAACAAGATCCCCCATAGATGATATTGTTCATCTATGGGGGATCTTTTAATTTTATATTAATAAAGGCGGTGTATTTTATGACTTTAACAAAAGTTACAGATAGAATTTATTTTCTTGAAAATGATAAAGAAACAGATAGAGCGTTAATTGGATATATTAAAGGAGATAAGTACTCCTTAATGGTGGATGCAGGAAACTCGAAAAATCATGTTGAAAAATTCAATAATTCTATAGAAAAGTTAAATTTAAGATTACCTGATTATGTAGCTATTACTCATTGGCATTGGGATCATACTTACGGTATGAATGCAGTTACAGGAAAAGTAATAGCATGTGAAATAACTAATGAAAGATTAAAGATTATGTCGAAATGGCAATGGACAGACGAAGCAATGAAACAACGTCTTTTAACTGGAGAAGATATTGAATTTGCGGATACGAATATTCGTAAAGAATATAAAAACCTTCAAGATATAAAGGTTATACCTGCTGATGTAGTTTTTAAAAATGATTTAGAAATAAATTTAGGAGGATTAAAGGTTATTTTAAAAAATGTTGTTGCACCTCATTCAGAAGATTCTGTTATAGTCTATGTACCTAAAGAGCGAGTAGTATTTATAGGAGATGCTTACAGTATAGATTTTTATAATAACTACAAGTATGATTTAGCTAAATTACAAAATTTTATAAATATGTTGGAGAGTTTAGAATTTGATATCTGCTTTTTAGGACACTCATCACCTCTAAAAAAGACAGATATTATTGAATATTTAAAATCACAATATAAGAGAATCTCTATAAGTAATGATTAACTATAATATAAATTTAGTTTTTTAGAAAGGCAGAAGCATATTAGTCTTTTAGATAAAATTAAGTCTATCAAATAACTTTTTAAAGTAAGTATAATTTTGAAAGGAGAAATTTTATGGATAAAAGAGTAGATGTGAAACAATATATTTTTGAGTTAGCTCAATATGATGATATAAAAGATATTTTATCGTTGATTAAATTGCGCATTAAATGAATGGATGAGAAGGGCATTGAACAATGGAACAAAACTGACTATCTTAACTCTTATCCTAGTGAATACTTTGAGAATTGCATTTCAAGAAAAGAGTTATATGTTTTAAAATGTCAAGAGAACAGAGAGATAGTAGGTGCAGTTGCTTTGCATACATACGATAGTCGTTGGGAATATAAAGATTCTGCTTACTATATTCACAATTTAGTTACTTCTGTAAATGCTTGTTGTGCAGGAACTGTTTTAATTAATAATTGTGAATTGATTGCAAAAAATAATAATAAAAGATACCTAAGACTTGACTGCCAAGCTTCAAATATTAAACTAAATAGATACTATGAAAGATTAGGATTTGGATATGTTGGAGTTATTAAAGATGGATTATATGTTGGCAATAAGCGTGAAAAAATAATATAAAAAGACTCAATTCGTAATTTTAAATAAGCAAAAGCGGTATAAAAAGCAGATAAGTAGTTATGAGAAAACTTATTATTAAAACACATTTATTTAGTAAAAGTTATTAAGGTTGTTTTACAAAAAATACTAAGATAACATATAAGAAGATAATGTGAATGTAAGAAAGGAAAAACTAAAAATGAGTGAATTTTTATTAATTAATGATAAAAAATATAGTTATCTTTGTAATTACAAAGATGACAGTATTTTAAGAAATAGTTTTAATACATTAACAGAAAAAACTTATGGTTTTAATTTTAAGCAATGGTATGAAGATGGATATTGGGGAGGCAAATATATACCATATTCTTTATTAGATGGAGATAATGTAGTATCTAATGTTTCAGTAAATATCATTGATTTCTTGATTTCAGGAGAAGAAAAGAGGTATGTACAAATTGGAACAGTTATGACAGATGAAGAGTATAGGG
This sequence comes from Clostridium sp. CTA-6, assembly GCF_054768115.1. Taxonomy (NCBI): domain Bacteria; kingdom Bacillati; phylum Bacillota; class Clostridia; order Eubacteriales; family Clostridiaceae; genus Clostridium; species Clostridium sp. CTA-6. The sequence goes on from NZ_BAAAAU010000002.1 coordinate 232,285, forward strand.
CACAGGGGCTATGTAGAGCACTTATGGAAAGAGTTATAAAAGAATGGGAGGATAAATGTGATCTTATATATCTTTTTGCTAATGACAGTGTTCTTGATTTTTATCCTAAGTTTGGATTTGATAAGTGCGATGAGTATCAATACGTTATAAACAAAATAAAAAAGAAGAAGTCAGGAAAAATAAGAAAGATGTCCATGGATAATGAAGGGGATAGAGAATTTGTTTATAATATGGCTTGTAATACAATATCCCTATCAAAGTTTTCTATGAAAAATAATCCATCTCTTATAATGTTTTATTGTACATCATTTATGAAGGATAATATTTATTATCTTCAAGATTATGATACTGTGGCTATTTGTGATTTTGATGAAGATATTTTATATGTTCAAGATGTGTTTGCAAAAAAAGAAGTAAATTTAGATAATATTATAAATGTAATGATGAAATATGAAACAAAGAAAGTTATTCTAGGATTTACTCCAAATAATAGTTCTTCTTATGAGAAAATTTTGGTAGATGAAGATGATACTACTCTTTTTATTAAAATGGGAAAAGATAATCCATTTAAAACAAGAGATTTAATGTTTCCAGTATTATCTCATGCATAATAATAAATGAAAAGGAATGATTATATGAAAAGAAAAATAATATTAAATTTAGCAATGAGCATAGATGGATATATAGCATCAAAAGATGGTGGATTTGATTGGATAGTTGGAGATGGAGATGAAAAATTAGATACTGAAGATAAATGGGATTATGATAAGTTTTTAAATGATGTGGATACTGTAGTTATGGGAAAAAATTGTTATGACCAAAGCTTCCATAATGATTTTAATGATAAAAAAGTATATGTAGCAACCTCACAAAAATTACAAGACTATGGCAATATACATTTTATAAACGGTGATATATGTAAAGTAATAGAAGAAGAAAAAGAAAAAGAGGGTAAAGATATCTTCTTATTTGGTGGCGGAGGTCTTGTAGATAATTTTATTAAATCAAATATTATTGATGAGTATATAATTGGAATAATTCCTACAATATTAGGCAAAGGTAGACCTTTATTTTTAGAGAGTAATCCTAAAATAGATTTACATTTAGATCAGTATATTATGGATAAGGGTGTTGTAATATTAAGATATTCAAAAAGATAAATATATATTCATAAAGGAATAGCTTGTTTATTAAGCAAGAATATAAATATAGGAGAATATAAATGAATTTCGTAGCTATAGATTTTGAAACTGCTAATGAAAAAAGAAATAGTCCATGCTCTATAGGGATTGTTGTTGTGAAAGATGGAGAGATTATAGAAAAAGTACATTATTTAATAAAGCCTAAGGAAATGAGATTTATGCCAATAAATATTGGAATTCATGGAATAAGGCCGCATATGGTTCAGGACGAATTAGAATTTGATAAAATATGGGGAAAAATTAAGGGCTATTTTAATAATAATTTAGTAATAGCTCATAATGCTTCCTTTGATATGTCTGTATTAAGAAGTACGTTGGAATTTTATAATATAAAAATGCCAAGTTTTGAGTATATATGTACAATGAAGCTCTCTAAAAATTTTTATAGTAACATTGATAATGCAAAATTAAATACAGTGAATAATTTTTTAGGATATAAGTTTCAGCATCATGATGCTCTGGCAGATGCAATGGCATGTAGTAATATTTTACTTAATATATCAAAGGAATTAAATTTAAAGAATATTAATGAAATATCAAAATTAGTTGGAGTGACTTTAGGATATGTAAATGAAAATGGATATAAACCATCTTCCACTAAAGGAAGGATTTTAAAAAGATCTAATAGACAAGCTCCAAAGGAAAATAAAAAGATAATAGAAAGCTTTAATTTTACTGCATTTAAAGAAGAAGTTGTTGTATTTACAGGTGGATTAGCTTCTATGACAAGAAATGAAGCAATAATATTAGTTGGAAAGCTTAATGGAACTGTTGGGAGCTCTGTAACTAAGAAGACAACATGCTTAGTTACAAATACAAAGGATATAGAGGATTTGAATAGAGAAGAAATGAGCAATAAGCTTAAGAAAGCCGTAGATTTAAAGAAAAAAGGTCAGAATATAAAGTTTTTAAATGAGGAAACATTCCTACAAAAATGTAAAGAAAAATAACAAATTAACTCACGATAAGTTTTAAGCAAAGTTAAGACGCCATTCGTACAAAAATATATTATATTAATCCTCCTAATATGATTTTATATCATTACATATTAGGTAACATGTAATAAAAAGTTACTGTAAATGTAAAATTATATATATCTAAAAAGTTTTGTGGATTTTACTTATTGTGATTCGCTTTTGTAAAGAATATGTATTTAATAAAATTAACTTTTTTAATATATAAATTTATAATGAGTTTGATTATTTAGAAATGCAATTTAACTTGTTATATTAAGTGGTTTTGAGTTTGTAAAGGAATATTTCCCTATGGATGATATTGTTCATCTGTAGGGATTTTTCGTTTTTTGTGTAGGGTAGAGCGAATAAATTTCTAAAATGGAGTTTTAAACATAATTCTTCATTACTTATTATTAATTTTTAATTCATGGTAAAAATTTTATTATAGAAATTGAAATCATATATAAGTTAAATCTTCATAATATCAACAAGTAATTTAGGTATTATTATTTTATTATCAAGCAAAAGGAGTGATGCTATGAGGGGAAAAATCTTAACAATATTAGGAGCAAGTATACTAATTTTAACTGCAGTAGGTTTTTACATATTCAACAATGAACCTAAAGCCCTATCAGATAATAAAGCAGAGAATATTAAAAAATTTGATGAGGTATATAGTAGTGAAATAAATAAGAGTTATGACGGAAGTTACTTAGATAAAATAGTAACGATGGTTGACTCTAAAGAAGAATTTAATATAAAAATTAATGATATTAATAAGGGTAGTAAGATAATACTTATTAATCCGTCAAATGGAGAAAAGCAGGATATGACTTATACGGAAAATAATGAATTTGTTTTAACCACTAAACTTGATGAAGGTGTAAATTATGGGATTCTCATGGACAATAAATTAATTGGTGGCATAAGAGTTGTAAATGAGTTAGATAAAGCGGATAAAGAAAAAATATATGAAGAAGTAATGAGAAGTTTACAATGTGGTATTTAGGAGGAAAACTATGAACTATATATTACTATTTTTAGAAGGGATAATAACCTTTATATCTCCTTGTATATTGCCAATGATTCCAATATACGTTTCATATTTTGCAGGAGGAGATATAGATAATAAAAATTATAAAAACAGAGCATTAATAAGTTCAATAGCATTTGTTGCAGGATTTACCCTTGTGTTTACCTTATTAGGTGTAGCAGCAGGAACCGTAGGTGTCATTTTTAATACATATATGAGGGAGATAAATATAGTATCAGGATCGATTATGATAATATTTGGTCTGAATTATTTAGGCATAATAAATGTAGAATTATTGCATAGAAGCTTTAAAATAAATAAGCCAACAGGACATAAAAAATCCTCTATTATGTCTACAGCATTATTTGGAATGATATTTGGATTTGGGTGGACACCGTGTGTAGGACCATTTCTAGGATCAGCACTTATGATAGCATCAAATTCCACTAATGTATTTATGGGAGCATCAATGCTAATGATCTACAGTTTAGGTCTTGGAATACCATTTATACTATCAGCACTTTTAATAGATTCTCTGAAAACTACTTTTGAATTCATAAAGAGAAATTATAAGATAATAAATAGAATATCAGGGGTTCTGCTAATTATTATAGGGATAATGATGATGACTGGTTACCTAAACTTATTATTATCAATATTGGCATTTTAAATTATAAAAGGAGTGATAAATTTGAAAAATAATAAAAGATATATATATATAAGTGTTATAATGTTAGTTTTACTTGTAGGGGTTAAATTTGGATATGACTATTTATCAAATAATTACAAAAGTAATGAAGCTATTAATAATGTATCAGATGAAAATTCTAGTTTTCAGCTAGCAGTAGATTTTACAGTTTATGATAAAGATAATAATAAAGTAAAGTTATCAGATTATAAAGGGAAGAAGGCTGTAGTAGTAAATTTCTGGGCAAGCTGGTGTTCTCCATGTAAGTATGAAATGCCATATTTTCAAGAAGCAGCAAATAAATATAATAATGAGGATTTAGAAATACTAATGGTAAATCTTACAGACGGAATGAGGGAAACCAAAGGGTCTGCAGAGAGATTTATGAAAGAAGAAGGATATAATATGAATGTGATGTTTGATATAGAGCTTGATGCAGCTAATAAATATAAATTAAATGCTATTCCAAGAACAGTATTTATAGATAAAGAAGGAAATTTAGTGTATGATCATGTAGGAATCATTGATAAAGAAATACTTGATGAAAATATAAATAAGATAATTAATTAAGTACTCATATGGAGGTATAATTTTATGAAAGAAACTATACTTGTTATAGATGATGAAGTTAAGATAATAGAAGTTATAAAATTGTATTTAGAAAATGAGGGATATACTGTAATACAGGCTACAAGTGGGATAGAGGCATTAAAAAAGCAAAGTGAGTTTAATCCTGATCTATTAATATTAGATTTAATGTTACCTGATATATCAGGTGAAAATGTCTGTGAGCGCATAAGGGAAGAATCTGAAGTACCAATAATTATGCTAACTGCTAAATCAAGTGAAGATAGTATACTAAATGGATATTCAATTGGAAGTGATGATTATATAACAAAACCATTTAGTCCAAAGCAATTAGTAGCGAAGGTTAATGCAGTTTTGAAAAGAGTTAAGGGAAATCAATGTAAAAACTTAATTTTTAATAATGAATTAATCATAGATATTGTTAATAAGAAAGTAGAATACAATAACAAAGAAATTATATTAACTGCTTCGGAATATAAAATACTATCTATACTGGCTAAAAATCCTAATAAAATATTTTCAAGGGAAGAGTTAATGGATTATATAAGTAGAGATAATACTTGTATCTATGATAGAATAATTGATACTCATATAAAAAATATAAGAGCCAAATTAGATCAAGATAGTAAAAGTCCAACCTATATAAAAACTATTCGTGGTATGGGATATAGGTTCAATGTTTAATAAATTGAGATATAGAGTAAGCTTGATTTTTATATTATTTTCATTGAGTATCATATTTTTAGCAAACATAGTAAACCATTATTGTATCGAAAAGAAGTTTAATATATATACTAGTGAAAAAATACAACAGTCGAAAATGGAAATCAAAAATAAAATATCAAATGCATACAGTAATAATTCATGGGATAAGAAAGCTATTGAGAACATAGGAACAGATGCGATAACTGGAGGATTGCTTATAACAGTTAAAGATAAAAATGATAATATTATATGGAATGCAAGGGAATATGATAATATTGTATGTGAAAAGATTTTAAATAAAATTATAGAAAATACTAATAAAGTAAGCCCAGATGTAGATATTAAAAATACATTTGATAAATTTGACCTAAAACAAGATGAAGCTTTAATAGGGAAATTAGAAGTTGAGTATATAGGTCCGATTTATTATGAAGATTCAGATGTTATATTTTTGAGAATGCTAGACAGAATATTATTTATACTAGGGCTACTATTTTTCATTATATCTATTATAGTAGGATGGTTATTGTCTTATGCTATCAGTAAGCCTATCTTAAAGGTAATAGATGCAACAAATCTTATATCAGAAGGAAATTATTCCAAAGGCATAAAAGAAGATTACAGTATATATGAAATCAATAAACTTATAAAATCAATAAATATGATGGCAGGAGATTTAGATAAACAAGAAAAAATAAGACAAGAGCTAACGAAGGATATATCACATGAGCTTAGAACCCCTATAACGACTATGCAAGCACAACTTGAGGCAATAATGGATGGTCTATGGGAACCATCCCAAGAAAGGTTAAAGAGTATATATGATGAACTTCAAAGATTAAATAGATTAACTGTATCCATAGAGGATTTATCAAGATGTGAGGGCAGTAAACTAAGGCTAAATAAGTCAGAAGTAGATTTAGAGACTGTAATAACTACAATTTTAACAAATTTTGAAAAGCAGTTATTAGATAAAGATATAAATTTACAAGTAGATATTAAACATATTAATATTATGATAGATAAGGATAAAATAAGCCAGGTAATAATTAATATTATCTCAAATGCTATTAAGTATACTCCAGATAAAGGAGAGATATTTGTTAGGTGTTTTACTAAATCTGATAATGTATATATATCCATAAAAGATAGCGGAATAGGTATAAGTGATGAAGATAAAGACTATATATTTGAGAGATTTTATAGAACAGATAAGTCAAGGGCTAGAGAGACCGGAGGAGTTGGGATAGGCCTTACAATATCAAGAGAAATAGTCAAGGCTCATGGTGGCAGTATAAATGTATATAGTAAATTAGATGAAGGTAGCAACTTTGTAATAAAACTGCCAATAAAATTTTGTAGGACATAATATCTAAACTTAATTTTTATATCAATCTAGAAGACACTCTTACTTTCGATGGGTAGGAGTGTCTTTTAAATTTATCAAATTGCTTCTTATTGAAAATATGAATACTTTTAACAAGAAAGGCTCTTAAAAAATCATAAGTTTTTCAGGAACTACAGAATAGAACAAATCTTTTTTGTTTTTAAAGCATATATAGATATTTCCTACAGATATGTTTGCAGTTTTTGCAATACGATTCATTCTCGTATCTAAATGGCCTTTTGAGAAAAATTTTTAATGCTGCACTTTCTACATCCTTTTTTAAAACTTTATTAAATACATTTTATGATTGGTTTTATTTTTTACTTAGGCTGAAATTTATAGAATTATTTATATAGCTCAAGTAAATAATAAACGTCTAATTTAGTTCAATGCTTTCTTAATTATTTATCACTGTGCACTAAAAGTGGACGGTTTTATATTTTCTATAAATAAATTTTAAATTTTCGTAAGAAAAAAGTTAAAATTAAAAATTTATTTTAGTATAGAATTTAACTGTAAAATAATTAAGGAGTTGGGATATATGAAGATGAAAGCAAGGAGAGTTATAGCAATATTATTAAATACTATTTTTATAACATTAGGGTTAAGCAGTAATAGTTTTGCCAAGCAAATAGACGGTACAAAGGAAATTAATAAAAAACATGTTGTTGCAGATAATAGTGAAGATTTACAACAATTTATGGATAAGTTTTTCAAGAAGAATATGGAGAAGTATTCAGTTCCAGGAGCAGCTATAGTTGTTGTTAAAGATGGTAAAGAAGTATTTAAAAAAGGATATGGATATAGCGATGTAAAAGAAAAAATATTGGTAGACCCAGATAAAACTGTGTTTCCAGCTGCTTCTGTAAGTAAGTTGTTTACTGCAACAGCTGTAATGCAATTACAGGAAGAGGGAAAAATAGATTTAAATGAAAATATTGATAAATATATAAAACCTTATAAGATTATAAATAATTATAAAGAACCAGTAACATGTAGAAATTTATTGACTCATTCTAGTGGAGTTGATGAAGCTAGTGAACTTAATGGTAGTACTAAGGATGAAAAATCAATAAAATCACAGGAATATTATTTTGATAATCATATACCTAGAGTAGTAAGAGAGCCTAATACCGCTAGTAGATATTGTAATCAAGGATATAACCTTTTAGGATATGTTGTAGAAAAGGTGTCTGGTATTAGCTATGAAGAATATATAAAGAGAAACATATTAGAGCCTCTGAAAATGGAAAATAGTTTAGTTAGACTAAAAAATAATAATACAACTAAGAGTTATGGATATGGTGGTACAGGTGGAACTTATAATGAAAGTCCTTTAGCTTATCAATATACTTCTGGATCTTCAGGAATAAATGCAACAGTTAAAGATATGGAAAATTTTATGATAGCACATTTGAATAATGGAGTGTTTCAAGAAAATAAAATTTTAAACGAAAAAACATCAATATCCATGAAAAACAAGCAGTTTTCAAATGATAATAGTTTACCTGGAATGGGATATGGATTTATAAGAAGTAATAGAAATGGACAAGGAATATTAAAGCATGAAGGTGGATTACCATCAGGCAGTACTACTACATTGTTTCTAATGCCAAAAGAGAAATTAGGAATATATGTGGCAACCAATTCTTTAAATCCACTTCCATTTAATTTTGAAGAGGAGTTTTTAAATTATTTTTATCCTAACAAAAGTAATAGTTTTAACAAAATAAAACCAAATCCATCTAAAGATTTTAGCAAATATGAAGGAACATATAGAAGTTATGATGGAATAGCAAAAAGTAATATTATGAAAATTGGTTTTTTGTTTGATCCTTCAATGGATATGAGAATCACAGATAACAAAGATGGCACATTAACTCTTAAGGAATGTACTTCTGCTAAAGAAGAAATTACTACAACTCTTGTTGAGAAAGAAGATGGAGTATTTAAAAGAAAAGATGGTAGAGGAGACTTTGCATTTAAGATAGATGATAAGGGCAAGGTAACTTATGCATTTAATGATGTAAGTCATAACTCCTTCGAAAGGATAAATTTTTTCGAAACACAAAATTTTAATATAACTATATTTATTGTAGCTATTAGTATGTTTCTTATAAATTTAGTTGGGACAATGGTTCTATTTATAAAAAGAAAATTTAAAAAAACAGGATACAAAAGTTGTAGAAGTATTAAATTAATTAAGGGAATAAACTTAGTTATTAATGTTCTTAATATAGCTGGAATTGTTGGATCAGTTATAATGGCAATGACTATGATTAGCATTAATGATTTTAGCTTTGCATATTTACTTTATATATTTTTATGTTTTCTTATAATATCAACTATTTTAAGTATTTGTGGGTTAATTATTTTAATATATATTTGGATTAGTAATTGTGAAAGAAAAGTAGAAAAAATTTATTTTACCATATTAACTATAATTAATTTTACATTCATATGGTTTATATATTATTTCAACCTTTTAGGATTCAAAATATAGCATGATACATTAATTATTTTAAAGTATGATATAATTTCATTTAGATTAGTTATATGATAGGAGTGTTAGCAGTATGTTTAATGTACTTATTGTAGATGATGAAGCAGAAATAATTGAACTTATGGAAATATATCTACTAAATGACGGTTATAAAGTATTTAAAGCTACAAATGGATTAGATGCACTTAATATAATTAATGAGGAAAAGATTCATCTTGTGATTTTAGATATAATGATGCCAGGAATAGATGGGTTACAGGTTTGCATGAAAATTAGAAAAGAGTATAATATACCAATTATAATGGTTAGTGCAAAAGGACAAGAAATGGATAAAATACAAGGTTTATCTACAGGTGCAGATGACTATATAGTAAAACCATTTAGCATAATGGAATTATTAGCTAGAGTAAAAGCTCAAATAAGAAGATATGTATATCTTAATGAAAATCATAAACAGCTTGATAATAAAGATGTTATTGAAATAAAAGGTATTACTATAAACAAAAGAAATCATAAAGTTCATTTATTTGGGACAGAGTTAAAATTAACTCCAACAGAATATAAAATTTTGTTATTATTAGCCAGCAATGGTGGGAAAGTATTTAGTGCTGAAGATATATATAAAGAGATTTGGACGGAAAAATATTTTGAAGGAAACAATACTGTCATGGCTCATATATGGAGATTAAGAGAAAAATTAGAGGACAATCCAAAGGAGCCAAAGATAGTAGAAACAGTTTGGGGAGTTGGATATAAAATTGAAGCGTAGTATTAAATATAATATTCTTATAAACTTTTTTATAGCAATGGTATTATCAATAATATCAACACTTATAATAGTTTTTTCAGTAATTTTGGAGTTACACATTTTCCAACCAAGACTTTATATGAAGTTTATTAATGCATATAATAAAAATAGTTTGTTTATGTTAGAATTTACTATGATAATTTTTGTAGTTTTTATAGTGTTAATGTGTTTTATATTTATAAAAAGGATAAATAAAATTACTGATTATATAGAAGAAATATCACAAAATGTAAATATAGTAGCTAATGGAAATATGGATATAGACATACCTATCAGAACAGAGGACGAGCTAGGGGAATTAGCGTCAGATGTTAATAAAATGGCATATAGTATAGAAGAGCTTATGAGAAAAGAAAGACAGTGGGAAAAGCAGAAGAATAATTTGATTACAAATTTATCTCATGATTTAAGAACACCTCTTACATCAGTTGTTGGGTTTTTAGAGTTAATCCAGAAGAAGAAATATAAAAATGATGATGAGTTAAACCATTATTGTGAAGTTTCATTAAATAAAGCAAAGGAATTAAAGAATTCAGTAGACCAGCTTTTTGAGTTTACAAAGTTAAGTAATAGTGATGTAAAATTAAATATATGTAGTATATCTCTACACCAATTAATAGAACAAGCTGCTATTGGATTTATCCCATCGTTTGAAAATAGCGGTATGGAATATAGAGTATTTTCAAAAGACGCAGGATTAATAATAAACGGAGATGCTACTTTACTTGCTAGAGCGTTTGAGAATATAATATCTAATGCTATTAAATATGGAAGTGAAGGTAAATATTTAGATATACATATAGAAAAAGAGAATAATATGGCTGTAGTTAGTTTTGTGAATTATGGAGATATAATAGAAGAGAAAGATGTGAAAAATTTATTTGAAAGATTATATAGAACAGAAAAATCTTGTGATAAAAAAGAAGGAACTGGACTTGGGCTTGCAATTGTAAAAACAATAGTAGATTTACATAATGGGGATATAGATATTATGAGTTCTAAAGAAAAAACAGAATTTAAAATAAGATTACCATATTAAGTTCTATGAAATAAAAAAAATAGTATTAAGTTAGTTTTTTATTTTAAGGAACTTAAGTAAATAAGGTATTTTATAATAAAGAAATTAAAAATAAAGGAAAACTTTTATGGAAGATTAGTATTATATAAATAAAGGGTTTAAATCTATTTCTAGACGAATAGGTGGGAACGTTATAATGATAAAATTATTGATTTTATAAGTGATGATATGTGCAAAATAATAGAGTAAGAAAGATATAAATATAGTCATAAAAAAATATGTTATTCATATATATTTGTGCGCAAATTAATATGTTAATATAATATATTAAAGAGAAATTTGAGAAGGTCCATTTTGTATAACAAAATGGACCTGTTGCAATTGTACATGGAATTACTATTTTTTATAAAAATGCATATTGGATATTCATTTAATACTTTGTGGAAATTTAAATACATTAAGAGGATCGTATTTAAATTTTATACATTTAAGTCTTTGAACATTCCCACCATAATAATCATAAAGATAATTTGGTAAAGGGTAATAAGGGAAATTAATATAAGAACCACTAGTAATATTATAAATATATTTAGAATTTCTATTTATCCAATTAATATTATCTTGTTTATATGAATTATTTCTAAAATTGGTTTCCAGTAATATTATATAATTACTATCTCTATAATAAAAAGCAGTATCTTTTTTATCAATTTCACTAACTTGTCCACCAAGCCCATATACGTTTAATTCAGTGGTAATAGAACCACTAGGCTTTTCTTCATTAATTAAATCAATTAGGTTTTTTAATGTTTCATAAGAATAGGTCTCTGATACGAATCTACCATAAGATATAAAGTATTCATATCGAGGATATACAGAAGCTATAATTTCGGTAGCTTGTAAAAAAGAAGTATATTCATAACTTAACTCATAGCCCTCAATTTTACTAAAAGGAACTAAGAGTTTATTTAATTTTTTAGGTGTACCATAAAGGAGGCCTGTACAAATAATATTTACATCATCAATTACTGAGTTGACTATGCTACCTTTCATATTAATTTTATTAGAAGTTGTAGTAATCCAATTCTGCCAAGTATCTAAAAATTTAAGTTGAGTATCTTTACTTGGGTTAGTGTAGTAAATATTAAAAATAGTTACTTTATCTACCTTAGGAGGAAGTTTAAATGTCATTGATACTACTATACCAAAATTTCCACCGCCACCACCTTTACATGCCCAAAATAAATCAGAATTAATATTCTTATTTGCAGTTAATAAACAACCTCTATAATCAATCATCTTGAGTTCAAGTAAGCTATCACAAGTTAAGCCAAAATATCTAGATGAATATCCCCATCCACCTCCAAGTACTACACCACTAATTCCAACAGTAGGACATGAGCCACCTGGAAATGGATATTCACTTGCTCCAAGAAAATTATAAACTTGTCCTAAATAAGCTCCACTTTGAACAGTAACAGTATTGCATTCATAGTTTATTTGTATTTTATTTAAATTGCTAATATCAATAATTAAAGCATCATCAGCTATTGAAAAACCTTCATAATTATGACCACCACAGCGAACTCTTATTTTAAAATTATTTTTTCTAGCAAATAATATAGATTTTTTTACATCTTCATAAGTTTTACAATAGGCTATAGCAATTGGATATTTATCAATAGCTCTATTCCAGACTTGTCTAGCATCATTATAATAATTATTTATAGGAGTAATCACTTCGATCAATTTCATCACCAGCTTTAAAAATAGTTTTTAATTTATCTTATAAAGGTAGGAGCAAAAAGGTGATAAAATTTAGATCATAATAAAATTTTCATTAGAAAAAGATATTAATAAATATAGGGTAATTTACATAGAGAGATATATAATAATGTAGTGAAATACACAGTGTCATAAATAACATTTAGGGTAATAAATTACATACGTCATTATACATGACTATACTTTTAAGATATATTGATAATGATTAAATAAAAACTTAAAATATCATTAAAGATAAGTGGCCATTATCAAAACAAAATTAGGAGTGAATGTTATGAAAAAATATAATGTAGTTATTGTAGGTGGCGGAAGTACTTTTACACCAGGATTTTTAAAATCATTTTGTAGATGCAAGAGAGATTTACCTCTTAATAAGTTAGTATTATTTGATATAGATGCAGAAAGACAAAAGCCAATTGGAGAGTTTGGTCAAATTTTAATGAAAGAAAATTATGAAGGATTAGATTTTAAATATACTACTGATATTGAAGAAGCTTATAAGGATATGGATTTTGTGTTTATGCAAATGCGTGTTGGTGGTTTACACATGAGAGCAAAAGATGAGCACATTCCTTTAAGTATGGGTCTTATAGGACAAGAAACTTGTGGAGCAGGTGGAATGGCTTATGGATTAAGATCTACAAAAGAAATGATCAAAGCCATTTATGATATAAGAAAATATTCTCCCAATGCATGGATACTTAATTATTCTAACCCAGCAGCAATTGTTGCAGAAGCATTGAGAAGAGAATTCCCTAATGATAATAAGATTTTAAATATTTGTGATCAGCCTGAAAATGTTGTACGCTCATGTAGCCGTCTGTTAGGATGTGATTGGGAAACTTTAGATCCTGTATATTTTGGATTAAATCATTATGGTTGGTTTACACACATATATGATAAAAATACAGGAGAAGATTTATTACCTAAATTAAAAGAATTAATTAAAGAAAAAGGATTCCTACCTCAAGATGCAGAACAAAGAGATCAATCTTGGTTAGATACTTATGGAATGGTTCAAACACTTATGAATGATTTTCCAGATTATCTACCGAATACTTATGATCAATATTACTTATATCCAGATTATAAGGCTTCTCATCTTGATCCAAATTTTACGAGAGCAGATGAAGTTATGGCTCATAGAGAAAACCGTGTTTTCACTGAATGCAGAGAAGTAATCGATGCAGGAACCACAGAAGGAATTATAAAAATTGAAAGTGATGCTCATGCAGAGATGATGATAGAAGTTGCAGCATCTATTGCTTACAATAAAAATAAAAGATATATAATTATTGTAGAAAATAATGGAGCAATAAATAATATGCAAGATGATGCTATGGTAGAAGTAGTTGCTGAACTTGGCATTAACGGACCAAGACCTATGAGAGTAGGTAATATTCCACAATTTTATTTAGGATTATTAGTAAATCAAGTATCTTGTGAAAAATTATTAATAGATGCTTATTATGAAAAATCTTATAACAAAGCATTACAAGCTTTTACGATTAATAGATTAATAAATGATGGAAAGAAAGCTAGAAAAGTATTAGATGCATTAATTGAAGCAAACAAAGGATATTGGCCAGAACTTAAGTAGAATAGGATTTAAAAAGTTTATTAAGAAAGGTAATTAAATAGATACAACCTTAATTACCTTTCTTATATTTAGAATTTTTAGAAAAGTCTGCATATTCATGTAATTTGAAGAGCTTTAGAATATTGAAATATCACAAATGTTTAATTAAAAAGGAGAATGTGTATGAACAAAAAAAATAAAATAATGGACTCCTTCTCTGCCTTAGGTAGAAGTTTAATGTTACCAATCGCTACTTTAGCTGCTGCAGGTTTAATATTAGGTCTAAGTTCTGCACTACTTAAACCACAAATTCAAGCAGCATTACCTTTTTTACAAAATTCAGTGGTTGTATATGTTTTAACTTTAATTAAAACGATTACTGCTACAGTTTTTGGAATGATTCCAGTATTATTTGCTATATGTATTGCTTTTGGATTAGCAAAAGAAGAAAAAGAGATTGCAGCATTTGCAGGATTCATTGGTTATTATACATTTTTATTAAGTGCATCAATTATTATTAATTCCGGAGCATTTAACTTTGCTTCACTTAAAATGTCAAATATTTTAGGCATTGAGAAAACCATAGAAATGGGAGCTTTTGCAGGTATCCTTACAGGTATATTAACATCAATGCTTCATAATAAATTTTATAAAGTTGACTTCCCTATAGCTATTGCCTTTTATGGCGGAAAGAGATTTGTAGCAATTGTAGTTATAGGAGCCATGACCCTTCTTGGACAAGTTATTCCATTTGTTTGGGTTCCAATTTCATCAGGAATAAATTCTTTAGGAAGTTTAATTGCAAGTTCAGGACATACAGGTGTATTTTTGTTTGGATTCTTAGAAAGAATTTTGATTCCTACTGGACTACACCATGTTTTAAATGGTGTATTTCGTACAACATCTGTAGGTGGAGTATATCAAGGAGTGGAAGGATGTTTAAACATATTCCTTCAATTCTTTGATAAAGTAGATATTTCTCAATTAAAACAATTTACAGCTTTCTTAGGACAAGGTAAAATGCCATTTATGATGTTTGGACTTCCAGCAGCAGCCTATGCTATATATAAGACATCCCCTGATGATAAGAAGCCTAAAGTAAAGGCCCTAATGCTTGCAGGAGTTGCTGCATCTATTGTATCAGGAATTACAGAACCATTAGAATTCTCATTTATGTTTATTGCTCCACAACTATTCTTATTTCATGCTATAATGGGAGGTATTTCTTTTGGTATATTAAGTTTACTAGGTGTTGCAATTGGAAATACTGGTGGAGGAATTATTGATTTCTTGATTTATGGAGTTTTAGTACCTGGATCAAGATGGTATATTGTAATATTAGTAGGTATAGTATTTGCAGTTATTTATTATATGGTATTTAAGTGGTATTTCACAAATAAGAATATTTCTATTGATGTAAATGAAGATGTTGAAGAAGAAGATTCTTCTAAATCTTCTTCTGGAAAAACTAATTTAGCTGTTAAAATTATTAATGGATTAGGTGGAATTGATAATATAGTAGCAGTTAACAATTGTATCTCAAGACTTAGAGTAGATATTAAAGATATGTCATTAGTAAATGAAGATTTATTAAAGAAAACTGGCAGTATGGGAATTGTGAAACCTTCTTCAACTCATATACATGTTATTTATGGACCTAAAGTTGAAAAAGTAGCAAAGCAAGTAAAAGAAGCTATGAAATATTAAATTATATAAATATAAAAATAGCAACTTAAAATGATGCCATTTTTATAAATCTAATGCGAAACAATATTCATACGTGACATATATAATTCTATAATTATTTCTACAATGAATTGTATAGATAATCTGGAGTTAATATCAATGCCAGAAAAAAATCTATTTTGGGTTTTCCCAATTAAAACGATATCAGCTTTTTTAGCTAACTCACTATTAGGATTAGAAGTAATAGCTATAACAGTGCCAGTGTTGTTCTTACTAATTTCTACTGCTTTAACAATAGGGTCTGTGGATCCGCTAAAGCTTCCAATTATAAATACATCATTCTCATCCATTTGAGAAGCAGTTTGGTAAACAAGTGGAGGATCAAGGTAAAACATACATTGTCTGTTTAAGGATATTAATATATTATAAAGATATTCTAAAGACATTTGAGTAAGGCCCCTGCCAAATATATGAATATTCTTATCGCTGCAAAGATAGTCTACTATGCTATCTAATTGTTCTAGATTCAAAGATAGCATAGTTTCTTTTAATTCCAAAAGACGTCTAGAAAGTAGCCCATTAAGTCCTATAGAAGAATCATAGCCCTTATTTTTTAAAGTTAGAGATTTTTTTAGATTAAATTTTAGTTCATTAAAGCCATTAAAACCTAATTTTTTACACAATCGTAAAACGGTTGCAGTAGATACATAGGTGCTTTGTGCAAATTCATGTATACTCATTTTATAAATCTCAAATTTATTAGAATTAATATAATTTAATAAATCCTTTTCATTTGGAGTTAGTTTTTTTAAAATTTTTTCATCTAAGTCATCTATCATGATGTGGTTCTCCTTTTAATATAAATTATTAAATTTTGATTTATCTAAATATTTAATATAACATTCTATTATCATATCTACAATATAGAAAATACAGGTTCTATTTTTTATATCAGAATCAAAAAAATCTCTTTCTTTTATAAAAGTATAGAGATTTATATCTGCAATTTTAGATAATGGATTGTTAGTAAATGGAGTAATTGCCACAATGATTGTATTACTATTTTTAGCAATTTTAGCAAGCTTTAAAGTAGAAGGATTTGAGCCAGTAGAACTAGATAAAAATAAAACATCATTTTCCGTTAAATTATTTACAGCTTTATATGCTAAAGTATCTGTTTTATATAAAATAGTTTGACGGCCAGTTGCTAAAAGATATCTTTGCATATATTCAAATGCCATATTAGTTAACCCATAGGAGAATAAATGAATTTTTTTATTGCTTAAAAGATAACCTACAATAGTATCTAATGTTTTTGTATCAAGAAGACGTCCTGTATTTTCAATTTCACTGTATAAATCTGCTACTATTTTTTTAGTAGAAACAGCTGTGGATTTAAGTGAATTATTGGAAGAAACATTATTTTTTAAAGTAAATTTAAGTTCGGAAAATCCACTAAGATTAAGTTTTTTACATAGACGTAAAATTGTAGCAGTTGAGAAAAAAACTTTTTCACTTAATTCCTGAATACTCATAGTAAGTACTTCATTGGAGTGGACATCGATATATTGAAGTACAGATAATTCACTTTGGGTTAATGTATTTAAAATACTATTATCGATACAATCTAACAATTTTCGTCAAATCCTTTCTTTATATTTCACATAAGTATATCAAAATAAATTATATCTTTCAAGAAATAGGAAGGATTGATAAATATAATAAAATAAATTACATTCTAGGAGGTTAAATATGTTTTCATTATTTAAAAAGAAAGAAAAAAATTTAAAATTAAAAGCTTATTTATCAGGAAAGATGATTTCAATTAATAAAGTACCAGATGAGGTATTTTCATCAAAAATCATGGGAGATGGATTAGCAATTATTCCAACTACAAGTATAGTAAAATCACCAGCAGATGGTGAAATTACAGTAGTCATGGAGGAATCTAAACATGCAGTTGGAATTAAATTCGAAAATGGAGTAGAAGCATTGATTCATGTTGGAATTGATACAGTCTCTATGAATGGAGAAGGGTTTGAAGTTTTTGTGAAAACAGGAGATTCAGTAAAAGAAGGACAAGATCTTATTATGTTTGATGAAGAATTAATTAAAAATAGAGGCTTATCAACATATACTATGTTAGTAATAACTAATTCTTCTGAGTATCCTAATATGGTCATAGAAACAGAAAAAGAGGTTAAGGAAAAAGAAAGTGTAATTATAACTTTCTAATAAAATTATGTTATTAATATTTAGATATGCAGATTTAAATAAAGGTAATTTTGTTCATAATTACTCCTCTAAATTTTATTTAGAGGAGATTTCTCTATTCAGAAAATTATATATAAATAATATTTATATATTTAATTTAATAAATGGTACAATTATATATATAATTGTTTAAAGGTTGTGATAATTTTGTATAGTATTATGATTATAGAAGATGACAAAAAGATGGCTAAACTTATAGAAAATCACTTAGAAAGATATGGATATAAAACATTTTTAATTAAAGATTTTTCAAATATAAAAGATGAAGTTCTAGATTGTAAGCCAGATCTTATTTTAATGGATATAAATCTTCCTTTCTTTGATGGATTTTATTGGTGTAGTGATATAAGAAATCATTCTAAAGTACCTATAATATTTATATCAGCTAGAGACTCAGATATGGACCAGGTTATGGCAATAGAGAACGGTGGAGATGATTTTATAACAAAGCCCTTTTCTTATTATGTACTATTAGCAAAGATAAAAGGTGTATTAAGAAGAGTATATGGTAGTTATGCTAAAAATGATACGGATTTTTTAAAGATTGGTGATTTAATATTATATACAAACAAGAGTATATTAGAATTTAAAGGGAGAAAAACTGAGCTTAGTAAAAATGAATTTTCCCTTTTATTATATCTTCTTAAAAATATAAATAAAATTGTTTCAAGAGATACTTTGTTAGAGATTCTTTGGAGTGATACTGATTTCATTGACGATAATACTCTTTCTGTTAATGTTACAAGACTTAGAAAGAGGCTAGAAGAAGTGGGCATTACTGATGCTATAGAGACAAAACGTGGCCAAGGATATATGCTAATTAATAATTGGGAGAGTAAAGAGTAGGTGAAGAAAATGAAATTTATAGATTTTCTAAAAGATAGGGTAGCTTATATAATAGTATATTTTATAAGTATATCTTTAGTTATTTTGATAATGCATTTGACCTTATTTATAAAAGTAATAGATTTTCCTATAACAAACATATTATATGCATATTTTGTTTCTATAGTTATACTTACTATATTTTTGCTATATGAATATTCAAAAGTAAGGGTATTTTATAAACAGATTTATAGGGCTTTAAATTCCGAAGATATTATAGAGGATATCGTAAATATAGATGAAGCTAGAACTAGAGAACAAAAACTTTTTACAGAACTATTAAAAAAACTACATAAATCATACGAAGGAAAGATTTATAAATATGAAGACATTCAAAAACATTACTCAAGTTTTATAAATCAATGGGTACACCAAATGAAGACTCCTGTATCTGTAATTAATCTAATATTAGAAGAAGAAAATTTATGTGAATGTAAGGAAGTTTTTGATAGTATTGGTGAAGAAAATGAAAAAATATCACAGGGCCTTAATATTATGTTGTATAATGCAAGAATAAATGAATTTAATCATGATTTTAATGTGGAAGATGTAGATATGCTATTTATTTTAAGAAAAGTAATAAACGATAATAAAAAATTACTTATTAGACATAAGATATTTCCAAAGATAGCAGGTGAAACTGCAATTGTTCAAACTGATAAAAAGTGGATATACTTTGTTATAAATCAAATTGTTATTAATGCAATAAAATATACAGTTGCAACAGAAAAAGACAAAAAAACTATAAATCTTAAAATAGAAGAAGATACTACAAAAATAATTGTAAGTATTGAAGACAACGGTATTGGAATACCGAAAGAGGATTTAGGACGAGTATTTAATGCTTTCTTTACAGGCAAAAATGGTAGAAAAACCTCTGAGTCTACAGGCATGGGGATGTATTTATCAAAGCGTATTTGCAGTGAGCTTGGAAATGAATTATACGTTGAATCACAAGAAGGAGAAGGAACAACATTTTATATAGTTTTTTATAAAGGTAAAAACATATTTAAATTATAATCTTTCAAAATTGTAATGTTAATATCCAAAATGAAAGAGAAATCAATACAAAGATTTCTCTATTTTTTTTATAATAAACTTGTAGTTTAAAAGAACATATGAAGCAGGAGGTTTTTATTATGTCAATTTTAAAAGTTGAAAATATAACAAAAATATATGGTGGAAAAAAAGGTGGAATGAAATTTAAAGCACTGGATAAATTTAGTTTAGAAATTGAAAAAGGGGAATTTGTTGGAGTAATGGGACCCTCAGGTAGTGGTAAAACTACATTATTAAATATAATGGCAACTATAGATACCCCTACATCAGGAGAACTTTTTATAAATGGTACAAATCCTACAAGATTAAATGAGAAAAATATTGCTCTGTTTAGAAGAAAAGAACTAGGTTTTATATTTCAAGATTTTAATCTGTTAGATTCTTTATCTATTAAGGAAAATATAATATTACCACTTGTATTAGAAAAGGTTAAAGTACGTGAAATAGAAAAGAAAGTAGAAGATATTGCAAATCTTTTAAATATTAAAGATATTTTAAATAAAAAGCCTTATGAAATTTCAGGAGGGCAGCAGCAAAGAGCAGCTTGTGCTAGAGCACTTATCCATAATCCTTCTATAATTTTGGCAGATGAACCTACAGGGAACCTTGATTCTAAAGCATCTCAGGATGTAATGGAAACTTTAACAAATTTAAATACTAAAAAACAAGCTACTATAATGATGGTTACTCATGATCCTTTTTCTGCAAGTTTTTGTAAAAGAATAATTATGATTAAGGACGGAAAATACTTTTTAGAAATTGTGAATGGGGGAAATAGGCAAGCATTTTTTAAAGAAATTATGGATTCCCTTTCACTTTTAGGAAGTAGATCAAATAATTATACACTGTAGGAGGAAGATTAAAATGACAATTAATAATATAGCTATTAAAAATATTAAAGGAAATTTAAATAAATATGCTATGTATTATTTGAGTAATGTAATAGTCGTAACTATATTTTTTATATTTGCTAATTTTATATATAATCCAGGTGTTAGTAGTGGAAATATTAGTGACAAGACTATAAGTGAAGTTGCCAGTAAACTAATGTATTTGTGCGAGTTTGTAATAATAATTTTCACTTTTATATTTTCAAATTATTCAATAACTACTTTTTTAAAGTCTAGAGAAAAAGAATTTGGACTTTTATCAATGTTTGGTTTAACTAAAACTCAAATAAGACGATATGTCATGTTTGAAAATATAACAATTTCAATTGTTTCTATTATAACAGGACTTTTCTTTGGAACTTTATTTTCAAAATTATTTTTTATGGCTATATCTGTAATTTTAGACTTGAATACAGAAATTCCATTTTCAATATCAAGTAAAGCTGTAAAAATAACAATATTAAGCTTTTTAATACTTCTTAATCTGATAAGTTTTATTACAAGCTTTAAAATAAAAAATAACAATATTGCAGAATTATTAAAAGGTGAGAGAATACCTAAGACAACACCAAAGTTTTCTAAGATAAAGTCAATACTTGGCATAGTACTTATAATTTCTGGATATATTGTAGGGATATTTTCTGGCACAGCTATTATAGCTACAATGATTCCAATACTTATAGTTGTAATAATAGGAACTAAACTTTTATTTTCTCAGTTTAGTGTGTTTTTCACAAATAAGCTTCAAAATAATAAGGGTGTTTATTATAAAGGGATAAATTTAATAACATTGTCTCAAATTATATATAAATTAAAAGATAATGCAAAGGTATTGTTTATTACTTCAATACTTAGTGGAATCACCCTTGCATCAGCTATATCAGTTTATTCTTTGCAAAAGGTAACTCTATCTTCACTTGAAGAAAATTGCCCACAGGATATAGGAATTATAGAGCAGGGTATAAATTCTCATAAAGTTATAGCTAATGGAAAAGTTGAAGATATATTAAAGAAATACAAATTTGATATAAAATATAAAAATAAAATAGAATTAATAAAAGGAAAAAACAATGATAAAGTAATAGAAAGTAAGAAAAGTACTTACGGTATAAAAATAAATAAAACTGATTTTAATATAATGTCAGAAAATAGTTTTAACGAACTTGCAAAACAGTATAATAAGAAATCTTTAGATTTAAAAAATAGAGAAGTAGTAATATATACCTACGATTTAACTAGTGGTATAGCTAATGAAAAAATAGAAATTCCTTTTAAGAATCAGAAAACTTTAAATTTAAATATTGATGGTAAAGTAAATAGTTTTAACATATTAGATAATTTAAAAGGTGGAGTTATAAATGCAGATAGCCAAAATACTAACACTATAATTGTTAGTGATAGTGATTTTAAAAAGTTGTGGAATAATGTTTCAGATGATAATAAACTTATTTATTATGGATATAACATCAAACATAATTTAAAGGCTACTAATGCAGTAACTGAAATAAAAAATTCAGTTACAAAAGGTCAAGAAGCATTCTTTACTGAAAGAGTAATAAGTGCAGCAGGTTTAATGCAATTTTTATCTGTACTTTTATTTATAGGAACTTTTATAGCAATGATATTTTTTATTGCGACAGGAAGTATATTATATTTTAAAATGTTTAATGAAATTCAAAAAGATAAACAAGATTTTATAGGACTAAAAAAGATAGGTGTTACACAGGAAGAAATAAAAAGGATAGTTAGTATTCAAAGTTTTACAATGTTCTTCTTACCACTTACAGTTGCAACCCTTCATGCTGCCTTTGCAGTAAAATCTGTAGGACTTTTATATACAAAATATTTCATATTTATTGCAGGAATATATTTAGTTCTACAAATAATATATTATCTATTTGCTAAATGGATGTATGTGAAACAAATTAATAGTTGGAACATTTAGTTGTTTTATGTACTTCTTATATAGGTATTAATTTAAATAACTAAGAAAATAAAAGCAATATGTTTTTTATTGTTAGAATCTATAAAAGTTTCAGGTTATGCCTGGAACTTTTTATATTTATAGATAATAAGTAGTTCACCATTTATAATAAAAATTATATTATAATATTGTAAGTTTTTATTTTTAAAATTATAGCTTTAAATAAAAATTTAAAATTTGGAGTGAAATTTATGTTTGAACATTCAAGGCCTGCATGGATTGAAATAAATTTAGACAATTTAATTCATAATATGAAGGAAATAAGAAGAGTTGCTAAAAGCAAGGAAATAATAAGTGTAGTTAAAGCTGATGCATATGGACATGGTGCCTCAGAAATAGCTTCCCTTTTACTTGAAAATGGAGCCAATAGATTAGCGGTAGCAGTCCTTTCAGAAGCACTAGAATTAAGAAATAGTGGTATTACAGCACCTATTATTATTTTAGGCTACACTCCACTGCGATATGATGAAAAAACAATATGCAACAATGCTGAAACCATAATAAAAAATGGTTTAGAGGTATCTGTAAGTTCATATAAATATGCGGAGCAATTATCTAAGAAAGCACAACAACTAGGTAAAGATGTAAAAATTCATGTAAACATTGATACAGGTATGGGAAGATTAGGATTTTTGCCTACAGAAGAAAATTTAGAAAAAATATATCAAATAAGTAAATTACCAAATATAATATTTGAAGGATTATTTTCTCATTTTTCAACAGCAGATGAAAAAAATAAAGATTATACTAACGAACAATTTAAAAAATTTTTAGATTTTTATTATAAACTTAAAGATAAAAATGTAAAAATTAATATAAAGCATATTGCTAATAGTGCTGCTTTAATAGACTTACCATATACGCATTTAGATGCTATTCGACCAGGTATAGCTCAATATGGATATTATCCTTCATCAGAAGTTAATCATGAAAATATAAATTTAAGACCAACAATGACATTAAAGACAAATATTGTTCTTGTAAAAGACATTAAATCAGGTGAATCCATTAGTTATGGAAGAAGATTTAGAACAATAAGAAATAGCAAAATAGCTGTTCTTCCAATAGGCTATGCAGATGGATATGAAAGAGAATTATCAGATAATGTTTATAAAACTCAAGTTATTGTGAATGGAAGGCGTGCACCTATAGTAGGTCGAATAACTATGGATATGTGCATGATTGATGTAACAGATGTAGGTGATGTTAAAGTTGGTGACGAAGTTATATTAATAGGGGAATGTAATGATGAAAAGATTGCAGTAGAAGATATAGCAGATCTATTGCATACAATACCTTATGAAGTAACCAGTAGAATAAGTAAAAGAATACCAAGATATTATATACAGAATGGGAAAATAGTGAAAACGTCACAAATAAATAAAAAAGTAAATGAATAATTATAATAAATATGAATTTGTATCTATTATATTATGATTATTTTATATAAATATGAAAAGCCATCATAAGTGAGTGATGGCTTTTATTTATTTTATACTTATAAATTCTTCTATTATGTATATTTATTAATATATATGTTCAAATATACACATTAATTTAGTGAGCTTAAGATGATTAATAATATTTCTAATGTCCAAATCTACAGCAGTGTAAACGTTAAAAACAGGTTATGAATTAACTTAAATTGTTTTTAAATACTGATTTTATATTCAAGTAGATTTAAAAGTTTGCTAAAGTGTAAATGTAAACATTTTAATAAATTTTTAAAGAAAGGAGAGAAATATTATATACGGAATAATTATTGATTTTACAATTTTTTCAACTTAAATTCAAGCCTTTATGTAAAAATTATAGGTTATATTTAAACAAAATAAAGCTATGTTTAAAAAGGAGATGTTATTAGTGAAAGATTTAATAGTAGACAAAATGCAAATGTTCGCCAAAGCTATAATTGTTCCCGTATTATTTTTGCCTATTGTAGGTGTAATTTTGGCTTTATCTTCTATTTTAAGTAATCCATCTATTGTAGGAGAAAGTGGGTTCCTAATGAACATAGGTAAATTCATTAGTAGTGGACTTTGGCCCATTATGACAAATTTAAGTATTATTTTCTGTGTGGGAATAGCTATGGGATTAGCAAAAGAAAAGAAAGCAGAGGCGGCACTAGTAGCAGTATTTTCATATTTAGTATATTTGGGAGCTAATAGCCAATGGCTTACTCTAACAGGAAAGTTAGTAGAATATAAGATTCCAGCAGATTTATATGGAACTGGACAGACTCTACAACTAGGATTTCAAGTAATAGACATGGGAGTTTTTCTAGGAATGATTCTTGGTGTGGTAGTGGCAATTATTCATAATAAATATTGTAATAAGGAATTCCCAGGAGCCTTTGGATTATATGGAAATACTAAATTAGTATTTATAGTTTTAACTCCTATTACATTAATATTAGCAGTAGTGTTTAGTTATATTTGGCCTGTAGTAGCTGCTGGTATTAGCGCGTTAACAGGTTTTATAAATGCAGCTGGAGCTATAGGAGTATTTTTATACGGATTTTTGAATAGATTCTTAATTCCAACTGGATTACATCATTTAATATGGACACCATTTTCTTACTCTAACATTGGAGGGGAATTGGTTATAAATGGACAAAAATACTATGGAGCTTACAATATATTCTTAGCACAGCTAACTGACCCATCTATAAAGATTTTTGATCCATCAGCAAAATATTTACAGTATGGTATGGTTAAAATGTTTGGATTGGCAGGAGCAGCCTTAGCTTTTTATAAAACATCTAAACCTGAAAACAAAGTTAAATTAAAGTCTATTTTGATACCAGCAGTAGCAACATCAATATTAGTTGGAATCACAGAGCCTTTAGAATTCACATTTTTGTTTGTAGCACCATTTTTATGGGTAGTGCACTCAGCATTGGATGGTATATTCGAAGCTATAGTTTCATTATTAGGAGTTAGAACCTTTGCGGCAAATGGATTTATAGATTTTATAGCTTATAATTTACCAGCAGGAATCGCTAAAACTAAATGGCCTATATTCATAGCTGTTGGATTAGTACAATTAGCAGTGTATTTCTTTGTATTTAAATTCTTAATTAAAAAATTTAATCTTAAAACTCCTGGTAGAGAGGATAAGGAAGTAAAGTTAGTAACTAAAAAAGATTTTAAAGAAAATTTGGCTAAATCTTCAGGAGAGGTTGCTGCATCTAAAGATTCAGATTTGGCAGGGATAGTAGTTGAAGCCTTAGGTGGGAAAGAAAATATAGAAAGTGTTGATAATTGTTTTACACGTTTAAGGTTAAAACTTAAAAATATAGATCTAGTTGATGAAACAGCTTTAAAAGGAACTGGAGCAGCTGGGGTAATAAAGAAAGGTAATAACGTTCAAGTGATATATGGACCAAAAGTAAATGGAATTAGAAATATAGTAGATAAATATCTTGGTAATTAATATTAGAAAAATTCAAAACGAATTACTATTTAACTTAACTTGTTTTTTTATAAGGCTTTTGTATTTAAATAGACTAAAAAGTTTGCTAAATTATAATCATAAACATTTGATATCAAAAATTTATGGTACAAAGAAAATTGATGAGATATCCTTAAAAGAAATTGCAACATATTGCTTAATAAATAAAAATACTTTTTAAATAAGTACCTAAAATTAAGCAAACAAATGAAGTTAAGGATGTAGTCAAAACAATTAATGGTAAATAATTTATAATATGAAAATAAATACAAAATAAAATTAGAAAGAAGGAATAACTATGAAAAAATTCTCAGTAACAATAGCCGGTGGTGGAAGTACATTTACGCCAGGAATAATATTAATGCTGTTAGATAACTTGGATAAATTTCCTATAAAAAAATTAAAGCTATACGATAATGATAAAGAAAGACAAGAAGTAGTTGCTGGAGCTTGTAAGGTTATTTTAAAAGAAAAAGCACCAGAAATTGAATTTTTAGCTACAGTAGATCCAGAGGAAGCTTTTACAGATATAGACTTTGTTATGGCTCATATAAGAGTAGGTAAATATGCAATGCGTGAATTAGATGAAAAAATTCCTTTGAAATATGATGTACTTGGACAAGAAACTTGTGGTCCAGGAGGAATGGCTTATGGTATGAGGTCTATTGGTGGAGTTATTGAAATACTCGATTATATGGAAAAATATTCACCAAATGCATGGATGTTAAATTACTCTAATCCAGCAGCAATAGTTGCAGAAGCTACTAGAAGATTAAGACCTAATTCAAAGATATTAAACATATGTGATATGCCAATAGGTATAGAAGTACGTATGGCAGAAATTTTAGGATTAGAGTCAAGAAAGGATATGTCAGTTCGCTATTATGGACTTAATCATTTTGGCTGGTGGACAGACATACGTGACAAAGATGGAAATGATTTAATGCCAAAAATAAAAGAACACGTTTCTAAACATGGCTATGTAGTTGATAAGGGAGACAGCCAACATATTGAAGCAAGTTGGAATGATACCTTTGCTAAAGCAAAAGATGTATATGCTGTTGATCCAGATACATTGCCTAACACTTATTTAAAATATTATTTATTCCAAGATTATGTTGTTAAACATGCTAATAAAGAATATACAAGAGCAAATGAAGTAATGGATGGAAGAGAAAAATTTGTATTTGGAGAATGTAGAAAAGTTATAGAAAAACAATCTACAGAAGGTTGTGAACTTCACATAGATGAACATGCTTCTTATATAGTTGACCTTGCAAGAGCTATAGCATACAATACAAAGGAAAGAATGTTGTTAATTGTAGAAAACAATGGTATAATTGAAAATTTTGATCCTACAGCTATGGTTGAAGTACCTTGTATTCTTGGAAGCAATGGACCAGAACCATTATCAGTAGGTAAGATTCCACAATTCCAAAAAGGATTAATGGAACAACAAGTATCTGTAGAAAAGTTAGTAGTTGAAGCTTGGATAGAAAAATCTTATCAAAAATTATGGCAAGCTATTACACTTTCTAAGACAGTAACTAGTGCATCTGTTGCTAAGAATATTTTAGATGATTTAATTGAAGCAAATAAGGATTATTGGCCTGAATTAAAGTAGTATTTAGAGATAATTTATTATATTTTTTATAAAATACGAGATAATAGGAACAATCAAAAGAGACTGGCAAAAGTAGGTTAAAACCTATTTTAGACAGTCTTTTTTGAAAATTATACATTTGTAATAAAGTAAAAACTAAAACAGTTTATATATAGTTAAATAAATTATAGACTACATAGATTATATATGTATTGTGTATAGAATAAGTAAAAAGTTTTGTGTAGTAATATACACGAGATATTATTAGGAGGAATTAAATGTTTAAAAAATTTAAATCTTTTTTATCTAATGATAAATCAGATATTCAACAAGAAAATTTAAATGAAGTATTTGTAAGTCCTATTTCTGGAGAAATAATAAGTCTAGATGATGTTCCAGATGAGGTATTTTCACAAAGAATGATGGGAGATGGGTTTGCCATACAACCTGAAAATGGAGATGTATTTTCACCAGTGGATGGAACGATTACAGCAGTTTTTCCTACTAAACATGCTATCTCTATAAAAAGCAAATCCGGAGTTGAGATTTTAATCCATTTTGGATTAGATACAGTTAACTTAAATGGAGAAGGTTTTCAGGTCTATGTTGAGGAAGGAAGTGTAGTAAAGGCAGGGGAGATCTTATTAAAGGTTAATATCGAGGAAATAAAGAATAAAGTGCCCTCTGTTGTTGTTCCTATAATATTTATGGAGCTTAATGGAAAGAGTTTTAGTTATAATATTGGAAAGGTTGCGGCTAAAGAACAGAATGTAATAACCTTAAAATAACATCTTGTTAATTTTTATAAAGTATATGTACATATTTTGAATTCTAACTATGATAATTATATATTTTAAGTTTATTAGTTTATAAAAATTTCTAACACATGTTCCTTTGTTATATTTATTTTCTAGTATTTAATAAATGTATTACTTAATATTTTAGTAATGAAAATATCTATAGGTAAGTAGCTTAGTCAAGTAGTCATTACTTTTAATTCAGCAGAATGTGAGATATAATATAGTAATGCAATTAAAATAATATTTATCAATTAAATAGTAAGGTCTTTATAACAGAGGTGAAGTATATGAAGTTAGATATTAGTAAGATTGTAGATAAATATCACTTAAGCAAAGTAGAAGAGAATATATTAATTTATATTATAAATAATATAGACCATGTTAAAGAAATAGGGGTAAGAGGAGTAGCAAAGGAACACTACACCTCTACTACCACTATTGTGAATTTAGCAAAAAAAATAGGGTATTCTGGATTCTTAGATATGTATTATAATTTAAGTTTTACTTTGAAGGATAAGAGAAATTATTTTAATAGCGGAAAAAATAATAAATATTATGGAGTAGAATTAGAAGAACTGTTAGCACTAATAGAAGATAAAGATATAAGTGATTTTATAGATTTATTAATAAAAAATAAAAATGAAGTTATATATACTAATGGGTTAGCATTTTCATACTTTATTGCACAATATTTTACTAGAAAACTTATAGTTCTTGGTTTTAAATGTATTTATTCTGAAGCATATGAAAGTTATGATGTAAATGCTATAAAAGCTAAATTACTAATAGCTATTTCTAAATCAGGTGAAACAGATTTTATAGTAAGGGCTTCTGAATCTGCTAAGAAAAATGGAATAAAAATAGTTTCTTTTACAGGAGAAGCAGAAAATACATTAGCTAAAATGTCTGATATTAACTTTAAAATATATGATATGCATACTATAGATGATCGGAATAAATTGTCTAATTCATTCTATCCTAATACATTAATGCTATTTGAATTTTTAATAGGTAAATATTTAGAAAGAATTAAAGTTGATTCAGTTTAATACCAAAAATTTAGTATTGGATTTCATCATAATGTTTTATTTCATTGGTATATTTTTTAATCTTATTAAGGAGATAAGCTTTGTATTTTTATCGAATCCAATATGAAGTTCTTGTCCATATTTATCAAGATCAGTTACCCATCTTACTTGTTTCATATAATCAACTTTTCCAGTGCCATAGGCTTTAATAACATCATTATATGCTGATTTTAAAGTGATATCTTTTGATAATACTAGAGTGCTTTTGCATGAATCTTTTACCTTTTTTATTTCAAATTCCATTTAATAAATGGGTTGTTTAATATTAAAATAACTTGTTTTATATAATAAACTGTGTTATTCTTAATAAGAACTTAAATTAAGAGTAAATAATGTAACACAAATATATTTCAATTAGTACTTAATAAATATAGTATGGTGATATCGAAATTTTATTAGTGGGTTATTACAATGAATTTAAGAATAAAATTTCGGAGGTACACATTATATGAATGGTACAGTAAAATGGTTTAATGGAGAAAAAGGATTTGGATTTATTACAGGAGAAGATGGAAATGATGTTTTTGCACATTTTTCTCAAATAAATTCAGAAGGTTACAAATCACTTGAAGAAGGTCAAAAAGTTTCTTATGACGTTGTTAAGGGACCAAAAGGACCTCAAGCAGAAAATATCACTATTATTTAATTAATGAATATTTTACCCCTTGAATAGCTAGTCTATTTAAGGGGTTTTTAGTTGTTTATAAATCTATACAAGATTTGTTTCAAATATGAAAAAATTATCCTAAGTTTTAGTAGCCTATTTAAAAATATGAAATAAACTTACAAGTTGCATAGGCTATTTAAAAATATTATAATTTATACTAATACAGGAGAATATATACCAAGAAGAAGATTTACTATTAGGGATGAAATAGGCTATTGTATGAAGAAATACTTTTTGTAAGGGAAGAAAGAATTTTAGAATATACAGAGGATTAACGTGAAATATTAAAAAATTAAATAATGAACAGGGGAGATTATTTATGGATGATAAGAATGTAATGTCCTACAGCAAAGAAGAGCTAATACGTAAAATATTGGAAAAAGATAAGGATTTAAAAGGCAGTAATATTGATGAAGAATTATTTCATGAACTTATTAGTGGTAAGATTTCAAAGAATATAAATAATGCACATGATAACAATTTAACATTAGGACAAAGAACTGCTGATAAAATAGCTACATTTGGTGGAAGTTGGACCTTTATAATTACTTTTGGTGCAGTATTATCGATTTGGATTATAGGTAATGCTGTTATTCTAAGTAATAAATCATTTGATCCATATCCTTTTGTATTTTTGAATCTAATATTATCTTGTCTTGCGGCTATACAAGCACCAATAATAATGATGTCACAAAATCGTCAAGCGGAAAGAGATAGATTAACTGCTGCAAATAACTACCTTGTTAATTTAAAATCTGAAATTATAATAGAAGATTTGTACAATAAAATTGATATGTTAATAGATCAACAGGAAGAATATAAAAAAAATCAAGAAATATTATTAAAAAAAATAGAAGAATTAAAACCTAATTAATTTATAATGACTTTATTCTAAATGATTTTGAAAAGGTTTAAAGATCTTATAGATAGATGTAGAAAAAAATAAAGCCTCCAATGAAAAATGAAAGTAGATTTGTCAATCCAAATAAGTAAAATCTTATTGAGATGATAATTTTTGTATTTTTATTAAATTCAATATAAAGCTATCATCCAAATTTACTGATATCTTCAATAAAATTGGAAGTCCATTCTGCTTGTTTTATATAATTAACTTTTGGAGTATCATAAGCTTTAATAACATAGTTATATGTTGATTTTAAGGTAATGCCTTTTGATAATAAAGCAGTATTTTTTATAAACCTATCCTTTGTTTGCCATTAAAACTATAATTTTACAGTAAAAAGAATTTATAAAACTATTGACTTTAATTATAGTTAGAACTACAATAGTTACAACGGGAGTGATAATAATGAAAATAAGCAGTAGATTTTCTGTAGCAGTTCATATTTTATCCATATTATCTATGGAAGATAAAAACTTATGTACTTCTGAGTGGATAGCAGGTAGTGTAAATACCAATCCCGTTGTCATACGAAGAGTAATGGGAATGTTAAAAAGAGCCGGTTTAGTTAATGTTATAGCAGGCACTGGTGGAGCTTATTTATTAAAGGATTTAGATCAGATAACATTGCTAGATGTTTATAGGGCTGTAGAGGTGGTGAAAGAGGGAGAATTATTTCAATTTCATGACTCACCAAATATAAATTGTCCTATTGGGGCAAATATCCAATCTGTTATGGAAGGTGTTTTGTTAAATGCCCAAGAAGCTATGGAACAGGTATTAGAGAATGTAACCATGGAATATATAGTTACAGGTATAAGAAAAAAAATTAAGAAATAAATCAATTTTTTTTATAATTGGTGTAACTTAGAAAGTTACAACTACTTATTAAATTCATAACTTGTGGAAATAAGTTAATTATCATAGATGAAAATTTTTTTAGAATTGTTGTAATTAAAGTAGTTACAACAAAAAATAGGAGGTTATTAAAATGTCATTAAATATTAAAGTATATTTTGATTTTGTTTGTCCATTTTGTTTTTTAGGAGAGGAGAGTTTAACTGGATCCATAAAAGGAAAGGATGTAAATATCCAATGGATGCCCTTTGAATTAAGACCAGAGCCATCACCTAGAATAGATCCTTGGAATGATCCTTCAAAATTAAATGCCTGGAATAATTTCATTGAACCCATAGCTAATAAGTTAGGAATAGATATGAAATTACCGAAGCTTTCACCTCATCCATATACTAACTTAGCTTTTGAAGGATATCATTATGCAAGTGAGCATGGAAAAGGAGATGAATATATTAAAAGAGTTTTTAAGGGATTTTTCCAAGAAGAATTAGATATTGGAAAAATTGAGATATTAGCTAATTTATCTGAAGAAATAGGTTTAAATAAAGAAGAATTTATAAAAGTTTTAAAAAACAGAAAATATAAGGATAAGCAAGAAAAAGCATTAAAGCATGCTTATGAAGAAGCTAATATTACAGCAGTACCTACAATGATTATAGGTGATGAAGTAGTTCAGGGTAATACTTCAAAAGAAAGTTTAGAAAAAATAATAAATAAACAATTAATAAAAAATAATTAATTTTATAAATGGAAGGAAGAGATATTATGAAAATTGCTTTAATTGGATCAACAGGAAATGCAGGAAAGGTAATATTAAAGGAGGCTCTAAACAGAGGACATGAGGTTATCGCTATTGTAAGGGATGTATCAAAGATAAAAGATACTAATGAAAATTTAACTGTAATGCAAGGAGATATTTTAAAATTAGATACATTAGAGGATAAATTAGGGGAAGTAGATATTTTGGTTAGTGCTTTTGGACCTAAGGTTGGAAAAGAAGATACATTAATAGAAGCAACTAACAATCTAATAACTTTAGCTAAAAAATTAAATGTTAAAAGACTTGTAACAATGGGTGGAGCTGGAAGTTTAAAAGTTCAAGGAGACGTAGAATTAGTCCATACAGAAGGATTCCCAGAGGATTGGAAACCAATAGCTTTAGCTCATTCAAAATCTTTAGATATATATAGAAATGAAAAAGAAATAAATTGGACATATTTAAGTCCGGCAGCATTAATATCACCAGGAATAAGAACAGGAAGATACTCTGTTGGAGATGAATATTTGGTTGTGGATGAAAAAGGAGAAAGTAAAATTTCTTTTGAAGATTTTGCGGTAGCTATGGTAGATGAAATTGAAACTCCTAAACATATTAGAAGTAGATTTACAGTAGCATATAAGTAAAATACAGATTTAAAAGTGAAGATATTATGTTTAGTATCTTTATATAGACAATAGTATATTAATAAAGTAAATAAAATGTAATGAGCTTGTATATTGATATTCACAAAAATAAGAGAATAAAATATAAAAAATATCACCCCAATTTAAGCAGTTTCCTTAACATTTACAGGTAAAACCTATGATAGTTTTGTCATAGGTTCTTATTTGTATGAAAATGATTTAAATTCAAATAAAAGAAAATATGACTTTAAATGATTATAAAATACAAATAACAATTTTTTTTGTAATTTTAAGTTAAGATTATAATAACTAGTATCGATATTTACAGTGAATATTTAAAATAAATTTAATTTAAACTGAAAAGGGGCGCATGAAATGGAGAAAACTTGGAGTTTTAGTTTTGAAAAAATACATAAGGTTAATTATATAACTATATTTGCAATGTGTTTACTTATGAGTCTAACCACTATGTCAATGACTAACTTTGTAATAAATATAGATGAATTATTCCCCTTTATAATAGTAATTATAGTTTCAACAGTAGTATATTTTTTAAAGCTAAAGGATATGACAAAGGCAATAATCTTTAGTTCAGTTATAATACTTTCAAACTTTGGATATTTTTTATTAGGAAATTTTAACGACAAAACTATAGCTTCTGATATATTAGTTTTTATTGCAGGAATTATATGTGCAACATTATACTTTAGAAAAAACTTGTTAGTTATAAATGCAGTTCTCTTAGATACGTGTGTTATAATTTTGTTTTTAGTAAATCCTAGTAGCATTTTGAGTAAAAATTTTTCATTTTCAAACATGTTAAATTTTTTTGTAATATTAAACGGTGTTATAATTTTAATTTATTGCCTTACTAGTTGGGGTGGCAATCTAATTCAGTCAGCAAATAATAAATCTTTAGAAAGTAAGGAGTTACTTGATAAATTAGATTTACTTTTATTAAATATTAAAGAGAGTACTACCGATTTAGATAACAATATAGATATTTTTTCTGAAGATATTAACCTTGTTAATGCCACTAGTGATGATATAAGCAATACTATGGGTCAAATAAATATTGGAGTTCAAGAAATAGTAGAGAGCATTTTAGGTATAAATTTAGGAATAGAGAAATCTAATTCTTCACTAGACAAGGTGAGAAATATATCTAATAGAATATCTACAACATCAAATGAAATGAAGGGAAATGTTATTGATGAGTCTGAAAAAATTAACTCTATGAATAGCACTATGAAAATGATAAAAGGCGCGGTAGAGGTATCTTTAGATACAGTAAATACATTAAAAGGTAGTATTGATAAAATAAATTGTGAGATTAATAGTATTTATGAAATTTCAGCTCAAACTAATTTGTTGTCATTAAATGCAAGTATAGAAGCTGCTAGGGCAGGTGAATATGGCAAGGGATTTTCAGTAGTCGCAGAAGAAGTTAAAAAACTAGCTCAGCAAACAACTGAAATAGTAAAAAATATCTATGAAATTATTACAGAAATTAATCTTATTACGAATGATGCAGTTATTAAGGTATCTGAGGGTAATACAGCCGCAGAAGAGGGAACCAAGGTTGTTGATAATGTTTATACTTCTTTTGGTAAAATTCAAGAGTATTTTGAAAAAATGAGTGAATATTTAGATGAAGAACATAGATTTGTTGAAAATGTAGTAGAGAATTTTGTTCCTATAAAAATGGAGCTTGAGGGAATAGGAAGTATTACTGAAGAACATTCAGCGTCCACAGAAGAAATCGAAGGCATAATTAGGGAGCAAGGTGAAAAGATTAGTTCAATGGCATCAGCTATAGAGGAAATTAAAACATTAAGTAAAAATCTAAAAGACCTTTCTTCCAATAGGTAGGATTAAGTAAATTTATAAAAAATAATGCATTAAAATATTATACTTTTTAAAAGTGATTTAAGGGAAAAATAGGACTGTACTGGGAAAATAGTATGGTCCTTACTTTATGTATTTATTCCTAAAATAGAACATAATAAAGTTTAAGATTATGATATAATTTAGTTTAAAATAATAAACTTTACAAATACTATTTATTAATTTTTAAATTATTTATGGAGGCAATGTAATGGACATATCCAAGTTTATTCAAAATAAGGGACTTACAGAAATAGAAATAGAAGTCCTCAATTATATGATAGATAATATTAATTATATAAATAAGATGGGAGTAAGGGGAGTAGCAAAAAATAATTTTACATCAACATCTACTATTATGAGATTAGCTAAAAAACTTGGTTATTCTGGTTTTTTAGAAATGCAATACAATTTATTATCTTTAACTAAAAATGAATTAAAAGATAATTTAAATGATAGTAGCTTCATAGAAAGTCTAAATATGGATAGCCTATTAGAAGAAAATAGTAAAGAGGCAATTAATGGTTTTATAGATATTTTATTTAATGATGATCATAAGTTTATTTTTATATATGCAAATGGTTTTTCTGGGATTGTAGCAGAATATATAAATAAGAAACTTCTAGTTATGGGTAAGAGATGTATTTTGTCTAATGGGACAGATTCTATAGGAGTATTTGAAAATAATTTAGATTTTATAAATGCTATTATAGTAATATCTAAATCTGGAGAAACACCAATGGTGTTAAATAAAGTTATAACAGCAAAAGA
Source organism: Clostridium sp. CTA-6 (assembly GCF_054768115.1). NCBI lineage: Bacteria > Bacillati > Bacillota > Clostridia > Eubacteriales > Clostridiaceae > Clostridium > Clostridium sp. CTA-6. The sequence goes on from NZ_BAAAAU010000002.1 coordinate 268,747, forward strand.
ACACAATATTAAAGTTGTATCTTTTACAAATAAAAGAGAAAATAGCATAAGTAAGCTTTCTGATATAAGATTTAAGATTCAAGATACAAACAAACTAGATGATAGAAATTTAATGCCAAACACATTTTTCCCAAAGGTACTAGTGTTAATAGAGTTATTAGTATATGAATATTATAAAAAGAAAAATAGTAATGGAGAGTAACGTGTTATCTAAAGAGGTAACACGTTTTTTACATAGGAAAATCTATATACATAAAGATAGTTAATTATTATAATTTGAAATGTAAATGGTTTCTCAAAAATAAATAATGGGGGTTACAATGATGAAAGAGAAGATATTAAATCAATTACAAAACTTTTCTAAAGGAATGTTTGTTCCTGTATTGATATTACCAATAGCCGGTATAATAATCGCAATAGGGAACATTTTAACAAATGCCAGACTAGCAGAATACCTTCCATTTTTAAAGAATGGAATGATATTTGGATTAGGAAAAATGTTATCTGGTTCATTAGTTTCAATTTTAACTAATTTAGGAATTATATTTTGTGTCGGTCTTGCAGTAGGACTTTCTAAGAAAAAGAAAGCAGAAGCAGGATTTACATCACTTTTAGTATTCTTAGTATTTATAAACGCAATGAACATTTTTTTAGAATTAAATAATAGATTAGCACCACAAGATGCCTTAAGGGGATCTGGTCAAACTATGGTTTTAGGTGTTCAAGTTCTTGATATGGGAGTTTTCTTAGGAATTATTTTAGGTATTGTTGTTGCTTATATACATAATAGATTTTGTGAAAAAGAATTTGATGGAGCTTTTCAAATTTATGGTGGCTCAAGACTAGTATTTATAATATTAATACCTATTACTGTTTTTCTAGCAATAATATTGAGTTATGTATGGCCTTCAGTACAATATTTAATTTCAAGTCTTGGTAATTTTATAACAGGAGCAGGAAACTTTGGTATATTTACTTATGGTACTTTGGAGAGATTACTTATTCCTACTGGATTGCATCATTTAGTTTATACTCCATTTTTATATAGTCCTTTAGGTGGAGTGGCTGAAATAGGAGGAAAAGTATTTGAAGGGGCAAGAAATATATACTTTGCAGAAATGGCTGATCCTAATATAGCAAAATTATCAGCATCAGTAATTTGGGATGCTAGAGGATTGTCAAAAATGTTTGGCTTAATTGGTGCATGTTTAGCTATGTATCATACTGCATTGCCAGAGAATAAGTCTAAGATAAAGGCAATTTTAATTCCAGCTGCAGTTACATCAATATTAGCAGGAGTAACAGAACCAATAGAATTTTCATTTATGTTCGTAGCACCAATATTATTTGTTATACATGCAGTATTAAGTGGATTAGGAATGGTAGTATTAAATATTCTAGGGGTCACAGCTATAGGACCAAATGGGCTAATAGACTTCTTATTATATAATATACCTCTTGGAGTTGCTAAAACAGGCTGGCCAATGTTTATCTTAGTTGGTTTAGGACAATTCGTTATATATTATGTTATATTCAGATTTTTAATAGTTAAATTCAAACTTAAAACTCCAGGAAGAGAAGAAAATGGAAATACAAAGTTATATACTAAAAAAGATTATAAAGAAAAGTCTAAAGTAAGTGCAAAATCAGGAGATTCAAGTATTGCGCCAGTTGTAGTAGAAGGCTTAGGTGGTAAGGATAATATACTAAAAGTTGATAATTGTTACACTAGATTAAGATTAGTTGTAAAAGATTCTTCATTAGTTAATGAACAATTATTAAAAAATGAAACAGCCGCAAATGGAGTAATAATTAAAGGAGAAAACGTACAGGTTGTCTATGGTTTAAAGGTTACAAGTGTAAGAAAGAACGTAGACGAATATCTTGGAATAGAATCAAATTAGAATAAAAAATTCAGTTAGGGGCTGTGGCATTAAAAAATTTACATACAATATATTGTTTTGCAAATTTAAAGTTAACACAATATATTGTAGGATTTATTCTTAGTGCAACAGCCCCTTATAAAGATATAGTAAATTGGAACTTGAATAAAAATTCTATTAATTATGAAACAGGTTGTTAGTTCAAGTAACATGTATTTTTACCTCTTCAAATTGTTTACTCTAATAAATAACTTTACTATAATCAGCTTGTAAGAAGTCAATAAAAATATTATAGAATTTATAAAAATAAATATTAAAAGAAAAAGTCCTATAAAATATAAAAAAAGGTGGTTAATTTTATGGAACAAAATAAAAAATTTTCAATTGTTATTGCAGGTGGAGGAAGTACATTTACACCAGGCATAGTAATGATGTTATTAGATAATATTCATCGTTTCCCATTACGCAAATTAAAGTTATATGATAATGATGGAAAGCGTCAAGAAACAATAGGAAAAGCTTTAGAAATACTATTAAAAGAGAATGCACCAGAAATAGAATTCACATATACAACTGACCCCAAAGAAGCATTTACTGATGTAGATTTTTGCATGGCTCATATTCGTGTTGGAAAATATGAAATGCGTGAGCAGGATGAAAAGATTCCTTTAAAATATGGTGTTGTTGGACAAGAAACTTGTGGACCAGGTGGTATAGCATATGGAATGCGTTCTATTGGTGGAATGATGGAACTAATAGATATTATGGAAAAGTATTCTCCAAATTGTTGGATGTTAAATTATTCAAACCCAGCAGCTATAGTTGCAGAAGCATGCCGTATATTAAAGCCAAATTCTAAAGTACTAAATATTTGTGATATGCCAGTTGGTACTCTTCGTCGTATGTCTCAAATAGTAGGATTAACTCCAGAAGATTTAGAAGTTAACTATTTTGGATTGAATCATTTTGGATGGTGGACAAGTGTTAGAGATAAGCAAGGAAATGATTTAATGCCAAAACTAAAGGCTTATGTAGCAGAAAACGGTTATTTAAATCAAGTAGAAGTAGATACACAACACACAGAACCAAGTTGGCAAGAAACTCATAAAAAAGCAAAAGATTTATTAGCTATTGAACCTAATTTCTTGCCAAACACATATTTAAAATATTATTTATATCCAGATTATGTTGTGGAGCATTCAAATGCTGAATATACAAGGGCTAATGAAGTAATGAACGGAAGAGAAAAGTCCGTATTTACTGCTGCAAAAGAAATAGTTAAAGCTGGTACAGCAAAAGGTGGAGAATTCCATATAGATTCTCATGCTTCATTTATTGTTGACTTAGCAAGAGCTATTGCTTATAACACTCATGAAAGAATGCTATGCATTGTAGAAAATAATGGAGCAATAGAAAACTTTGATCCAACAGCTATGGTAGAAGTACCTTGCATTGTAGGAAGCAATGGACCAGAACCATTAGTTCAAGGCAAAATTCCTCAATTTGAAAAAGGATTAATGGAACAACAAGTATCAGTAGAAAAATTAGTTGTCCAATCATGGATAGAAGGAAGCTATCAAAAATTATGGCAAGCATTAACTCTTTCCAAAACAGTACCAAGTGCTAGTGTGGCAAAAGCTGTTTTAGACGATTTAATCGAAGCTAATAAAGAGTATTGGCCAGAATTAAAGTAAAGGAGATTAATTATGTTTCAAATATTTAAGAAAAAGAAATTATATTCTCCAGTAAGTGGGAAAAGTGTAGCATTAACCAATGTAAAAGATGAAGTCTTTTCTTCTCTAATGATGGGAGATGGGATAGCTATTGATCCAATGGATCAGGTTATAGTAGCACCTTGCGATTGCTTAGTTAAATTGATAATGAAAGGTTCAAAACATGCACTTGGTTTATTAATGAACAATGGTGTGGAAATATTAATTCATGTAGGTATTGACACTGTAAGTTTAGAAGGCGAAGGTTTTGAAGTATTAGTTGAAGAAGGACAAAAGGTTAAGCTAGGAACACCTTTACTAAAGTTTGATAAGGATTATATTATATCAAAGGGATACTCTCCTATGACAATGATGATTATTACTGAACCTAATGGTAATAAGATAATTAAAAAATATGAGGATATCAGTGTTGAATGTGGAGAAACTCCGGTAATCGAATTTTCTTAATAAATAAAAATTTTATCGTAAATACATCTATAAAATATATTTAGTAAAAGCTCGGAAAGTGGATATACCATGATCCGGGCTATGTTTTAAACAAGAAGCATATAAAGGGAATATTTATGTTAAATAAGGAGGTTAATATGATTAGTCAAGATATTAGAAAGATTGCTCCAGAAATGGATCCACTTCGTAGGGGTATGGGATGGTCAGTTGAAGATTTATCTAAGCCTCAAATTATAGTTGAAAGTACCTTTGGAGATAGTCACCCAGGAAGTGCTCATTTAATGAAATTTGCAAATAATGCAGTACAGGGTGTGGCAGAAAAAGGAGGAAAGGCTGCAAGATATTTTGCAACAGATATATGTGATGGTATGGCTCAAGGTCATGATGGAATCAATTATTCATTAGCCTCTAGGGATACTATAACATCACTTATAGAAATTCATGCGAATGCCACTCCTTTTGATGGAGGGGTATTTATATCAAGTTGTGATAAGGCTGTTCCATCTCACTTAATGGCTATAGGAAGACTTAATATACCATCAATTGTTGTTACAGGTGGCGTTATGGAAGCGGGACCTAACCTTTTAACTTTAGAGCAAATTGGTGCTTATAGTGCTATGTATCAACGAAAAGAAATTACAGAGGAAGAATTAACTTACTATAAACATAATGCATGTCCATCTTGTGGAGCTTGTTCTTTTATGGGAACAGCTTCAACAATGCAGGTTATGGCAGAAGCCTTAGGATTAATGTTACCTGGTAGTGCTTTAATGCCTGCAACTTGTAAAGACTTAGAAGATGTTGCAGTAGAGGCTGGGAAACAAGTTGTTGAACTAGCAAAAATGAATCTTAAGCCAAAGGATATAGTTACAGAAAAATCCTTTGAAAATGCAATTATAATTCATGCAGCAATTTCGGGATCTACTAATTCATTATTACACATTCCAGCAATAGCTCATGAATTTGGTATAAAAATTGATGAAGAAAGTTTTGATAGAATACATCGATATGCTCCATATCTTTTAAATATACGTCCAGCAGGAAAATGGCCAGCAGAATATTTCTATTATGCAGGCGGAGTACCAGCAATAATGGAAGAAGTAAAGAATTTATTACATCTAGATGTAATGACTGTTACAGGTAAAACTTTAGGTGAGAATTTAGAAGACTTAAAGAAGAATGGATATTATGAGAATTGTGATAGATACCTTAAAAAGGTTGGACTTACAAGAAGAGATGTTATAAGACCAATAAGTGAACCTATAGGTAAAAATGGAGCTATTGCAATTTTAAAAGGAAATATAGCGCCAGAAGGAGCAGTAGTTAAACATTCAGCTGTACCAAAAGAAATGCATAAAGGAATTTTAAAGGCAAGACCTTTTGATAGTGAAGAAGAAGCAATAGCAGCTATCATATCTAAAAAAATAAATCCAGGAGATGCTGTGTTTATAAGATATGAAGGACCAAAGGGTAGTGGAATGCCTGAAATGTTTTATACAACAGAAGCAATATCCTCTGATAAAGAATTATCTGCAAGTATTGCACTTATTACAGATGGAAGATTTTCAGGAGCATCTAAAGGTCCTGCAATAGGACATGTTTCTCCCGAAGCAGCAGTTGGAGGGCCAATTGCTTTAGTTGAAGAGAATGATTTAATTGAAATAGATATAGAGAAAAGAATACTACAATTAGTTGGCATTAATGGACAAAAATTAAGTGAAGAAGCCATAGATAAGGTTTTAGTAGAACGTAAAGCTAAATGGGAAAAAAGAGAAAATAAATATAAATCAGGAATATTAAAGATATTTTCAGAAAGAGCAGTTTCACCAATGAAGGGTGGATATATGAAATAATAATATTTCTGTAAGAGTTAGTACAATAATAGATTTATGGAGGTTTTTATTGTGATTAAGATGAAGGTTTTAAATGCTCTAAAAAAATGTAAGATAGTAGCAGTTGTTCGTGGAGAAACAAAGGAAGTAGGTATTAAAATATCAGAAAGCTGTATTAAAGGAAATGTTAAAGCTATAGAAGTTGCATACACAAATAAATTTGCTAATGATATAATAGAAGAACTTTCAGAGAAGTATTCAAAAGATGATGAGGTTGTTATAGGTGCTGGAACAGTTTTGGATTCAGAAACAGCAAGAATGGCAATATTAAGAGGAGCAAAATATATAGTTTCTCCATCATTTAGTGAAGAAACAGCAAAGATTTGCAATAGATATAATATTCCATATATACCAGGAGTAATGACTATAACTGAAATAGTCACAGCCTATGAAAGTGGAGTAGATATTGTGAAGGTATTTCCAGGAAGTGCATTTGGACAAGGTTATATAAAGTCTATTAAAGGACCATTACCATATGTAAATATAATGGTAACAGGTGGAGTGAACTTAGATAACATAGATTCATGGGCAAATACAGATGTAGATTTAGTAGGTATTGGTGGAGAATTAAATAAACTTGGAGAGTTAGGAAAATTTGATGAAATAGAAGCAGTTTGTACTCAATATGTAGATAAATTTAATAAAGCAAGGGGTATATAAGATGAAAGTAGTTGGTTTTGGAGAGATATTACTTAGATTATCTACTAAGAAAGGAATGCTTTTTTTAAACTCTAAAGAATTTCATGCTAATTATGGTGGTGGAGAAGCAAATGTTTTAATATCACTATCTAGATTTGGAATTGAAACTAGAATGATTACAAAGGTTTCAAAGGATCAAATAGGAGAAGGCATAATTAACTATCTAAAAGAGAAATCAGTAGAAACATCTTTTATTAAAAGAGAAAACAAAAGAACTCCTATATATTTTGTAGAGGTAGGTAGTGGAAATAGATCTTCAAAGATTATTTATGATAGGGATAATTCTGCTTTTGGATCTATCACGGATGAAGATATCAATATAAAAGAAGCACTAAAGGATGCAGATGTATTTCATTTTTCAGGAATTACATTAGCTATTTCGGAAGAAGTAAGAAAGGTAACATTAAAAATATTAAAGTACTGTAAGAATAATAATATTTTGGTAAGCTATGATTCTAATTATAGAGCTAAAATGTGGACTTTAGAAGAAGCAAGAAAGGCAACAAAAGAAATATTACCATATATTAATATATTTTCTGCTGGAATATTAGATGCAGAAAATATATTAGATATGAGCTGTGATTTAGAAGACAAGCATGAAAAGTTAAACTACTACTATAATGAGATTACAAAATCTTATCCTAATATAAAACATATTTTTTCTTCAATTAGAGAGATTAAATCAGTAAGTGCAAATAGCGTACAATGTAATTACTATACAAATAATAAACTATATTCATCTAAGAAACATACCTTTGATGATATTATAGATAGAATAGGAGCAGGGGATGCCCTAACAGCAGGAGTAATTTATAGTATTGTAAATAAAAAGTCTTCTCAATATACTTGTGAATTCGCTACAGCATGTTCAGTTTTAAAACATAGTATACATGGAGATGCAAATTTAGTAAATATCGAAGAGGTAGAAAATTTTATAAGTAATGGAATTGGAAGAATATCAAGATAATTAATAAACAGTTCAGAAGATTGGTTCAATGACTTTATCCATATATTATCCCTAATGCCTTGAAGTATACTAAAGCAGAATATATATTTTCTAAGTTAGTATTTACGAACAAATAGCAAAGAATTAAAGAAAATGTAATGAAATGGACGAATAAAATTGTAAACAATGGATGAATAATGTGGAATATATTATAAAAATATAATATAATGTATAAAAATATAAAAAGAGAAATCTATAAAAATATAAAAGGAGACGGGGATATGTTTAATAAATTTGATACAAAGCCTCTTTGGGAGGTAAGTAAAACTTTATCAAGTGTGGCACAGGGCTTTGAACCAGCGGATATGGTTATTATAAATTCAAAACTTATAAATGTTTGTACAAGAGAAGTTATTGAAAATACAGATGTAGCAATTAGCTGTGGGAGAATTGCGGTAGTAGGTGACGCAAAACATTGTATAGGGGAAAACACAGAGGTAATTGATGCAAAAGGACAGTATATTGCACCAGGCTTTTTAGATGGTCATATTCATGTTGAATCATCAATGCTAAGTGTAAGTGAATATGCTCGTTCAGTAGTTCCACATGGTACTGTTGGAATATATATGGATCCACATGAAATTTGTAATGTACTCGGATTAAATGGTGTACGTTATATGATTGAAGATGGCAAGGGTACTCCACTTAAAAATATGGTAACCACACCATCTTGTGTACCAGCAGTTCCAGGTTTTGAAGATACAGGAGCAGCTGTAGGACCAGAAGATGTTAGCGAAACAATGAAGTGGGATGAAATAGTTGGATTAGGAGAAATGATGAACTTCCCAGGTATACTTTATTCTACAGATCATGCTCATGGAGTAGTAGGAGAAACTTTAAAAGCTAGTAAAACAGTAACAGGACATTATTCTTTACCTGAAACAGGAAAAGGATTAAATGGATATATTGCATCAGGTGTGAGATGTTGTCATGAATCTACAAGAGCTGAAGATGCTCTTGCTAAAATGCGCCTTGGAATGTATGCGATGTTTAGAGAAGGCTCTGCATGGCATGACTTAAAGGAAGTAAGTAAAGCCATTACAGAAAATAAAGTAGATAGTAGATTTGCTGTTTTAATATCTGATGATACTCACCCACATACATTGCTTAAGGATGGACACTTAGATCATATTATAAAACGTGCTATAGAAGAAGGAATAGAACCATTAACTGCAATTCAAATGGTAACAATAAACTGTGCACAATGTTTCCAAATGGATCATGAATTAGGTTCTATAACTCCAGGAAAATGTGCAGATATTTTACTTATAGAAGATTTAAAAGATGTAAAAATAACAAAAGTTATTATAGATGGAAACTTAGTTGCAAAGGATGGAGTATTAACTACATCAATAGCTAAATATGATTATCCTGAAGATGCTATGCATTCAATGCATATTAAAGATAAAATAACACCAGCTTCCTTTAATATTATGGCTCCTAATAAAGAAAAAATAACTGCAAGGGTTATTGAAATTATACCTGAAAGGGTTGGTACATATGAGAGACATATTGAACTTAATGTTAAAGAGGATAAAGTTCAATGTGATCCAAGTAAAGATGTTTTAAAAGCAGTTGTATTTGAAAGACACCATGAAACAGGAACAGCAGGATATGGTTTTGTTAAAGGTTTTGGTATCAAAAGAGGAGCTATGGCTGCAACAGTTGCCCATGATGCTCACAACTTATTAGTTATAGGAACAAATGATGAGGATATGGCATTAGCTGCTAACACATTAATGGAATGTGGTGGAGGAATGGTAGCTGTACAAGATGGGAAAGTGTTAGGTCTAGTTCCATTACCAATAGCAGGACTAATGAGTAATAAGCCTTTAGAAGAAATGGCAGAAATGGTAGAAAAACTAGATAGTGCATGGAAAGAAATTGGATGTGATATAGTTTCACCATTTATGACAATGGCACTTATTCCACTTGCTTGTCTACCAGAATTAAGGTTAACTAATAGAGGGTTAGTTGATTGTAATAAGTTTGAATTTGTATCATTGTTTGTAGAAGAATAAATTGGAGAAACGTATTTAAAATTTATAATTATTTTTGATTATTAAGAGAGTTATCGCATAAATTGTAAAAATTTTAATGTGATGATTCTCTTTTTATACTTGGACTAATTTGAAATACTGAACAATGAAATTGTATCACATAATTTTCACATAATAATTACATAATCCTTTGATATTTTAAATTTAAAATTAGATTAGAGGAAAAGTGTTTTTAGGATTAAATTTTATGTTTAAAAACAAACTATCTAAGATTTAAATCATGGATATATTACCATAGAATATTGATATTGATTTTTAAAATATTAGTAATGTCATAGATGTAAAGTGAATGGTGAATGTAAAATTTAAAATAAGGTTTAATGGATAAACTAAGATACTGGATTATATTTTGAGGTGATAAAGATGGGAAGAAAAGTCTATCTTGTTGAAGATGAAAAAAGTTTGAATATATTATTAGAAAAGTATCTGCAACGTGAAGGGTACGAAGTAACTACTTTTTTTAATGGAAGTTCTGCAATAGAGAAAATAAAAGATGTTCCAGATCTTTGGATATTAGATATAATGTTACCTGATATAGATGGGTACCAAATAATCAAAGCTGTAAAAGAAAACAATAAAAATACTCCGGTTATTTTTATGTCTGCAAGGAATGAGGAACTGGATAGAGTGGTGGGATTAGAATTAGGAAGTGACGATTATTTATCAAAGCCATTTTTACCTAGAGAGCTTATAATAAGAACTAATAAACTTATGGAAAGAATTTATGGGAAAAGCAATAATTCTATGGATATAATTACCAATATTGGAGAGTACAAAATAAGTAAAAGACAAAGAGCTGTTTTTTTTGGAGAAAAAGAAATTCAACTAACAAACAAAGAGTTTGAACTATTAAATTTTTTTGTAGAGAATAGAAACAATGTTATATCTAGAGAACAAATTTTAATTAGTATTTGGGGAGAGGATTATTTCGGATCCGATAGAGTTATTGATGATACAATTAGGAGATTGCGCAAAAAGATAGATAAGTTAGATCTTGAAACTGTATATGGATATGGTTATAAATTGGTGGTTAAATGATGAAGAGATTAAGATTTAAATCATTAACAATGAGGATATGGACAACATTCACTGCTATAATTTTAATAATAATATGTAGTATTTCATTTTTATATTTAGTTGCATTTAAGAGAATTAGTGAAAATTCAAAGCTAGAGGATTTAAAAGTCACTCATGATGTTTTATTAAACAGCAATAATTTTAATGAACAAAATAGATTTGATGAATTAAGAAATCTTAAGGGAAGTGATCATTTTATTGTAAAAATAGATGAGAATGATAAATATAAAATTATAGATATAGGTAAAAGAAAAGAGGAACCACCACCAATAGAAAAGAAGAATCCACCCCCAAGACCTGCTAGTGATGAAATAAAAATGTGGATGGCCAGTTATATTATAGGTAATAATATTCAGCAAAAGCAATTTAAAGAATATCATAACAACATGAAATTTATCTTTATAATAAGTTCAATTAAAAATGAAGGAGGAGAAAAACTTTATTTAATATCGTATATACCTGAAATACAAGATAATGTATTGTTATATACAGTAATAATTATAGGTATTATATTTATTATTATAGGATTTTTTACTGCTAAATTAGTTGCAAATTATATTTCAAGGCCTTTAAGAGAGCTTGAGGATTATACTGTAAAAATAGCTCATAAGGATTGGAGGGATCCTATTAAAATTAAAAATGATGATGAGATTGGTAGATTAGTAAATTCAATGAATCGTATGCAAAAAGAATTAAAAAAGATTGATGAAGAAGAAAAAATGTTTCTACAAAGCATATCTCATGATCTAAAAACTCCAGTAATGGTAATTATGAGCCATGCTCAAGCTATTATTGATGGTATGTATATAGAATCAGTTGAAGAAACTGCTGAGATAATAAAAGATGAGGCAGCTATTCTTGAGAAAAAAATTAAACAATTATTGTATTTAAATACTCTTGCCTATACTTTAGAAAATAATAGTGAAAATATAGGATTTGAGTTACATAATTTATTGTTTAACATTATAAGTAGATTTGAGATAGTTAATAGTAAAATTCAATGGAATTTAGATATTGATAAGGTTATTATAAAGGGAAATGCTGAAAAAATACGAGTAGCTATTGAAAATATATTAGATAATGGACTTAGGTATGCAGAAAGAGAAATTGCTATAACTCTTAAAAAAGAAAATTCTGTTGCAATCTTAGAAATTTATAATGATGGACCTAATATTGATAAAAATAATATAGAGTATATTTTTGAAAATCTATATAAAGATAGGACTGGAAATTTTGGCTTAGGTTTAGCTATTTCTAAAAAAATTATAGATTTCTATAATGGAGAAATAAAGGCAGTAAATAGAGATAATGGCGTAAGTTTTATAATTAAATATCCTATAGATTAATAATTGTCCCCGGGAAAGTAAAAATAATTATTATTTGCATTTTCCAATAAATTTTAATAATTAAATTTAGCCCTTAGGTAAGTATAAATAAGATTTATTTATCTTGTCCTAAGGGTTAATTATATAAAATCACAAAAAATTCACATAGTTATTTGAAACTGATACAACAATTTATAGTTACAATTTTAAATAAGGAAAGTTTGAGAGTAGCTTAATTTTAATAAATGACTTAAAAAATCAGCTTAAAGACATAATCAAATAACAATTTTATGAGGTGATAAATGTGATTAATAAAATAGTTTATTCTATAGTAGTTCCTTTATATAATGAAGAGCTTGTTATTGATGAAAGTTATAGAAGATTAAAGGAAGTTATGGATTCCACAAAGGAAAATTATGAAATTATATTTATAAATGATGGAAGTAGGGATTTAACTAAAGAAAAAGCAGATAGCATATGTAAAAAGGATGAAAAAATAAAACTTGTAAATTTTTCTAGAAATTTTGGACATCAAGCTGCTATAACTGCAGGAATGGATGTAGCTACAGGTAAGGCTATTGTGGTAATTGATGCGGATCTTCAAGACCCACCAGAGGTTATTTTTGAGATGATTGAAAAATGGAAAAATGGGTACGAAGTAGTATATGGAAAAAGGGTTAAAAGAGAAGGTGAAGGATTTTTCAAAAAATTTACTGCTAGGATGTTTTATAGACTGTTAAAAAACATAACCAATATAGATATTCCAGTGGATACAGGAGATTTTAGGCTTATAGATAGAAAGGTATGTGATACTTTAATATCACTTCCAGAAAAAAATAGATACGTAAGAGGATTGGTAAGTTGGGTTGGATATAAGCAAACGGCTGTAGAATTCGCAAGACAAGAAAGATTTGCTGGAGAGACTAAATATCCATTAAGAAAGATGCTAAAATTAGCCTTTGATGGAATAACCTCTTTTTCATATAAACCACTTACAATTGCTAGTTATGCTGGGGGGATAATATTCTCTATAGGTACTGTTGTATTTATAACTGAAATCATAAAGGCAGTAATAAACTGTACAGATATATTAAGCTTAGGAATGATATTATTAATTAATTTAATTATGTTTGGATTGGTATTTTTTACTATTGGTATAATGGGTCAATATATTGGAAGAATTTTTGATGAAAGTAAAAATAGACCTATGTATATAATTGATAATACTATAAATTATGAGAAGGTTGATAAAAAATATGAAATTAATGACTAAAGTAAACCAATATATATTCCATGGCAAATTTAAACATATAAGTCGTTTTTCAATAGTAGGCGTTGTAAATACTACCATAGACTTTTTAATGTTTACAGTATTTAATGAGTTAGTTGGAGTAGGATATATAACTAGTCAAATTATAGGTTATAGTTTTGGCATAATTAATAGCTTTATATTTAATAAAAAATGGACTTTTAAGGAACATAAAGTTAGTAAGAAGATATTATATGAACTTATGCAGTTTATAATAATTAACTTGATTTCACTTATCATAACAGTTTTTGCTATGAATTTATTAGCGAAAAATCTTAATATAAATGTGTATTTAGCAAAAGTAATAGTTACAATCATAGCCCAAGCAACAAATTTTGTAGCATATAAATTTATTGTGTTTAAGTAAGTATACGAGAATAGATAAAAGATAACATGTAAATAAACATATAAAAAATAAGAAATACTTAATTTTAGAAATGGATAAAGTGAAAACTAACATATATTTTGAGTGGGGGATATAAATAATGAAAAAGATAAAGTTTACAAAAGAGAATATAGCGTTATCGTTAATTTTGATATTATCTTTAATATTAAATTTAGCGAATTTGAACATAGAAGGATACGCAAATCAATATTATGCTGCAGGTGTAAAGAGTATGACTTTAAGTTTAAAGAACTTTTTCTTTATATCCTTTGATCCAGCCAGTTTTGTAAGTATTGATAAGCCACCTTTGGGTTTTTGGATACAAGCTATATTTGCTAAAATATTTGGTTTTAGTGGATGGAGTATAATATTACCTCAGGCTATTGCAGGGGTAGTATCAGCAGGATTAATATATGTTATTGTTAAAAGAAGCTTTGGAACTGCTGCGGGTCTTATTTCTGCAATATGTCTTGCAGTTACGCCTGTTTTTGTAGCTGTAAGTAGAAATAACACTTGTGATAATTTACTTGTTTTAACATTACTATTAGCTTGCTTAGTTCTTTCTAAGGCAGCAGAAAAAGGGAAACTAAAATATCTTTTAATAGGTTTAGCAATTGTAGGGATCGGATTTAATATAAAAATGCTTCAAGCATATATGATAATACCAGCTATATATATAACTTATCTTCTTTCTAATACAGTATCCTTTAAAAAAAGAATAGTTCATCTTATGGCTGGTACAGTTATGTTACTTTTAGTTTCATTGTCCTGGGCTTTTATTGTAGACTTAATACCTGAGAAAAGTAGACCTTATGTAGGAAGTAGTACTAATAATTCGGTTATGGAGCTTATAATGGGACATAATGGACTTGAGAGACTTGGTATTGGTAGTAAGTCCACTCAGGGAGGTGGAGCCCCGGGAGGAATGGATGGAAAAAATCAACAAAAAACTGATGGGACCTCTAGTGCAACTAAAAATAAAAATTCGCAGCAAACATCAAAGGATAATGGCCAAACCGAAGGAGAGCCACCATCAATAGACAATGATCAAATGCAAGGAGAACCTCCATCAATGGATAATGGAGAAATGCAAGGACAACCTCCATCAATGAATAATGAACAGATGCAAAGTACACAGCCTAATACTCAACAAGAGGGAAAAGGGAATGGTAATCCTCCGAATGGTGATGGAAAAGGTCCCGGTGGAATGCCTCCAGGAGGTAATGGAATGCAGAAACCTAATGGAGGAGGAATGGGAGGAACCTTTGGGGGCCAAGAAGTTGCAAGTATTGCTAGATTATTCTCTAATAATAGCTTATCAGACCAAATTATTTGGTTATTTCCCCTTGCCATATTTGGATTTATAGCAGCGGCAATAAAAGAAAAGTTAAATAAGACTTTTGATAATAAAAGAAAATTGTCATTAGTACTATGGAATATGTGGTTATTACCTGAATTTGTATACTTCAGTTTTACAAAAGGGTTGTTTCATCCTTATTATTTAACTATGCTTGCTCCACCAATTGCGGCTTTGGCAGGAATTGGAATTGTGTCAATGTGGGAGTTATATAATGAGGAAGGATGGAAATCTTGGATTTTACCAGTAGCACTTATCGCAGATGGATTAACTCAGATATTAATATTATCTTATTATTATAATATATCGAATACGGCTAAAATTTTAACTACAATAGTAGCAGTTTTATGTATTGTATCTTCCATTATACTAGCTATTGTTAATTTAAGAAAAAATAAAAAAGATATATTAAAGTTTAAAAATATAAAATTTAAGAAATCACTGGTTACTATTGCTTTAATGGGCCTTTTAATAACTCCTTTAGTTTGTTCTGCTACTACAATTTTTTATCCAGTATCTGGTACCTTCCCATCTGCTGGATTATCATTAGTCACTAATAAGCAAAAGGATGGTTTTAATATGGATAATTCTAATAGTGGAAACACAAAGTTGATAGAATTTTTAAAAAGCCATAAAACAAATGAAAAATATCTTCTTGTTACTTCATCTACTAATGGTTATGCTTCAGATATAATTATCAATACTGGAGAATCAGTAATGGCACTTGGAGGTTTCTTTGGAACAGATAAAGTAATTACTTTAGATGAATTTAAAAAATTAGTTAGTAATGGAGAAGTTAGATATGTAATGGTAGGTGGTATGGGAGGAAACTCAAGCAGCGATATTATGAATTGGGTTAAAGAAAATGGTAAAGTTGTTTCAGAAAGTGAATGGAAAAATTCAAATGAGGTAAATAGTGAAAGAGTTAATAAGGACAACAATAATAAAGAAAACTCAAACTCAAATTCAAATACTAAACAATTCGACCCAGAAGGAAAAGGAAATTCTGAGCAGTTATATGATTTAAAAAATTATACTGATACCACAACAAAAAAATAGTTAATTATATATGGGAAAGCTTGGCATATAATGTTTCAACCCCACCACGGAAATGTGGTGGGGGTTATGTATTTAATACTCTATTTTTTAAGTATATAAATGGTAGGCGAATAGGGTATACATTTTGTTAATTATAATTGATAAAAATTTTAGTTTAGAATCAATTAGATTAATATATTAAGTAGATATATAGAAAATAAATTGATAAAATAAATAAAAAGAAATATAATATATGATAATGAATTACATTATCATATAGTGTGTTGTAATATATTATATGTGAATTATATAAACATTGAAATAAATCATAGTAAGCAGAAAAAGATTTATTGAGGACAAGAAAGGAGCGCATGGAATGAAAAATAAATTTCATATAAATACAAAACAAGGATGTTCATCAATGATTATGCAATATTCATCAATACGTACCCAATTCGCAACAATACGAGATTCTATGAATTTTAATGATGAAAAAGAAATTATATATGATATAAAACCCAAATATGGTAAAGGATGCATAAAATTTTATAAACTTATGGGAAATGTCATGCTTATAATTTATGATACAATATTTAATCATGATATGATAACAGAATTTGACCTATCGGAAGAGTATTTTGAAATAGAATATTGTGTTGATGGTTGCTTAAATATTCATGAAGATAAAGTAGGAAATATGTGTCTTTCTAAAAATGAACTTTCCATATCAATGTCCCGTGAAACTTGCGGAAAGGTGATTAATTGTGCAGGTCAGAAATATCAAGGGATTTCAATTACTACTGAAAAATCAGCTATAGCATCATATTTTGGTAGCTGTGGGATTGAGCTATGGGAGGACACAATAGAGGAATTAGAGAATGAACTTAGAAATCAGTATTATCAAGGAATAAATGTTTCTCCTGAAATTGCAAACATATTTTTGAAAATATTTAATTGTAGTTTACCAGAGAAATCGAAAATTTTATTTTTTGAAAGTAAGGTAATGGAAATATTATCAAAAATAGTATCCTATGAAATTCTAGGGACAAATAAAATAAGTCAATTGCAGTTGGATGAATTTGAAATTAATCAGATAAAAAAGATACCAGAGTTATTAATGAAAAATTTATACGAGCTTCCAACAGTAAATATTCTATCTAAGCAGCTAGCAATAAATAAGAATAAATTAGCAAAGGGATTTAAAGCAATATATGGTGATACTATATTTAGATACCATAGAAAAATATGTCTAGATCGTGCTGCTATATTATTATTAGATACTGATAAATCTATTAATGAAATTGCTCTTGATGTAGGATATTCAAATCCAAGTAACTTTTGTTATGCTTTTAAAAAGGAATTTGGAGTAACCCCTTTGCAATATAAAGATGACTCTTTAAAACTTGTAAATTAATTTTTTCGATAATTTTTATTTATTTAAATTGCCACAGGTATAGTACCTGTGGCTTATTTTATTGGAGAAATTTAGTTATCTACTCATATATTTTACAACATATTATCACATCTAAAGATAACAGATATTGTCCTTATTTTTAAAGTTTTTTTCTCAATATAAACAGTGACTACATCAATATAGATAATATGAATTTTTTTGTATTATAGTTCTTAAGAAGAAATAAAATTTTTGTAGGTACTAGAATACATAAGGAGGTAAAAAATGTTAAAAAAGTGTGTAACATTATTTATAGGAGTTATTTTTATCTTAGGGCTAGTAGGTTGCTCTCAATCTACAAAAGGACAGAATGGAAAAGTCAAAACTATAGGTATACAAGGACAAAAACAAAATAGATCTAAAAGTAAAAATAATTATCCTGTCAATATTAAAGTTTATACGGATGAAGGAAAAGAGATAGTACAAACCATAGAAAAAGAGCCTAAGAGAGTGGTGATAATGGGACAATCTATGGCCGAATTAATGATTAAATTTGGATTACAAGATAAAGTTGTTGGGGTAGGATATCTTGATAAATCTTTTTCAAAATATGATGATGAAATATCTAAAATGCCCATTATTGCAAAATCATGGCCTTCTAAAGAAGCAATAATTGCTTTGAAGCCTGATATTATTTATTCTATGTCTTCAGCCTTTAAAGAAGATAGAGTAGGTGACATTTCCTTTTGGAATGATAGAGGTATTCCAGTTCTTCCAGCGGTAAACTTTACAATAGGGCGAAGCATTGATGAATATTTTAAGGACATTAAGAATTTTGGATTAGCTTTTAACATTGAAAACGAGACAAATAAGTATTTAAAAGAACAAAAGGATAGAATGGATAAAGTTAAAGAAGTAGCTAAAAAAGCAAAAACTACCCCAAATGTATTACTTGTGACAAGTGCTGGACGTGAAAATTATGATTATTATCCGCCATCAGGGTGCATCATTGATGAAGTAATTGAAGGTGCAGGTGGAAAATATATAGAATTATCAAAGGATTCATATATGGAAATGTCAATTGAGTCAATTATTGCTGCAAATCCAGAAAAAATAATTATAACTGAGTTCCAAGGTTCTGATAGGGAAAAGATAAAAAATAAAATACTTTCTAATAAAAGACTGCAAAATGTTACTGCAATAAAGACAGGCAATGTGATGGTTGTAGATTACACCAATGCAATACGTGGAAGCCTTGAACTTTCAGATTTGTATGAAGATGTTGCAAAATTCATTCATCCTGAACTATTTGGAGGGAATTAGTTATGTTACAAACAGGAAAAGTAGGAGTAGTAGAATACAATACAGGGAATTATGGATGTACTTCTAAAAAACGTTCTCTGTTTACTGCAATAATTATTGGGTTAGTTACTATCCTTATATTATCTATCATAATTTCAGTATCAATAGGACAAGTATCTATTCCATTCAGCCAATCTTATAGAATATTAATCTATAAATTAACTGGATTACAAACTGGTAATTTAGATCAATTTATGAATGGAATGTTTGAGGAGATTATTTGGCAAATTCGTTTTCCTAGAGTGTTATTGGCTATGATTGCAGGAATTGGGCTTACATTATGTGGTGTAGTTATGCAGGCTTCTGTACAAAATCCTTTAGCTGATCCTTATATATTAGGAATTTCTTCTGGTGCTTCATTAGGAGCAACATTTTCAATTATGATCGGATTTGGTGTTGCAGGTACTTTAAGTGAACTTGGAGTTGCTTTTTGGGCATTTATTGGCGCATTTGGTGCTGGTGCTTTAGTTATGGGGCTTGCCAGTATTGGTGGAAAAATGTCCTCTGTAAAATTAGTACTCGCTGGAACTGTTATTAATGCTTTATGCAATGCAATTTCAAGTTTTATTGTTTATTTTGCTAAGGATGCAGAAGGAATACGTTCTGTAACATTTTGGACTATGGGAAGTCTAACCTCTGCACAGTGGGGAAAGCTTCCTATTATTACTACCATTGTAATGTTAGCTGTGGTGTTATTTTTATCTCAGGCAAGAGTAATGAATACTATGATGATGGGAGAAGAGACGGCAGTTACTTTGGGAATAAATCTTAATTTTTATAGAAAGCTTTATATGGTGATTTCAGTTGCAGTAACAGGTGTTATAGTAGCAACTTGTGGGATTATAGGATTTGTTGGCTTAATTGTTCCTCATATTGTTAGAAGTATTGTTGGCTCGGATAATAAAAAACTTTTACCAACAAGTATTTTATTTAGCGCGATATTTTTAATTTGGGCAGATATTTTTGCTAGGACAATTATTCCAAATGGAGAACTGCCAATCGGTATTATTACATCTCTTCTTGGAGCACCTGTGTTTATGTACATGCTAGTAAAGAGAAGTTATGGATTTGGAGGTAAATAAATTGAATTTAAAAGTAGACAATATATTTGTTACTTTATCGGGCAGAAAAATTGTAAAGGATATTTCCCTACAGGTTGATAATGGAAAATTTGTTGGAATTATTGTACCAAATGGATGTGGAAAATCAACCTTGTTAAAAAGCATATACAAGGTAATCAAACCTGAAAAAGGATCTGTTTTTTTAGGAGAGAAGGATGTTTTAAAATCAAAGGCTAAGTCAGTTTCAAAACAGATGGGGGTTGTTGGACAGTTTAATGATTTGAGTTTTGATTTTTCTGTTTACGATATGGTTATGATGGGGCGAACACCTCATAAGAATTTAATGGAGCCTGATAATAAAGAGGATTATGAAATTGTGCATAATGCTTTGAAAAAGGTGGATTTAACTACATATTCTGATAGAAGCTACTTAACTCTTTCAGGTGGAGAAAAACAAAGGGTCATATTAGCTAGAGCTATAGCACAGGAGCCAAAGTTTTTAATTCTAGACGAACCAACAAATCACTTAGACATTAAATATCAACTCCAAATTTTTTCTATTGTAAAGTCATTAAAAATAGGAGTATTGGCAGCATTACATGACTTATCAATGGCAGCTACATACTGTGATATTTTGTATGTAGTAAAGAATGGAGAAATAGTAACCTATGGAAAGCCAAATGAGATTTTGACTAAAGAGCTTATAAAATCAGTATATGAAATTGACTGTGAGATATATACCAATCCTATAACGGGAGAAATGGCTATTGCATATAAAATGCCTAAATATTAAAGAGTACATATTTCAAAAAAAGGAGGTTTTATCATGGAAACCGATATGACAAAAGGAAAACCAATGGGAATCATTGTAAGGTTCTTTATTCCTATGTTTATTGGAAATTTATTTCAACAAATATACAATGTAGTAGATTCCATTGTTGTAGGGCGATTTGTAGGAAATGAAGCCTTTGCAGCTGTAGGTTCCTGTTTTCTCATTATGAGTTTTATGACATCTATTTTAATTGGACTAGCTATGGGAGCATCTGCATTTTTTTCACAACTTTATGGTGCAAAACAATATGATGAAATGAAAAAAGCTATATCTACTTCATTTTTTTTCATAATATCTATAAGCATTCTGTTAAGTCTTATAACGAATGTATTTCTCTATGAAATAATAGAATTATTTCAGATGCCCAAAGATACTGTAACATATTCTGCTGAATATTTAAGGTATATCTTAACAGGGCTTATATTCACAGGACTTTATAATATATGTGCTTATTTGCTACGTTCCGTTGGAGATTCAAAATCTCCACTATATTTTTTGATTGTTTCTTGTATTTTAAATACTATTTTAGATTTAATTTTTGTCTTAGTGTTTAACATGGGAGTTTCAGGTGTAGGATTAGCTACATTTATAGCACAAGGAGTATCCGCATTATGGTGTGCATTCTATACTGTAAAACATATGAAATTCCTTGATTTTAAAAGAAAAGATATTGTATTTAGTAGAAAACTTTTTAAAACGATTTTAAGCTACTCTGTTTTGACAGCAGTGCAGCAATCTCTATCAAGCTTTGGAATGTTAATGATTCAAGGATTAATTAATACATTTGGAACTACCGTGATGGCTGCCTTTGCGGCTTGTTCAAAGATTGATGAGTTTGCTAATCGTCCTTTACAGGATTTAAGTAATGCATTTTCCACTTATGTGGCACAAAATAAGGGAGCAGGAAATATAGAAAGGATTCGCCAAGGGTTTTATGCCATTTTAAAAGTTATTGCCTTAATTTCTTTTATAATATCAATAGTTGTCTTTATTTTCGCACCTAATTTAATATCAATTTTTGTTAAAAAAGAATCCATAGATATTATTCAGGTTGGGGTAGGTTATCTTCGGATTGTATGTATTTTTTACATATTACTTGGTTGTATCGTTATGTTTTATGGATTTTTCCGTGGTATGGGAGAAGTTAATATATCAATTATTTTAACTGTTGTATCTCAAGGAATAAGAGTAGCCTTGGCATACGGATTAGCAAGAACATCAATGGGATTTACAGGAATATGCTGGTCCATTGTAATCGGATGGTTCTTATCCAATGCTTTAGGTGGATTTATGTATAAAAAAGTAATGGCAAATTCAATATAATTATATAGATAGGAGTGTTATGTGAGCACTCCTACTTTTAGTGAACTTAGTATTGGCAATAACTTAGCTTATTAGTGAAAGTCTGAGATTATCTTAATAGTGAGAGTTAGGAACTGACAATAAGGCTTTAGCTTTCAATCATAATTACAGATTAAAGGATTTTCTAAATGCACTAGGGGTAATACCATAAACTTTTTTAAATGCTGCTGAAAATTTACTTGCACTTTTATAACCTAAGGTGGTAGAAATATTATGAATACTCATTTCATCATGGGATAGAAATCTAATTGCTTGTTCCATCTTTTTATATCTAATATATTCATAAATTGTTTTTCCATAAGTTGCTTTGAAGCATCGCCTAAGTTTAGATTCACTCATTTCAGCTATATTTTTCATTTCTTCAATTGTAGGGGGATTTAATATATTTTTATCTATTTCTGTCTTTAAGAGCCACATAAATTGTTTGTTTTGGTAACTCAAATGATTATGACGAGGTATATTTAAATACTTTTCATTTTCTAAATTCCGTATAATAATGGCGAAAATTTCGTATATTTTACCTATATAATACATATGTGGAAGATCACAACTTCTAATTGTATATTTTAATTGTTCAAAGATCATAAGTAATTCTGGTGTATTAAAATAATTTGGCTTTAATAAAATATCTTTTGATAAGATATATGAAGCTTGAGATAAAAAATCTTTTATATATTTTAAGATAAAGTCTTCAAATACTAAAGCAAAAGTATACCATATAGGTTCATCCGTATTAATAATTATTTTGATTTTTTTCCCGCTATTAACAAAGAAATGTATACCTTGATACAAACGCTTTGATTTTTTACCATTCTCAACAATAGTAATATTACCACTATATAAGGAGCATATTAAGATATGATTCTCTGGAATATTATAAGCATAGGTTACTGGCTTCAGTAATGAAAAGTAAGCATCACTAAGAAGTAGTCCATCAGCAGGTTCAACCTCTACAAACCAACTGTCTCCATTTTCCTCAGGTAAACGATAAATACTTCCATTTCCATAATCATATTTTTTGCAATTAAGTTGTAAAGCAAATTCTTTAATTATTCTGGTAGTTTTATCTATTTTCATGGATTTAAATCCTTTCTTTACTTAATAGCAATTTATTTTTTATATACATTTATTTGTGTAAATAGCAATGTTATTAATACTTTATATATTCCTACTAAAAGCGGTGAATTAAAAATAATATATCATAAATGGTAGCATATATTATCTTTTGGGACAATATAAAAATACTCCAAAACGGTATAATTATATACTTATATGAACATAAAATTTTTAAGTAAATTTTATTATATACATTGGAATAGATGTATTTATTCTATATAAAAGATAATTATAACCTTCACTAAATGAAAATGATTATTATTGACATGTGAAAAAGAGTGTTGATATAATAACTCTAAAATCAGCTATAGCTAATTAATTAAATTTTTATTAATTATATAAATTTAAAAACACTTATAAAAATAGGAGGAACAAAATGGGTATAAAAAAATTAAAAATAACTTTTATCACTTGTTTAATTCTTATGTTTTCTGCACTGGCTGTAGGATGCTCTAAAAGTACTAGTACTAATAGTGAGGAAAAGTCAAATAAGGAACATAAAACTAGAACTGTATCTACAGCTATGGGAAAAGTTGAAGTACCTGCAAATCCAAAAAGAATTGTTATAAATTATTTTCAAGGGGATTTACTTTCATTAGGTGTAAAACCTTTAGCAACATCTCATATGGAAGGTGATAGTGCCCTTAAAGATGAGCTTAAAGGTGTTAAAATCGTAGAGAAATGGGAACCAGAGGAAATAATGGCTCTTAACCCAGATTTAATAATTGTAACAACTGAAGAGCAGTACAAAAAATTTAACAAAATTGTTCCAACAGTGTTTATTCCGTTTACAAAAATATCTTCAGAAGAAAGATTAACTCTTATAGCTGAAGCTGTTGGAAAACAAGAAGAAGCAAAGAAAGTAATTAATAATTTTAAAAACAAAGTAGAAACTAGTAAAAAAAAGTTAGAAGCGGCAGGAGTGATGGATAAAACATTCACTCTTATAGAACAAGATACAAAGCAAATAACAGTGTTTGGGAATAACTGGGGAAGAGGAGGAGAGATACTTTACGACTATCTTGGACTAAAAGCTCCTGATGTGATAAAAAAAGAAATAATAAATGGGGAGCAATACAAGGATGTTTCTCTTGAAGCTTTTCCAGAGTATTCTGGAGACTATATAATACAAGCAGTTTGGAATTACGGAGGAGATAATTTAAAAGATAATAATTTATGGAGAAGTTTACCGGCAGTAAAAGAAGATAGAGTTATAAAAACAGATTGGAATTTGTTCTTTTATAAGGATTTATATTCTATGGATAAACAACTTGATTATTTAGTTAATGCAATTCTTAAAACTACCAAAAAGTAAATTTGGAGGAGTGGGAATAGCTGTTGATAAAATATGCTTATCAACAGCCTGTTGGATTTAGATACTTGTATACTATAAGCATATAAGCATCTAAATCTCTATAAATTAAAAGATTTTCTAAAATCACTAGGAGTAATTCCATGGATACTTTTAAAGGCAGCAGCAAATTTGGCTGGATTTTTGTAGCCACATAGTTCAGATATGTTACAAATACTTAGATGGTCAGCAGATAAGAGCTGCATGGCTCTTTTCATGGTTTCTATTCTAATATATCTGTAAAGAGGAATTCCATAATGGTTTTTAAAAGATTGACGAAGTTTACTTTCGCTCATTCCAGCTATTCTGCATAGTTCAATTATATCCGGAAGATTTAAAATATCTTCGTCAATCTTATTTTTAACTTTATAAATCTTTTGTTCGTTTTCCCAAGTAACATAGTGACGACGGTTGCTTCTTCTTTTAGGTATATCAGGGAAATTTCTAGTGATTGAAGATAATAAATGCAAAGTCATACCCTCAAAGGCAAGCAAAGGCATGTCTGTATTTCGTACAGCCCATCTAATTTGTTCGAAAATAAGCATTATATCCGGCGTGTTGTAATGCTGTGTTTTCCAAAGTTTTGCATCCTCCACACTGATTCTAGGTGTATTGGTACGGTCTTTGAGAAAAGGTTTTATAAAGTCATCAAAAATTAAAATACTGGTAAAACAATAATGCACGTCTTTAAAGAAAGTAAAGGTAAATTGTTTTTGTGGATTAATAATTAGATGAGTGATAGGGAATAAAGCTTGCTTCTTTTTTCCTTGCTGTGAATAGACTATTTCTCCGCAGTCAATACAAAAAAGCATCATAAAGGGATTACTAGAATTTATTGTATGTACTATTTGCTCACTTGGAGTAAGCCAAGCACTTGAAACAAATAATCCTTTAGCAGGGTTTACTTCTGCAATCCATCCATTTGACCAATGAGGAGGGAAATCATAAATCTGTCCTTTACCATAAGGTCTTTTAACAAGATTATATTTGTCTGCTAAAGCACTCCAAGAAGAATCACTATATTTAACCATAAAACTTTTACACCTCTTTTTTCTTTGATTTAAAGTAAGAAAATTATAGCATTATTTGAGAAGGGTTTTCAATGAAATTACAATCCATTTTATTTTAATTGCAATCCATAATGAAGAGAAGCGTTTTCAGTTAGCTCTTACAAGACAACAAACTGCTATCATTTTAATAGGAAATGACTTCGGAAAAGGAGCCTATTAAGCCGTTGACAGCAGAATTTATAAATGCTACGATTTTAAAAGTTAGACTAGTCTTACATTTGTATATAGCGCAGACGTTATCAGATTAATATAAGATATTTATAAGGGAGAGATATAAAATGAAAAAATTATTGTCATTATTTTGTGCAATATTTATGACTACTGTGATTTTTGCTGGTTGCTCTTCATCTAAAAATGAAAAGAAAGAAGAAGCAACTGTTCGCACTATAACTACTGTAAAAGGGGATATTGAAGTTCCAGCTAATCCTAAGCGTGTTGTTGCTAATTGGTACGTTGGAGAAGTTATTACTTTAGGGTTAAATTTAGTTGGATACAATGCTTGGGAACAAGAGACTATGCCTTTTTATGATAAACTTAAAGCTACAAAAAAAATAGAAAAATGGGAACCAGAAGAGGTTATGAATTTAAAGCCAGATCTTATCATCACATATGATGAGGCAGATTTTGATAAATTCAGTAAAGTAGCTCCAGTTCTTGTTATTCCAGAATCTAAAAATTCCATTGATAGAATAAAGTTCATTGGAGAAGCTACAGGACGTACTACTGAAGCAAAAGAAGCTGTTAACAAATTTGAAAAAAAACTTGATGCTGTGAAAAAAACTCTTAAAAGTGATAAATTTGTAGGAAAAACTTTCAGCATTATGGAAGATTGGGGTCCTACTGGAGAATTTAGTGGTATATATTATGAAACAGGCTCTAGAGGTGGTACTTTAGTATATAACTATCTTGGGCTTAAATATCCAGACAAACTTAAAGAACTTATAGAAAAATCCAAAAAAGGTCGTGGATCTATAAGTTATGAAGTGGCCCATGAGTATTTTGGAGATTATATATTATGGTTCCAACAAGAAGGTAAAGAATCTAAATATTCAAAAACAGATATTTGGAAAAGCATTCCTGCAGTTGCAGCAGGCAGAGTTGTAGAAATACCAGGGAAGTATTCAGGTCTTTTCTATTATTCTGATATTACAAGTCTTACTGAACAACTTGACTATATGAGTAATGCAATAAATTCATTAGTTAAATAATTCTAATATAAGAAAGGAAAATAAATATGCAAAAGACCTATAATAAAAAGCGACAATTAGGAGCTTTGAATTTTACAATCTATATGATTGTAGGAGTGGTTTTGCTAGCAATTGTATCAGCGGCGTCAATTTCTTTTGGTGCTGCTGATATGAATTTGACTACAGCTTGGGGAGCCATTTTTAATTTTGACTCTTCTTTAACTGAACATCAGATTATTCAAACTCTAAGACTTCCTCGTATAGCAGCTAATATAATTGTTGGGTCAAGCCTTGCGATATGTGGTGCTATAATGCAGGGAACTACAAGAAATCCTCTTGCTGATTCTGGACTTATGGGTATAAGTAGCGGTGCTACTTTTGCTATGGCTTTTTGTATGGCATTTTTACCTGGTGGAAGTTACGGACAGATGATGCTTTTTGCCTGCATTGGTGCAGCCGTTACTACAGGTATGACTTATTTTATTGCATCTATTGGTAGAGGAAGCATGAAACCACAGAGACTTGTTTTAGCAGGTATTTCTATATCAATGCTATTTGGTGCTTTTAGCCAATATCTTTCTATTAAATATAGACTCGGACATGCATTAGCTTATTGGACTGCTGGAGGAACGGCAGGTGCTAAATGGAGTGAACTTGCTATAGTTTTCCCATTCTTCATTGTAGGTATTATTGTAGCTCTTGTTATATCCCCTTCAATTACGGTTTTAAATCTTGGAGATGATGCAGCTATAGGACTTGGACTTAATACTAAGAAGGTTAAAGGGATATCTACTGTAGTAGTTTTAATACTTACAGGGCTTTCTGTAATTGTTGTTGGACCTGTTGGATTTGTAGGATTAATAGTACCTCATATTGTCCGCTACCTTATAGGGGTAGATTATAGATACATTATTCCAGCTTCAGGATTATATGGAGCCTTGATTACTGTAGCAGCAGATTTAATTGGAAGGCTTATTAATAAGCCCTATGAAACTCCAATTGGAATTATTTTTGCTTTAATAGGTGTTCCGTATTTTCTTTATCTTACAAGGATACAAAGGAGGGAATTTGAATGAAGAAAAAGGGCTATTCAGTTTCACGTGGTCTAACTATTATTTTGCTACTTACCATTATTCTATTAGTTGTGGCAGTAATAAGTGTGAACTCAGGTAAAATGAATCTCTCTCCTTCGGAGGTTTTTAATGTTCTTATTGGAAGAGGTACAGATAAACAAAATCTTATAGTATATAATTTTCGTCTTCCTCGTATTGTATTGACCATGCTTGTAGGCATTGGTATGGGAACAGCTGGCTGTGTAATGCAGAGTTTACTTCGCAATGACATGGCTAGTCCTGGAACTTTGGGAATAAGTTCTGGATCAGGGTTATTTGTATTGTTGTTTATAGTTATTTTTAAGGTAGACAGTGTATCTTCAGCTATTGCGCTCCCACTTCTGGCCTTTGTAGGTGGAATGACAGCAGCTGTATTGATATTTTTACTTTCCTATAGAAGAGGAAAAAGTATATCACCTACAGGATTAATTTTGACAGGGGTAGCCGTTGGAAGTGGATATAGTGCTGTTACTATGATGCTTACTTTAAAGCTAGATGAAAAACAGATGGATTTTGTTCAAAGATGGAGTGCAGGAAGTCTTTGGGGAGACAATTGGACATATATTTCTATTCTTGCACCTTGGGTGTTGATTCTATTTTTATATGTATTTTATAAATCTCGTATTTTAAATACCTTAAATCTTGGGAATCAAACTGCAACAGGATTAGGAGTAGCAGTAAAGCGTCAATTTATAGGGTTAACTGTAGCAGCTGTTGCTCTATCATCAGGTAGTGTAGCTTTAGGTGGAAACTTCTTTTTTGTAGGAATGATTTCTCCACATATGGCAAGAAAGTTTGTAGGGTCAAATCATAAACTATTAATTCCTACAGCATCTTTAGTAGGCTCAATAATTATTCTATTATCAGACACTATTACTAGAACCATAAGTTTTGGAAGTGATATTCCTACAGGAATTGTTATCACTGTATTAAGTACACCCTACTTCTTATACCTATTAGTAAAGTCAAATTAAGGAGGTTTGTATGAAAAGTATTGAAACTAAAAATTTAGATATAGCTTATGAGGATACTGTCATTGTAAAAGAATTAAATATGCAGATACCAAAGGGAAAGATAACTTCTATTATAGGAGCAAATGGCTGTGGTAAATCAACTATCTTGAAAGCTGTTGGACGTATATTAAAGCCTAAGACGGGTGTAGTACATTTAAGTGGACAAGATATAAGTAAATTGTCTACAAAAGAAATAGCTAAAAAGATGGCTATACTTCCTCAAAATCCTACTGCACCAAGTGGACTCACTGTAAGTGAGTTAGTTGCATATGGACGGTTCCCTCATCAAAAAGGTTTTGGAAATCTTACAAAGGAAGATAAAAGAATTGTTAAGTGGGCTTTAGATGCAACTAAGCTAAGTGAATTTGAGAGAAGAGAAGTTGATACTTTATCAGGAGGGCAAAGACAGAGAGTTTGGATTGCTATGGCTTTAGCACAGCAAACTGATTTGATTTTATTAGATGAACCTACTACTTATCTTGATCTTGCTCACCAATTAGAGGTTTTAAAGCTTTTATATGAGCTTAACCGTAATCAAAAGTGTACTATTGTTATGGTACTTCATGATTTAAATCTTGCTGCAAGATTCTCTGACTATATTATTGCTATTAAAAAAGGAGCTATCATAAAATATGGAACTCCTGAGGAAGTTATGACTCCAGAGGCTCTCAGGAAAACCTTCAATATTAATGCTGATATTGTTATTGAGCCTAAGAGTAATCGTCCAGTATGTATTACTTATGATATTATAGATGAAAATGAGGATGTGCAATTGAAGGAAAGGGAGGCAGTAGGTATATGAGAACCACCTTACGTATTTTTATAGGAGCCAGAAGATATTGGATTTATTTAATATTAGCATTAATAGCTGTTATTATTTCTACTATAGCAGGATTTTATAATCCCTGGGCCTTAAGAGAGCTTACAAGTATAGCAACTGAAGGAAGTGCTAATTTTGGACAGCAATCTTTACGAATTGGATTAATGCTATTAGTTGCAACGATACTTCAATCAGCTGGAAGTGCTATTTCAGGATATTTAAACCATCATGCAGCTTTGCATTATGTTGCAGATATGAGAACAGAACTTTACTCTAAGCTTCAACATATGGGGCTTAAGTATTTTAATAAAAGTCGTACAGGAGATTTAACTAGCAGAGTTATTAATGATGTTATGGAGGTAGAGATTCTTTTGGCTCACGTAATTCCTGATTTTGTTGTTAATATATTGACTTTCGTAGGTGTAGGGATATTATTATTTTCTATTAATGTAAAGTTAGCTTTTATAAGTCTTGTTACTATTCCTTTTATTATTATGATTACTCTTTGGCAAAGTAAGCATCTTTCCCCCATATGGAAGCAGAATTCTATGATTAGAGGAGAACTTTCTGGTACTGTTCAAGATAATTTCTCTGGAATTAAGGAAATACAGATATTCAATCAACAGGAAAGAGAAGAGAAAAAGATTAAGAACCTTTCTATAAAACATAGTAAGGCATATTTAAAGGCAAGCTTCTTTTTTGAAACCACTTTTCCCCTTCTTGCATTTTTCACGGCTCTAGGTTCTGTTATAGTTATAATATTTGGTGGATTTATGGTTTCAAGAGGAGAAATTAATATTGGAGATATTGTAGGATTTTCTATGTACCTTGGTATGTTTTATGGACCTATAAAGAGTTTTTCAAGGCTTATGGAAATGGCAGGTAATGCAGTTGCAGGATGCAAGCGTGTCTTTGAGGTTATGGATGAAGTTCCAGATGTCAAAGAGAAAGTTAATGCAAATAAATTACCTAGGGTTAAAGGAGAAGTTGAGTTTAAGGGAATTTCTTTCTCCTACAATGATGAGATAAAGATTTTAAAAAATATAAATTTAAAAGTAAATGCAGGAGAAACTGTAGCTTTTGTTGGAGGAACTGGAGTTGGCAAAACCACAATAGCTAGTCTTTTAAATCGCTTTTATGATCCACAGAATGGAAGCATTTTAATGGATGGAATAGATATTAAAGATGTAACCTTAAAAAGTCTTAGGGATAATATAAGCATGGTTTTGCAGGACACCTTTTTATTTAACGGAACAATTTATGAAAATATTGTTTATGGCTGGAAAGAAGCTACTAAGGATCAGGTTGTTGCAGCCTCAAAAGCAGCCAATGCTCATAATTTCATTGAGAATTTAGAAGATGGTTATGATACCATAATAGGTGAGCGTGGAGTACGTCTTTCTGGAGGACAAAAACAGAGAATTTCCATAGCTAGAGCAATTCTTAGAAATTCACCCATCCTAATTTTAGATGAAGCCACATCAGCTCTGGATACAAAGACAGAGAAAGAAATTCAAGCTGCATTAGATGAAATTTCAAAGGATCGAACAACTATAGTAATTGCTCATAGATTATCAACTATTTATAATGCAGATAAAATTGTAGTTCTAGAAGGAGCAGGCATTAAAGAAATGGGAACCCATGATGAGCTAATTCGTTCTGGAGGAACTTATGCTATGCTCTATAAAAGTCAGGTATCTTAAAGGTAAAAAATTAACGACTTAAAATCTAAAAGCAATTTTGAGTCGTTAATTTTTTTATTTATTCTCATGTTCGGAAAGAAATTTTTGCATAGCATAAACAGAATCGGAACTAATAACATGTTCTATAGCACATGCGTCTTCATCTGCAATAGAACTATCTATATTTAGAGTTTTTATAAGGAAATCTTTAATAATGTGATGTTTTTTATATGTAAATCTAGCTATTTTTAAACCTAAAGGAGTTAAAAATATTTTCTTATACTTTTCATTAGTTATAAGTCCCTTTTCAGCTAAAGTTACCATAGCACTATTAGTACTGGCTTTAGTCACTCCAAGCTTTTCGGCTATACGAGTCATTTTAACTCCGTTACTTTCTTCTGACAACTCATAGATAGCTTCTAAATAATTTTCCATTACAAAAGTAAGTTTTTCCATACAAATCTCCTGTGATTTTTAAAGTTGAGTTTATTCATTCTATATTAATAAAAAGTCTTTTAATAATAATAACATATTTTAAATGGAGTTCCAAGAATATAGATATATTATTAAATTTATGCATTTTATAATACAAAATGCATAATTTTCTTTAAAATGAAGTAATTTTTTTATTTAAATTTTGTATTTGATTATTAATAGTGTAAAAAATATGTTATAATGTCATATATCATATAAAAAGCTCGTATATCATCGGTAATATGGTCCGAAAGTTTCTACCTGCTAACCATAAATTAGCAGACTACGAGGTATTGTGTATTTAGTAAATAGATATAGTTTATGTCTATTTGTTATGAACTCAACACCTCAATTTGATTGAGGTGTTTTTTGTTTTACAAAATTATCTCCTATATAGGTGGATTCTTATTTATGTACCTTAAGATGCTGTATGATAAATAAATATTTAGAGCATTAATAAAGTTAGGGAGGAGAGTAGTAAAATGAAAAAAAATGAGACGGATATTCAGTTAATGTATGGGGTTAATGATAAGCCAAAAATATTAATGCAAATTTTATTAGGATTGCAGCATATTTTTGCGGCTTTCGGTGGAATAATTGTTGTTCCAATTGTTATTTCAGCAGCCTTAGGCTTTGATGCTAAAACTTCAACAGCATTAATTAGTAGTGCAATTTTAGCGGCAGGAGTGGCTACTTTCATTCAGTCAAGAGGAATAGGTCCTATTGGAGCACGTGTTGCCTGTATTATGGGAACTGATTTTACATTTGTTGCACCGGCAATTGCTGTTGGTGGAAAGTTTGGATTATCAGGAATTTTTGGTGCAACAATTTTAGGTGCTGGTATAGTAATTATTTTAAGTTTTTTTGTTAAGCCACTAATGAAACTATTTCCACCTATTGTAACAGGAACAGTTGTGAGTTTAATTGGGTTAACATTATTACCAGTTTCAATAGATTGGGCAGCAGGTGGTGTTGGATCAGCTAATTATGGAAGTTTAAAAAATATTTCTATTGCTTTATTTATAATGATAGTTACATTATTACTAAATCATTATGGAAAGGGATTAGTAAGTAGTGCTTCAATCTTAATAGGTATGGTTGTTGGATATATAATTTGTATTCCATTAGGAATGGTTGATTTTTCATCAGTAAGCCAAGCTAGTTGGGTATCATTACCTAAAATTTTTGGCTATGGTATAACTTTTAACTTACAGGTTTTATTACCTTTTATTCCTGCATATTTTGTTACTATCATTGGAACTGTTGGATGTCTTAAAGCCATTACAGAAGTTTCTGGAATTAAAGCAGATGAAAAACCTATTACAGCAGGAGTTCTATCTGATGGTGTAGGAAGTATGTTAGCAGGGGTTTTTGGTGCCTTACCCAATACATCATTTAGTCAAAATATTGGATTAATTCCTCTAACAAAAGTAGCTAGTCGTTATGTAACAATGATGGCTGGAATATTATTAGTTATTTTGGGATTGTTCCCTAAATTTGCTGCACTAATCAATATAATGCCACAGCCGGTACTTGGGGGTGTAGGAATTGTTATGTTTGGAACAGTTGCTGCAGCAGGAATTCAAACTTTAAGTAGTGTAAAGTTAAACAATAGAAATATGTTAATAATTGCTACATCTATTGGATTAGGATTAGGGGTTACCTTCCGTCCAGAATTTATTGCTCAATTACCAGAATCCTTAAAAATGATTTTTTCATCAGGAATTTCAACTGGAACAATTGTAGCTTTATTATTAAATGTAATATTAAAAGAAAAAGAATAAGGAATTTTACGGGGTGATATAAGTGGAAAAATTACAAAATCGTATTTTACAAGAGGGTCATGCATTATCTGAAACTGTATTAAAGGTGGATTCTTTTTTAAATCATCAAGTAGATCCAGATTTAATGTATGAAATAGGAACTTATTTTAAAAATTATTTTAAAGAACATAAAATCACAAAGGTATTTACAATTGAAAGTTCAGGAATTGCTCCAGCTGTTATGACTGCAATGCAAATGAATTTGCCAATGGTAATATTAAAAAAACAAGCATCAAAAATTTTAAATGGAGATGTTTATCAAACTACTGTACACTCATTTACAAAGGGATTGGATTATGAACTAACATTATCCAAAAAGTATATTACAAAAGAAGATAATATATTAATTATAGATGATTTTTTAGCAAACGGAGAAGCTGCATTAGGGGCTGCACGCTTAGTACAAGAGGCAGGAGCTAAAGTCGCAGGAATGGGAATTGTTATTGAAAAATCATTCCAACCAGGACGAAAAATGTTAGAAGACAAAGGATATGATGTATACTCACTAGCACGTATAGCTAAATTAGAAAAAGGCTTAATTGAATTTGTAAAATAAACTATATTTATTATTAAATTTTATAAATAGTGCTTAGTAGTAACTATATAAGATAATATTTCAAAATAGATTTAATTTTAATATAACAAAGATAAAAAATATATGTAGCAAATTGTTCTACTATACGTATTTTTTATCCTAGTAGTGTTAAAATTAAATCTATTTTATTTTAGACAATAGTTAATCATATAATCTTATTTACAAATGTAGTTAGATTGTTTATTGTATATTTTAAATAAAATAATTTTTATATATAAATAAATATGGAAAGTGTTCTATTTATATTTTTTAAAATTAAAATTTATAACAAAATGGTTTTAATCAAAAGGATATTAATAAGAAAAAAATAATATGAATTTTATATTTAAATATTGAAAAAATTTACATAAATATAATGAAAACATATATTAATATTGGTATAATTAATATGATTTTATCCGATGACTACCTGCTCTAATACTTCCATCGCACTCTGTGAAAGCGATTCGCACCAAATCGAAGATTTGGACTCTCTGCTTTTCTTCAAAGTGGGAGTAAAGAGCGGATACGTCCCTGGATAACGATTTCCACTAAAGGATAATGGCTTCTAAGGAGTAAAACTCCTAAGAATTCTGTTAATAAGCTTCAGAGGGAGTAAAAACTCTCTCTGAAGCCAAGAACTCTGTTTATAATGAATAAGGAGAAAATAATATGAATTATAAAATATATATTATAGAAGATGATTTATCAATAAGCTTGTTATTAAAAGACTATATTACTAAATATGGATTTCATGTAAAGGTAGCAGAAAACTTTGAAAATATAATGGAAGACTTTAATGAATTCAATCCTGATGTAGTATTATTAGATGTGAATTTGCCCAAATATGATGGATTTTATTGGTGTAGAAAGATAAGACAGAAATCAAAAATCCCTATAATTTTTATATCAGCTAGAGATAGTGGAATGGATCAGGTAATGGCACTTGAAAACGGAGCTGATGATTATATAATTAAACCTTTTTATTGTGATGTTATTATGGCTAAGATAAAAAGTCATATAAGAAGAGCCTTTGGAGAGTATGCACCAAAGATTGATGAAAAAATAGTAGAACTTCAAGGATTGAAATTTTATAAAGAGAGGTCTGAAATAGAATTTAAAGATGAAAGCGTAATTATAACTAAAAAAGAAGGAATATTATTAGAATATCTTATGAAAAAATATCCTAAGGTTGTAAATAGAGATTTCCTCTTAGAGAAAATATGGGATGATATTGAGTTTGTAGAAGAGAATACATTGAATGTTAATGTAAGTAGGATAAGAAAAAGACTTCATAAGTTAGGAATAGAAGATGGAATAGAAACCGTAAGAGGGGTAGGATATAGATTGAATAAAACTTGGTAGGGAGCAGAAAAAATGAAGTTATTTATAAAAGACAATAAAGGATATATAGTTATATATTTTATAAGTATTTTTATTACATTGGTATATTTAGCTCTTTTAGGATTTGTACAAATTGGTGAGTGTTTATATATATTATTATTCAATACATTTATTTTAGGAGGTTTTTTATTTTTTAGATATTATAAGAATAAGGAAGTATATAGATTTTTAGATAAGGGTCTAAAAAATTTAGATGAATCTTTTTTAGATTTAGGAAATTCAGTCTTAGGAGAAGGCATCTCTAATATTTTAAAGAAAGAGCATAATTTGTATGAAGCTGAAATTATAAAACACAATAAGGTTTATAATGATCATCTAACATTCATAAATCAATGGGTTCATCAGATGAAAACACCTCTATCAGTAATTCAACTACAAATGCAAGAATACGAGGGAGAAGAACCTTTTGATAGTATGAAGGTGGAGATAAGTAAATTAAATAGAGGATTAAATATGGCTATGTATTTTGCTAGACTTGATTCTTTTCAAAAAGACTTTATAGTAGAAAAATTTTCTTTATATAATTTAGTTATGAGTAAGGTTAATGAAGAAAAGCAGATATTTATTAAAAACAGGATATTACCAAAAGTTCAAATAGATGATTCTATAGAAGTATACAGCGATGTCAAATGGATGAAATTTGTATTAGAACAGCTTATTGTTAATGGAGTAAAGTATTCTAAAGATAAGGGGAAAGAATTGATTATAAGAGCTTATGATGAGGAAAATGCTGTTAAGTTAAGTGTAATTGATAAAGGGGTAGGAATACCGAAGAAGGATATTAAAAGAGTTTTTGAGCCATTTTTTACAGGGGAAAATGGACGTAATTTTGGAGAGTCTACTGGAATGGGACTACATATAGTTAAAAGAATTTGTGATAATCTAGATCATGACATATTTATAGAATCTAAAGTTTCAGAGGGAACAACTGTTTCCATAGTATTTAAAAAGTAGGGTATCATATTAAATATAGAAATAGGATAGATAGTTTAAGGCTATACTATTCTATTTTTTTATTAATTAATAAGTGTGACATACATGTCATACTTATGTAAGGTTTTGAGATAGTATTTTTATATGGCATCTTTTAAACTAGATACATAAGTATTAGTTTAAAGGAGATGTAGTTATGGATATTGATATAATATTTATATTAAAAGCTATTATAATAGCAGTTGTAGAGGGGCTTACAGAGTTTATTCCTGTATCTTCTACAGGTCATATGATATTAGTGGGAAGTGCAATTAATTTCAATGGGGAGTTTGCTAAAATGTTTGAGGTTATAATTCAGCTTGGGGCAATACTTGCAGTAGTAGTTCTTTATTGGGAAAAGATTAAAGAAAGTGTAGTAGAATTTTTTAAGTTTATATTCACTAAAGGTAAGGAAGGTAAGACTGGATTTAAATTTGGAATTAATGTTATAGTAGGTTCTATTCCTATTGGGATTACAGGCCTATTATTAT
Source organism: Clostridium sp. CTA-6 (assembly GCF_054768115.1). Classification (NCBI taxonomy): domain Bacteria; kingdom Bacillati; phylum Bacillota; class Clostridia; order Eubacteriales; family Clostridiaceae; genus Clostridium; species Clostridium sp. CTA-6. Next base: position 306,057 of record NZ_BAAAAU010000002.1, read on the forward strand.
ATCATAAGATAAAAGCATTATTTAGACCAGAAGCAGTAATTATAGGATTTATAGTAGGCGGTATTCTACTTCTTATAATAGAAAATATGTTTAGAAAAAAAGAACATGCTGTACAGGATATAGATAGCATAACTTTTATTCAAGCTTTAAAGGTAGGTTTATTACAAATTTTATCTATATGGCCTGGAATGTCAAGAAGTGCATCTACTATAATGGGCGGCTGGATTGCAGGAATATCAACACCAATAGCAGCAGAATTTTCATTCTTTTTAGCTATTCCAGCAATGATAGGAACATCTATAAAGGACTTATTTGAATTTGATTATTCTATAATGACACCAACTTTATGGAGTGCATTAATATTAGGTTTTATTGTAGCATTTATAGTGTCAATAATAGTTATGAATAAGTTTGTAAGTTACTTAAAGAAGAAACCTATGAAAATATTTGCAATATATAGAATTTTAGCAGGTCTTTTACTTGCTGTATTAGTATTTACTAAAATTATAATATTAACTGCATAGGATGGTGAATAAAATGGAAATTTTAAGAGTTAGTAATTTAAAAAAAGTATATGGTAAAAAAATTATATTTACCTCTTTAAATAATATAAGCTTTAATATAGATGAGGGTGAATTTGTAGGAATTATGGGCCCTTCAGGAAGTGGTAAAACAACGCTTTTAAATATGATTTCTACAGTTGATAAACCAACTTCAGGACAAATAACAATAAAGGATAAGAACCCTTTAACACTTAAAGGGGAGGATTTAGCTTTGTTCAGAAGAAGAGAATTAGGATTTGTATTTCAAGATTTTAACTTGTTGGATACATTAACTATCGGAGAAAATATAGTGTTACCATTGACTTTAGATGGTATAGCAATTAAAGAACAGGATGAAAAGTTAACTAGAGTATCAAAAATTCTTGGAATAGAGAATTTATTAGCAAAGAGAACATTTGAAGTATCAGGAGGCCAAGCACAAAGAACAGCTATTGCAAGAGCATTAATACATGATCCCTCTCTACTTTTAGCTGATGAGCCTACTGGTAACCTAGATTCAAAAGCATCAAAAACTGTGATGGAACTATTTGAAAAAATAAATAAAGAGGAGAAAGTAACTACTATGATGGTTACCCATGATCCACTAGCTGCTAGTTATTCCAATAGAATACTTTTTATAAAAGATGGAGCTATTTACAATGAAATTTATAAGGGGGATAGTAGGCAGCAATTTTATCAAGAAATAATAGATGTTCTTGCTCTATTAGGAGGTGGTAACTAATGAATTTTAGAGAGTTTTCCACCAGAAATGTAGTAAGAAATATTAGAGCATATTTTGCATATTTATTAAGTAGTACTATATCAGCAGCTTTATTATTTTCATTTACTATGCTTGTATTACATCCTAATTTAGATGTAACTATATTCCCAATGTATTTACAGAAGGCATTTAACATAACAACAATAATTGCATATCTATTTTTATGCTTCTTTATATTTTATTCTGTAAGTGTGTTTATAAAAAGTAGGTTTAAAGAGTTGGGTATACTATATATTCTAGGAGCTTCGGATAAACAAATTAAAAAGATGATAGCAATTGAAAATGTATTAATTAGTTCATTGTCTGGAATATCTGGAGTTACATTAGGATTGGTTTTTTCAAAAATATTTTTAGTACTTAGTGGAAAACTTTTAGGTTATAATGCTTTGCTGTTCTATTTTCCAGTTAAAGCAATGGCAATAACTTTCTTAGCCTTTGTTTTAATGGGAATTTTAATTTCTATTTTTACTACATTTATAATAAAGGAAGATGAAGTTTTAAATTTACTAAAGGGAACTCAAAAACCCAAGAGTGAACCAAAGACTTCAAATATTATTGCAATATTGTGTGTAGTATTATTGCTTGGAGGATATTATTTTTCTATTACATCAACTATGAATAATATAGTTTATAGAATTATACCCGTAACAGTAGCAGTTATAATTGCAACATATTTGTTATTTTCACAGTTAAGCGTTTTTGTAATAAAGATTTTAAAAAAGAATAGAGAATTTTATATGAATAAAACAAGGGTATTATGGATTTCAACTCTTTTATATAGGATAAAGGATAATACAAGAATGTTCTTTTTAGTTACCATAACTTCTGCCATGGCATTTACATCTATTGGAGCTGTATCAGCTTTTTGGGTAAATAAGGAGGCCGAAGTTGACAGAAATTTTCCACAAGCATTTTTTTATGCATCTAATAAAAAAGATTATAAAAAATTAGATTTTATAGAAGGTTCTCTAAAAAAAGAAGGTTATAATTATACAAAAGTTCAAGGGCAAATTAAGTCTATAGTGTCTAAGAAAGATACTATACCTATAAATATAATTAATGAAAGTACCTATAATATGTTGAATGAATCACTTGGACAAGAAAGAATACATATTAAAAGTAATGAATCAATAGCAGGGTCACCATTAATGATTAATAAGAGAGACAATATTTTAGTAGATAATATGGATATAAAAGTTGTTACAAAGTTAAAAGAGAGGGTAATACCTGCATTATATGATGATGTATATATTGTAAAGGATGATATATATAAGAAGATTAATGGCTCGATATCTTTATTTTCTGCATTAAATGTAAAGAATTATAAAGATACTTTGAATATTTGTAAAAGCTATAAGGAGAAATTTGGAGAAGATAATCATAAGGAAAATTATATTATTTTAATGAAAGCTGATATATTAGAATCCCACAAAATTGGATATGGGGTGGTTCTGTTCTTAGCTATATTCATAGGAATAATTTTCTTTGTAACTACAGGAAGTTTCTTATATAGCAAATACTATATGGATGTTAAAGAGGATAGAGTAAAGTATGAACAGTTAAATAAAATTGGGTTAACCTTTAGAGAAATAAAAAAAGTATCAACTATTGAAATCGGAGTATTATTTTTATTTCCTTATATTGTTGCAGTAATACACTCATCATTTGCATTGTCAGCATTAAAAAATACCTTTGCAATGGATGTTAATATAGTAGCATTCTTTGTAATGGGAAGTTTCCTTATTATTCAAATAATATATTTCTTTATTATAAGAGGAAACTATCTATTAGATATAAAGAAAAGCTTAGCAAATAGAATATAATTCACGCATAAATAGTGGGTACCAAAGAGATTCTTTATAGCCAAGATGAAAATCTAAGAATCCAGTATGATATGAGAGCTTTTAAAGATTATGTAAAATTAAATGAAGAAAGACAAATTATTATGGATTTAATAAAGAAGGATGGTAAAGTTTATGGTTAATGATGTTTTATATAATAAAAAAAGCATAATAGAAAAGTGCTTAATAAGAGTGTTTAAAGGGTAATGTAGCAGCCAGCTACATTACCCCTTAGTAATTAGGCCTATACTTACTTAGTAAGACTACTTTATTAATCCAAAAGGATTAATTCTTTTGCATATGGTAAAGTTTCAATCCATTGGCAGAAAGTATGCCATTCTTGTAATTTATGATTTTTTCTAGAATGATATATATTAATCATAGTTTCATAATTAAAAGTACAGGTTCTTAACTGATTATAGCTTGAAGGCAATAATTGAATTATATCATACCAATATTGCTTATCTTTTGTTTCAAGATATTTGGTTCTTAAATCTTCTAGATATTTTATTAGAAGTATCATTTGTTCCTTGGTTTTTTCAGTCATTTGGTCACAACTAAAATGATCTAAAGTGAACTCTTGACTATGAATTTTGTGCATTGTGCTTGTTGAATTGGCAACTGTTCCTATCTTATAGGTGTCAAATTCCTTCCACCAATATAATGGAGCAGTTATATCAACGGAAATGAATATTTGGCGTAAAAATTTTCTATGGTCACTTCCTGCTTTGCAAAGTTTCTTAGCAAGGGTTAAATCATTTTCTCCAATAACAAATAAGCCTTTAGAATCATAATAACTATCACTTTTTCCCCAACTATTCATCGGATTTCTTGCCCCACGCAAGGCATTTTCGAAGTTCATGACACTCATATTTTTAACATTTAGCATAAAATTCATCCCCCCCAAGTATAAATTACATTCATATGTGTATGAAATTTTTTAGCTTGTTTTATTATAGAGTAAGGGGATTATTTTTGCAAACAATAGTTAGTTATATGTTATGAGCGGAACCATTTTTATAATCCCAATCCATTTTTGGAATTTATATTATTGATTATATATTGCCACAATACTAATTTGTTTTAAAATTTCAACTTTTATTTTACTATGGTATTTATAATAAAAAAGTAATAAAATAAATACTAGTTGTTAAAAACTTAATATTTAGAAAAGAGGTGTTACCTTGAGATTATTAAGACAGTTAGGAATAATTTTGTTAATTTGCCTGCTAGGTGAAGCTATACATGACTTCTTTAAGTTGCCTATACCAGGAAATGTTATAGGGATGATACTATTATTTCTATGCTTATCCTCAGGTATAATAAAATTAACTAAAATAAACTACATAAGTAAATTCTTACTTGATCATTTAGCTTTTTTCTTTGTACCAGCGGGAGTAGGAATTTTATCCTGTATGCCTATGCTAAAAGGTAAATGGTTAGCATTTTTAGGAGTATGCTTAATAACAAGTATTATTATAATAGTTGTTACAGGTTGGACTATTCAATTATATATAAAACTAATGAGTAAGGAGGCACAATAATGGTCCAAGATCTTTTAAATTCTCCTGTTTTCGGAATACTATTATCAATAATAGGTTTTGAAATAGGACTTTACATATACAGAAAAACAAAAATAGCCTTATTTAATCCTCTTTTAATATGTATAGCTTTAATAGTATGTATATTAATATCCTTTAATATTAAATTAGATAATTTTAATAAAGGTGGCAATCTTATATCTTTCTTTTTAGGACCTGCTACTGTAGCACTTGCCGTACCATTATATAAAAAAATAAATGTAATAAAAAAATATGCTATACCTATATTACTTGGGGTAACTGTGGGTTGTATAACTGCTATGATAAGTATATTCTATATTTCTAAAGCATTTGGTCTGACCAGTGAATTATCTTATTCATTGATGCCAAAATCTATAACAACACCTATAGGTATAGAAGTGTCTAAAGTTTTAGGTGGTATACCTGCCATTACGGTATCTGCTATTATAATAACAGGTATAATGGGAGCTGTAATAGCTCCTATAGTGTGTAAGATATTTAAAATTAAAAACAATATAGCTATAGGTATTTCTATTGGAACATCATCCCATGCTATAGGTACCACAAAAGCTATAGAAATGGGAGAAACTGAAGGAGCTATGAGTAGCTTAGCTATAGGTATAGCGGGACTTATTACTTCTTTCTTAGCTCCTATAATAATAAAATTTCTACATTAATTATTCATTGTTTTTATTTCCTTTTATTTTAACTAATTTATTTTTATATAGGATCTTATTAAAATAATTAATTTTAATAAGAGGGGGTCTCAAAATAGATTTAATTTTGAGATGCCCTCTTTTTTAGTTAATGAAAATTAGTATAAAATTTTTTGTAAAAATATCAATTCAATTAAAAAATTAATATTATTAAAATTTAGAATTAATTTATAATACATGGGATATATAAAAAAAATTGACAAAAAGCTCAAAATATAATATATTTATTTTAAAAATATATTATATTAGGGGGAAAAATATGAAAAAAGCAAAAAAAGGTCTAATTTTATCGCTAATCTTATTATTTATTCCGGTAATGGTAATAGGATGTAGTTCTAAACCAAAGGTAGGTGCTGATGAAACAGCAAAAATTTTATTTGATTTTTATATTAAAGGAGATCAAGAGTCTTTATCAAAAATTAAGATATCTAAAGAACAAACAGAAGAAATTTCAAAAATGCAAAAAGATCAAACTATATCAACAATAAAAACTAATCTTACAGCAGCAGGTTTGAAAGTTAATGATGAACAAATAAACAAAATATATGCAGCTCGTGTATCTGCTTTAAAGAAATTATCAGCAAAAACAGAAGTTGTTTCTCAAGATGATAAATCTGCACAAGTTAAAGTAAAAGCAACTCACATTAATGAAGTTGCTCTTGATGAAAAAGCAGCAACAGATGCTGTTGAACAAGTTAAAAAAATGAATATTACAGATAGACAAGAAGCTATTAATAAAGCCACAGGTATCTATATACAAAATCTTATAAAATCATATGAAAATGTAAAACCATCATCTGATATGAAAGAACAAACTTTTAAATTTACTATAAAAGAAAAGACTTGGATACCAGAAGATATGAAAAGTTTTGGTGCAGGCATTGTTAAATTAACTTCAGGAATAAAATAAACTCGTAAAGATAAAACTTATTTTATACATAATAATACAGTTTTAAACAAAAAATTGTTAATTAAAATTAAAAGATTAATTTAAAATTATATATTTATATTAAGGAGATGGAAAGAGATTTTCTATCTCCTTAATTTTGATTATAATAAATATTTTTTTATCTTTAATATAATGAAATTAATAATTACAACAAATTCAATAGATTAATGGATATAATATAGGAGTAATGAAATTAAGATTTATTAGACAATAAATAAATAAAAAATTATGATAAAGATTTGTTTAATATGACATGCAGATGTCATGTATGATTTGATAATATAAATACAAATAGTTAATAAAAGATTTATTAAGGAGTGATAGTAAACTTGGAGTATGTTCCAGCAAAAACTTTAATATCAAATTATAGTAAGGACAATTGGTGGTTTGGGATAAATTATAATATGAACATTTATAAAGGTTGCTGTCATGGTTGTATTTATTGCGATTCTAGAAGCGAATGTTATGGTATAGAAAACTTTGATAAAGTAAGAGCAAAGAAAAATGCAATACAGATTATTAAAAATGAATTAAGAAGAAAAAGAAAAAAAGGAGTTATAGGAACAGGAGCTATGAGTGATCCTTACAATCCTTTTGAAAAAGAACTGATGCTTACAAGAATGGCATTAGAAGAGATAAATACTTTTAATTTTGGAGTAGCTATAGCAACTAAAAGCAATCTTATAGTACGAGATATTGATATTTTGAAAAAAATTAAGAACCACTCGCCTACACTAATAAAGATTACCATAACTACATATGATGATGAATTGTGCAAAAAAATTGAACCTAATGTTTGTGTAACATCTAAAAGGTTTCAATCTATAAAGGAGCTTTCTTACAATGGTATATTTACAGGTATATTGCTTATGCCTATTTTGCCCTTCATAAATGATGATGAAGAAAATATTATAAAAATAATAAGAACTGCTCATGAATGTGGTGCAAAATTTATTTTTGCATATGGTATGGGATTAACTTTAAGAGGAAATCAAAGGGAATACTTTTATAGGAATTTAATAAAAAAGTTTCCAAAAGAAAATATGATAGCAAAATACAAAGATACCTTTGGAAATAAATATGAATGTGCCTCACTTAATCACAAAAAATTATGGAATATATTTAGAAATGAATGTGAAAGATTAGGTATTTTATATAAAATGGAAGATATAGTTTTGGCATATAAAAAGAACTATGGAAATAATCAGCTAAGTTGGTTTTAGTAATTTAAATAATTTAAAAATCCATTATATAATAATTTACTTTCAATCAAAACTATGTAATAATATAAAAATGTAAAAACTTAAAGGTTCTTATAAATAAGAATAAAATAATAAAGTATAGTGAGGCGTAAATATGAAAATAGGATTTGATCACGAAAAATACCTTGAAGAACAATCAAAGTACATATTAGAAAGAGTTAACAATTATGACAAACTATATTTAGAATTTGGAGGAAAACTTTTATTCGATTTGCATGCAAAAAGAGTTTTACCTGGATTTGATGAAAATGCAAAAATTAAACTACTACATAAATTAAGAGAAAAAGTAGAAATAATTATTTGTTTATATGCAGGCGATATTGAAAGAAACAAAATAAGAGGAGATTTTGGTATTACTTATGATGTTGATGTTTTAAGACTTATTGATGATTTAAGAGGATATAACCTTGAAGTAAACAGCGTTGTAATAACAAGATATAGCGGTCAGCCTGCAACTAATATATTTATAAATAAATTAGAACGTAGAGGTATAAAGGTTTATAAGCATGAAGCTACTAAAGGATACCCTACAGATGTAGATACTATTGTAAGTGATGAAGGATATGGTAAAAATCCATATATTGAAACAACAAAGCCAATTGTAGTTGTTACAGCACCAGGCCCAGGAAGTGGTAAATTAGCTACTTGTCTTAGTCAACTTTATCATGAATATAAAAGAGGTAACGTGGCAGGGTATTCAAAATTTGAAACTTTTCCAGTATGGAATGTACCTTTAAAACATCCTCTAAATATAGCCTATGAATCAGCTACAGTAGATCTTAAAGATGTGAATATGATAGATTCTTTCCATTTTGATGCTTATAACAAAGTAGCTGTAAACTATAACCGTGATATTGAAAGTTTTCCTGTACTTAAAAGAATTATAGAAAAGATAACAGGAGAAGAATCTGCTTATAAATCTCCAACAGACATGGGGGTAAATAGAGTGGGATTTGGTATAGTTGATGATGAAGTTGTTAAAGAAGCATCTAAACAAGAAATAATAAGAAGAGCTTTTAAAACAGCCTGCGAATATAAAAAAGGATATGTAGATAAGGAAACTTTCCATAGAGCTAAACTTATTATGGAAGAGCTTAATTTAAAAGAAGAGGATAGGAAAGTTGTTATACCTGCAAGAGAATATGCATCTAAATTAAAAGAAAGAGCTAACAAAAGTGAAATTTGTGCAGTTGTAGCTTTAGAATTAGAGGATGGAATAATATTAACAGGTAGAAGTTCAGATATAATGGATGGAACAGCTGCTGTAATTTTAAATGCAGTTAAGCATTATGCAAATATATCTGATGAAATACATCTTATTTCACCAGTTATACTAGAACCAATTATAAATTTAAAAGCAAAAACTTTAGGAAGTAAAAGAACTGCTTTAAGTTGTGAAGAAGTGTTAATAGCCCTTAGTATATGTGCAGCTACAAATCCAACAGCTCAAGTAGCTATGAGTAAATTACCAATGTTGAATGGATGTCAAGCTCATTCAACTACAATTTTAAGCACCAATGAAGAACAAACCTTTAGAAAGCTTGGGATAGATGTAACCTGCGATCCAGAATATATTTCAGAAAGTCTTTATTATAATAACTAAAATTAATATAAATTACATGCCTAAAATTCATTATTTCAAAATTTGGAGTAATGGATTTTGGGCATGTTTTTTTATTGTCTATGAAAAAAATATGCTTTAAAAATTTAAATTAGATTTTAACTTTTTAATATTGACAATTGGGATATTTATATTATAAAAGGACAATTATGAAAAATATAGATATAAAAATTTAATGGATATAAAATATAATGGTAAATATTTGACTTAATAAGTAAATTTAACTTAATATTTATTTATATTAATATTAAGGTAAATTAATATAATAGAATTAATAAAAATATATATAAGAAGGGGAGGGAGTATCTATGTTAGAAACAATAATATTAGCCTTAATAATAACTAAATTAAAGGGATATGAAATAAAGTCATTATTTAAATCATGGCATATTTATCCTGTGGTAACTATTGAATTAATATATATAATTATACAAATAAACATATTCTTAGAAAATTATAGTTTAATAACACATGTTAAAATATTAGAGACTATATATATTTGTTCCTATTTATTTATTATTATAAAATATGAACAATATACCAGTGCTATTATAGGGTCTATATTTATTTTAATAGGTGGTATGCTAAATAAAATTGCCATAGCAGTAAATAATGGTAAGATGCCTGTGTTTCCTACACTATCTTATTTTACAGGATATGCAAAGCCTTATTCTTTTCTTAAAGTTAATGATATACATATTCTAGGTAATTCATCTACTAAATTTAAATTTTTAACAGATATAATTGACGTAGGCTATAGTGTTATGAGTATTGGAGATATATTTATAAGATTTTTTGTTTTTATTGTTATTTTTAATACTATAAAACATATAAATAATATAAAATCTATAAAAATTTAAAGCAATTTCTAATTATTAGGATGATAAATATATTAGAATATATTATAATTTTAATTATTGAAAAATATATATAAATTGCTAAATATTAAAAGTAAGTTCATTTTATTTCGATAATGTTAGTGATATAATTATAAAAGATGTATAAATATTTACATAATTAATAAAGGAGAAATAAAATATGCTAAAATTATCCGTGGTAGAGTTTGTTGCAAGAGCTATTCCAGAAGCATTTTTACTTATTTTTGCAGTTTATACATTTTCCAATACTAGAATGAATAAAAAAAACTATTTATTGTCCAGTTTCTCAATGCTAATAATGATATTTATAATTAGATCTTTGCCAATCAGTTATGGTATTCACACAATACTTAGTATTATGGTGATTATTTTATTAAGTTATATTATAAATGGAATAGATATAATGAAGGCAGTAAAAAGCACTATTATTACAATAATTTTCCAGCTTATTTGTGAAGGCACTAATATTTTTATAATACAATACATTTTAGAAGAAGATATGAACCATATATTTAGTAATCCTAATTTGAAAACTATATATGGAATTCCATCTTTGATTATTTTTGCTTGTATTATAGCATTACGTTATATTAGATTATTAAAAAGGGAAAAGCTGCAATATGATTAATGCAGAGACAATATCTAATAATGTTGCTACAAAAATAGCATCAGAATTAAATTTGGATAATGATAAAAAAGAAGTTATAGCTTACGGAACTTTTGCTTTTTTTCAAACTATATTTTGTATATTTCTTATAATTATGCTTGGATATTTATTCGATGTTCAAATTGAAGCTTTGCTGATATCCTTTACAATAAGCATATTAAGGAAGTTTTCCGGTGGAGTACATGCTACTTCTCCAAATAATTGTGCTATTATAGGAACAATTATTTGTGTTGGGTTTGCTATAATAGTAGTATTTTTAACAAGTTCATTAGTTAATTTAAATATACTATTATTTTTAGGGGTAATTATTTTTGTGTGGTCTTACTATATTATTTATAAATTAGCTCCTGTAGACTCTAAGGCCAAACCTATAAAGAAATCTAAAAAAATAAAAAGGCTAAAAAAAAGTTCTATTATAACATTAAGTGTTTATTTAGTTATTATATTAATTAATTTTGTTTTATATTATAAAATGGGGAATAAAAAGTTTATTATATATTCTTTATGTGTATATAGTGGAATACTATGGCAAACATTTACTCTTACACAATATGGGCATTTAGTAGTGAAAAAATTAGACGATTTTTTAAATTATATAATAGATACTACAAAGGGGGACAAAAATCATGAAAAAATTAAGTAAAAGGGCATTAATGCTAGTTGCAACATTTACAACTCTTCTTGCATCTATAGTAGCATCATCAGCGTGTGTTTGGTGCGTATATCAACCTGAAGAGCCAAAATGTTTAAAAGAAGAATAAAAGAAAAAGATCAGTTTATAACTGATCTTTCTTATTAAATATATATAAATAAAAATATTTATTTTGTGAGAATATGAGGTAGCAGAAAATGAGTAAAATGCAAGATGATAAAATAAATAAGATAAATGATATAGTATCTATAGTAAAGTTGTCTATGTTATTATTTTCGGCAATAATATTTTTTAAAAGATTTTTTTATTACAATAGTTTATCAAGTACATATTCTTATTATAGTTTGATATCAGTAATATTTGTAGTACTTTTGTTATTGTTAATATATGGTATATGGGTATTCCCTAAAACCAATAGGATCAGTGACAAATACATTAAATATGTATATTTGATGGAAAATTTGATCTTTGTGTTTATATTTCTTATTCTGATACATGTATCTGGCTCTTATGCTAGCGAATATAAATTTTTGTTTTTATTTATTATTATAATAACAACTATACAATTAGGGATGAAGCAGGGAATAATAATAGCTTGTTTAGCTTCATTGATTATCTTAATTATGGATGTTATCTGTGTACCTAATTTAATAATTAATGAATATTTTGAACAGGATTTGATATTAGCAGGAGTGTTTATACTTACAGCCTGGCCTTTAGGTTTTTATGTGAAGGTTGAAAGTGAACACATCAAAAAACTTGAAAGTTTAGTTAATAGGGATGGACTTACAGATGTATACAATCATAGATTTTTTCATGATGCTTTAAGCAAAGAAATAATAGAGTGTGAAGAAAAAAATGAAGCTCTTTCTATGATATTTATTGATATAGATTATTTTAAACATTATAACGATTTATATGGTCACCAAAAAGGAGACAAGGTACTTAAAACCATAGGTGACATATTAAAAAATAATACAAGAGAAGGAGACATAGTAGCAAGATATGGGGGAGAAGAATTTGCAGTACTGCTACCTAATACTCCAGAGAAAGAAGCTATTAATATAGCGGAAAAAATAAGGAGAAAGATAGAATACACTTATTTTGAAGGTGAAGAAAATCAACCCAATGGTAATCTAACTGTATCAATGGGAATATCTGTATACCCTTATAAAGCTAAAAGTGATATGGAGCTTATTAAGAGTGCTGATGATGCTCTTTATAGAGCTAAATTTTTTAATAAAAATAGAGTTGAAGCGTATACTTCCATTTTAGATGAACTTAAAAATGATATTGATGAAAAACACATAGATTTGGTTACATCAATAAAAACATTAATAAGTGTTATCAACGCTAAGGATAGATATACATATGGGCATGTTGAAAGGGTAGTTCTTTATAGTAGATTATTAGCGGACAAGCTTAAATTATCTGAAGAGGATAAAAAAATTTTTATATATGGAGCTTATATGCATGATATAGGTAAAATAAATATTTCAAGGGAGATATTGAATAAAAAAATGCCTTTAGCAAAAGAAGAATGGGAAATATTAAAACAGCATCCTGTAAATGGGGTTGAAATAATAAAGCCTGTTAGTTCTCTTCAAAGTATCTCTGATTTAATATTACATCATCATGAAAGATATGATGGAAAAGGTTATCCAGGTAAGCTTAAAGGGGATAATATACCTTTTCTTGCTAGAGCATTGACGGTAGTAGATAGCTTTGATGCTATGACCTCTAATAGGCCATATAATAGAAGAAAGACTTATGAAGAGGCTATTGAAGAATTAAAAAGGTGTAGTGGGACCCAATTTGATCCATATATTGCAGAAAAGTTTATAAAGGTTATTATAGAAAACAAGGATAGTTTTGATGATTTAAGTTTATTATAATAGAGGTATATGCCAATTATGAAGATAAAATGAGCAATATTCATTTTACCATGGCCATTCTTCACCAATCTGTACTAATGCAATAGAAACTATATTAAACGTGAAATACAGTATTTGAAATAAATAGATAATGCTGGTACAATCCAATTGTATGTAGATAAATCCTATTGTAAATGCAAAATTTGCACTTATAATAGGGTTTTTTATTATGCTAGGGAGGATTAATGTTAATGGAAGATAATAATGTAGAGCTGAGACAAGAAGTTTTTAAATCAGATGCTTCAATAATTGCTAATTGGTTAGAAGATACTGAAATAACACAATATTTAAACGAAAAACAGAATGTAAGTAAAAGTATTAAAGATATAATGTATAGAATAAATATGCCTATTCTTACTCATTTATTTAATCAAAATGGTAGTTTTTTTATGGTAACAACTAATGAAAAGGAACCTGTAGGATTTTTAAGACTTGTTCCTAAGAATAATATTGCAGAAATGGTTATAGTAATAGGAGATAAAGATAAATGGGGTAAAGGATTAGGAACTAATGCAATATTAGAAGGATTAAAACATGCATTTTTTCAGTGGAGAGTTGATGAAGTTGTTGCAAAAATTAATTTTAAAAATCAACGTTCAAGAATGGTATTTAAAAAAATTGGATTTACAGAAGATAAAGAGTTAGCAAAAGAAATGCAATATTCTATGTCTATAAAGAAATTTTTACAATTAGTAGCATAATACTATTGTTAAATTTTTGGTAAAAAAAACACAGAAGACATAAAATATATTGCTAAATTTACATATATGAATAAATAATCAAATAATAGTTATGAAAAGTCATATGCGATATAAGTGTATATGGCTTTTTATTTATAATAAATATGGAATATAAATCCTTAATAAATAATATAATTATTAAATAGGAATTATAGTTTAAATGGAACAAAATTTGACAAAAAATGATTTTTTGTATAATATAGAGTTAAAATTTGTTGTAAAAACTAAATTTTTATAAAAATATGACGAAAATAACAATAGAACAAATAAAAAACATATTTTTTCTTGTCATTAATTTTATATAATAGAAAAATATGATATAATTACATATAGATTCTATAAATGAAAAGGAATAAAAGATATGCTTAAATTATCTATATTAGAGTTTTTTTTAATAGCGATACCAGAAAGTTTTACATTTACAACGGGGATTTATTTTTTATCAAAGAAATTTTTTGATAAAAAAAGGTTAATAATAATGTCTTTATTATCAGCTATAGAAATTTATTGTGTTAGAATGTTACCTATACATTTTGGAATTCATTTAGCTATAAATATTATTTTTTCAATAATATTATCTGTTAATATTGGTGAAATATCCATGGAAGATGCCATTTCTTACAATATGATTATGACAATAATTTTATGCATAAGTGAATTTATAAGCATTTTCGTTTTAACTAAGGTATTTCAAATTAATGTACCTTTACTAAGACTTACACCTATCACTAAAGTAATATATTTTATTCCGTATTTTATTCTATTTGTATTTAATGTTTTTCTTATAAGCAAATTTATGGATAGAAGGAAACAATGTAAAAATATATAGGAGTTAAATTAATGAATTTAGATAAAATAAAAATTAAAAATTGGAGTCATGATAAAAAAATATATAATAGTATGCTTATAGTAAAATTTATTATATTGCTTTTTTGTGCAGGTGCTATTTATTTAAATTATGCAGAAAAGAATAATATTACTGAAAAATTTTATTTTGATGCATTAAATTTAGCTATTATTATAATATGTTTAGTTAGTGTATATCTTATTTGGATGTTTATATCAATAAAAGCTTTTAAACTGAAAAAAATAAAAACAATTCAAGTCATAGAAAATATCATATCAATGATAAGTTTTACATTCATAATAATATTGTCAGGAAGTTATAAAAGTTCTTATAAGTTTTTATTCTTATTAGTTATAATTATTACTACCATACAATTAGGAATGGAATATGGAATAATTACAGCAATTGTATCTTCCAGTATAGTATTAGCTATAGATTTAATATTAGCACCAAAGGCTCCAATAAATATATATTTCGAAACAGATTTAATTTTAGTAGGGGTATTTATAATGACAGCTTGGCCTTTAGGGTATTATGTAAATATTCAAAAGGAAGATTTACGACAAAAAGAGGAAGAAGTAAATATATTAGCTAGCAAACTAGGCCAGAAGGAAATGCAAAAAAGATGTATGGAACAATTACTTATAAAAAATGAAAATTGTTATAATTTACTTATAAGAAATTCAAAGGATGCTATATTGGTACATAGATATGGTAAAATTATATTTGCTAATGAGAGATTAAAACAGATGTTAGGATACAAAAAAGAGTATAATTTTGAAGATATAGATATAAAAAGTTTAATACCTAAAGATCAATATAATACTGTAAAAAATAAATTGGAAAATTTATATTGTGGTAGTGAAAATATAGTTAAGTTTCAGCACAATGTAATTAATAATAAAGAGAAGACAATACAAAATACATCTACTTATGTTATATATAATGGTATGCCAACAATTTTTAGTATATTACATGATGTAACATCTAAAATACAAGTAGAAAAACTTGAACAAGATGTTAAAAAGAATATAGAATTATTAAATGAAAGTAGGGAGTATAACAAATTAATTACAGAATTTTTATCTAATATATCTCATGAGCTAAAAACCCCATTAAACGTGATTTTTACAGCAGTACAATTATTAGGATTTTATGAAAAAGATATTAACAAAGATCTTGATTATGAAAAGCAAGATAAATATTTAAAACTAATAAAACAAAATTGTTATAGGCTTATGAAGTTGATAAATAACTTATTAGATACAACTAAATTAGATTCAGGGTATTTAAAATTAAATTTAGTTAATTATAATATAATAAGTTTGATAGAAGAAATAACATTATCTGTAACATCCTATGCGGAAAGCAAGGGTATAAATATTGTATTTGATACAAATGTGGAGGAGAAAATAATTGCGGTAGATCCAGATAAAATAGAAAGAATTATTTTAAATTTACTTTCAAATTCTATAAAATTTACTAACTCTGGAGGTAATATATTTGTAAATATAAAAGATTCTGGAGATTATGTATATATACATGTAAAAGATACAGGGGTTGGGATACCTTCAGATAAATTAGAATCTATATTTCAAAGATTTTTTCAAGTGGATAAAACTTTAAAGAAAAATAAAGAGGGAACTGGTATAGGATTACATTTAGTAAAGTCCTTTGTAGAAATGCATAAGGGTGATGTTACTATAGCCAGTGAACTAGGAAAAGGAACAGAATTTATAATAAAATTGCCTGCTACAGTTTGTAATAATAATATAAAATCAAAAAATGTAATTTATGAAGCTAATGTAGAACGTATAAATATGGAGTTCTCAGATATAACTCAATAATATTATAATTATTACAAAATAAATTCTCTAAAATTGTATTATACAATTTTAGAGAATTTATTTTGTTTTTATTTATTAAAACTTATATAAGTTTACAAGTTGATAAAAAAATAATACTATATATCCAAAAATGTTAAAATTTTAGTTAAATAGAAAAATAACATTACATTAATTTCTAAAAGTGTTATAATTATAGTGTAAATACACTAATAAAGGAATGATTTAATCGTGTTGAAAAGTAGTGTAGTAGAGTTATTTATGAGATTAACTCCAGAAGCGTTTTTATTTATTTTTATTATACAAGCTTTTAGCAATAGCAAGATAAACAAGAATAAATATGTTTTATCTAGTATTTTATTTTCTGTAATTATATATTCAATTAGATTACTCCCAATACATTATGGTGTACATACTATTTTAAATATTATAGCAATTATATTAATATGCACTTTCATAAATCAAGTTGCTCCTATTAAAGCTATAACCTATTCTTTAATATTAGTGAGTTTTTTAGCACTAAGTGAGGCTTTAAATTTATATTTTATGTATAAGATATTTGGTGAAAATATAGAAAATGTTTTAAAAAGTCCATTAAAAAAATGCATTTATTTAATGCCATCTATCCTTGTTTTGGTAATTATAGTTTTACTTATATTTAAAATAAAAGATAGGAGAGTAAAGGATGTTTTTAATTGAACAGATTTCAAATAAAATAGGAAGTAAAATTTCTAGTAATTTAAATCTAGATAAAGATACAGAAGAGATTATTGCATATGGAGCCTTTTCAGTATTGCAAACAATATGGGCATTTTTATGTGTAGTAATTTTAGGATATATATGTAATGTATTGATAGAATCTGTAATTATTGCATTAACTTCAGTTATATACAGAAAGTATTCTGGTGGAATACATGCTAATACACCTAATAAGTGTGCAATTTTAGGAGCTATAGTTTTTGTAGGATTTGCATTAATAGTAAAAAATATTAATATAGGTTTGAATTTATTTTTCCCAGTAATTTGTATTTTGATATTCATTTATTCATATTATGCAATTTATAAATTTGTGCCAGTAGATACTAAAACTAAGCCTATAGAAAATGAAGATGAAATATTAAAATTAAGAAGGTATTCTTTTTTTATAATTAGTATTTTATTTTTCATTGAAGCCCTACTTTTGTTAATTTATTTTCAATATAAGAATGAAATGTTGATTTATTACGCTAAATGTATAATTGCAGGTGTTTTATGGCAGAGTTTTACTCTTACACCCTTAGCTAAAAGAGTGTTTGCTAATATAGCCATGGAATAACAAATTATTTCATTAAAGTTAATTATATGTTAATATGTTAATATGTAATAATATAAAATTATAGGGGGAATTATAATGAAAAAACAATTAAAAGAAAAATGTATAAAGGTTACTGCAAAATTTCTTAAATCTGTAGCTTATTCTACAGCAGATTCAGCTTGTGTAGCGGGTATATATCAGCCAAAAGAACCAAAGTCATTAAGAAAATAAAAATTTTAAATAGTGTATAGGGAAAGGAAACTTACCTATACGCTATATATTAATGTGACTGCGAGTGTGAGGTATATGAGCGAAATTAATCAAATTAAAGAAAAAAATATATATAATATAACTTGTATAGTAAAGTTAATATCTTTACTTTTTTCTTCTATAATACTATATAATTATCTTTCTGAAAACAATTGTGCTAATAAAAACAGTTATTACAATACTGCTTTTGCGATATTATTATCTTTAATAATGACTGTAATATATTTAATTTGGTCTTTTTTTGCCATAAAAACTAGAATGTTTAAGAATATATTACTTGTTCAAAGAATAGAAAACATGTTTTTCATTTTAATTTTTACAGTATTGATTATAATGTCAGGAAAGTATAATAGTCAATACAAGTATTTATTTTTATTTATTATAATTACAACTACTATCCAAAGAGGATTAAAGTCTGGTATGATTATTTCAATAATATCATCTCTTATAATTTTAACTATAGATTTATCTATGGCTAATTATAATTGCATAAATACTTATTTTGAAAATGATTTAATTCTTTCAGGAGTGTTCATTTTAACAGCCATATCTCTAGGGTATTATGTTAAATTAGGTAATGAGAGCATAAAACAAAAGAATATTCAACTAGAAAACTTAAACAAGAAATTAAATGAAAAAGATAGTCAAAGAAAGTATATAGAGGAACTTCTTTTTAAAAACGATACTTGCTATAATTTACTTATAGAAAATGCAAGGGATGCTATTATAATCCACAGAAAAGATAAGATTGTTTTTGCCAATGAAAGTGCATCAGAATTATTAATTTGTAATAATAATGATAAACTTCAAGATATAAATATAAATAATTTTATATTAAAAGAAGAGCAAAAGAAAATAAGGAATAAATTAGAGTTAGTATATAGAAATAAAAGTGATATAATATGTGTTGAACAAGTTATACAAAATAATAAAAAAGAAAATATAAATGTTGAAAGTATAAGTACTTATATTATATATAATAATAAGCCTGCTATATTATCTATACTAAGAGATATTACTTCACAAAAACAGGTAGAAAAACTTCAAAAGGATGTAGAAAAAAATATAGAATTATTAAATGAAAGCAGAGAATACAATAAATTAATAACTGATTTTTTAGCTAATATATCCCATGAATTAAAGACGCCTTTAAATGTAATATTTACAGCAGTGCAAATATTAGATTTATATAAAAAAGATGCAAACTCTTATGATAAAAAGGAACAGTATATAAAAGTTATAAAGCAAAACTGCTATAGACTTATGAGGTTAATTAATAATCTATTGGATACAACTAAACTAGATTCAGGATATTTAAAACTTAATCTAGTGAATTGTAATATAGTAAATTTAGTAGAAGAGATTACTTTATCCGTTGTATATTATGCAGAAAGTAAAAATATAAATATCATATTTGATACAGATGTTGAAGAAAAAATTATGGCTGTAGATCCAGATAAAATAGAAAGAATAATATTAAACTTATTATCTAATGCTATAAAATTTACAGGTAGTGGCGGAAATATATATGTAAATATAAAAGATTGTAAAGATAGCATTACCATATCCGTAAAAGATACAGGGATAGGTATACCACAAGATAAAATAGAAAATATATTTGAAAGATTTGTTCAAGTAGATAAAACTTTAAGAAGAAATAAGGAAGGCAGTGGTATAGGCCTATATTTAGTTAAGTCCTTTGTAAATATGCATGAAGGTAATATAGATATCCAAAGTGTAATAGGTAAAGGTAGTGAATTCATAATAAATATACCAGTTAAATTGGTAAAAGAAGATTCAGAAAAGGAAAATAATGTACTGTATTCACCAAGTAAAGAATATGTAGATATGGAATTTTCAGATATTTATTCAGAGTTTTCATCTAAGTAGAATAGTTTTATATATAATTTTATTTGGATACATAATAAATCCTTTTAAAATGATTAAATTTTTATTAAGATAGATTTAATGTACACGTTAGTGTTTTTAATATAAATAATAACCTTAAATAAGCTGTATTTATTAAAAAATATAATATAGCTTATTTTTGATTTATTAAAAATCTTTTAACACAAAATAATATAAAAGTGTTATAATATTTTGCATAAGTGAGGTGAAAATATGAGTGGTATAGCTGGTAAAGGTTGTGAGGTTTTAGTACCTTTTAATGAGAGAATACCTCTTAAAGATATAGAAAAAAGTATTATTAAAAAATATAGAAAACCTATATGGAATAAATTTATTAAAGCTATTAAAGAATATAACCTTGTAGAAGATGGTGATAAAATAGCTGTGGCAGTTTCTGGGGGAAAAGATAGTATTTTAATGGCAAAATTATTTCAAGAGTTAAAAAAACATGGCCAAATAAATTTTGAAATAGAGTTTATTTCAATGAATCCAGGTTATCATGAAGATATAAGGAAATTATTAATAGATAACTGTAATTATTTAAATATACCTATTAATTTGTTTGATTCTGATATTTTTAAAGTTATAGATGATATAGCTAAGGACTATCCTTGTTATATGTGTGCTAGAATGAGGAGAGGAGCTCTTTATTCTAAAGCTCAAGAATTAGGATGCAACAAATTAGCTTTAGGTCATCATTTTAATGATGTTATAGAAACTATTTTATTAAATGTACTTTATGCGGGAAATTTTAAGACCATGTTACCTAAATTTAAATCTACAAATTTTGAAGGATTAGAATTAATAAGACCATTGTATTATGTAGAAGAAGAATATATACAAAAGTTCATACAAAATAGTGGGATTTGGCCTCTAAACTGTGCTTGTATGGTGGCAGCAGGTAAAATAGGTAATAAAAGGCATGAAATAAAAGACTTAATTAAAGAATTAAAGAAAAACTTTAAGGACGTAGATAAATCTATATTTATGTCATCTAAAAATGTTAATATGGAAGCTATATTAGGATGGCAAAAGAATAAAGAAAAATATTCTTACTTAGATTTTTATGATGAAGATTAATATAGTTAAAGAACAGATAAATAATTAAAAAAAGATTTCCAAATATTTAAAAGTGTAAATTTACTTTAATATTTGGAAATCTTTTATCTATAAATAGCACATGAATATCAATTATATAAATATTTTTAAAAAATTGCAGGGCATACTACTGTTAATATTTTAGAGTCCGTTTTAAGAGGATTAGAAAGTATATGCGGTATAGTAGAAGGGAAATGAATGGAATCACCTTCGTTTACAAAATATTCTTCCCCATCTAGATTAGCTATAATAGCTCCTTCTAATACATATATAAACTCTTCTCCTGGATGGCTAAATTTATGACCATGCTGTTTTTCAGCAGGTATTACAACTAATATAGACTCCATATTTCTTTCCGTAAAATTACCACTTAATCTTATGAACTTAGAAGCAGAGCCTTCAAGTTCAAAAACTTCTCTTTCTTGTTTTTTTACTAAATATTTATGAAGTTCTGGACTCTTGAAAAAATAGGTTATAGGTACATTCAATGCATCTGCAATTTTTTTTAAAGAAGTAATTGCAAGAGAAGAGGAATTATTTTCTACTTGTGATAAAAAACTTATGGACAAACCTGTCTTTTCACCAAGATCTTTTAAGGTTAAATTTTTTTCTTTTCTTAGATTTCTAATTTTTTCAGCAATTTCATTGATCATTTTGACCTCCAATATATATATTAGCAAAATCCAGAAAAATCTTACTTTTCTTTCAATAATAATAGCATAATAACCTTGGTAATTCAAGATTATTATCCTATTATTAGAAAAGTATATAATAAATATTAAAAAAATATATGACATAATAGAGTGTTTTACCAATAATTCAAAATTCTTAATATAAACAAAAAAACAACAAATTTATTACAGTAAACAATAAAAAATTACTGTAATATCGAAAAAATATATATACATAAATAAAAAATTATGGTATTATCAAAATATACTGAAAATATTTTAAAATTTTAATTTAAATATTTAACGAAACTAAAGAATTGACGTATGGAGGGATAAACATGAAAAAGAAAATAGGTCTATGGGACTTAGTTTTCATGAATGTATCAGCGCTTTTTGGAATTAGGTGGATAGCAAAATCTACAGCATCTAGTTTTGGGTTAGGTCTTGGTGCTATACCGGCCTGGGTATTATTCGCATTTATATTTTTCTTACCAAGTGCGCTTATTTGTGCAGAACTTGCAGCTACTTATCCAAGAGATGGAGGGCTTTATGAATGGGTAAAAGAAGCCTATGGAGAAAAATGGGGATTTATGGTTTCTTGGTTAAATTGGACAGCTAAGTTATTTTGGTATTCTTCATTTTTAACATTTTTAATAGTAAACGTTTCTTACGTATTAGGAAAACCAGAACTTGCAGGAAATAAAATGTTTGTACTTATATGTTCATTAGTTATATTTTGGATACTTTCATTAATTAGTACTAAAGGTATGGCCTTTGCTAAGATATTTACTAATGTAGGAGCATTAGGCTCAACTGTGCCAGCAGTTCTTTTAATAGTAATGGCTCTTATATCTGTATTAGTGTTTGGACATAAACCAGCATCAACTTATACAGTAGCTACGTTAACACCAAAATTAAACATGGATACTTTAGCAGCAATTTCATCAGTTATGTTTGGCCTTGCGGGAGCAGAAACTGCCGCAAACTTTGTCACAGAAATAGATGATGCTAAAAAAAATTTCCCAAAGGCAATTTTAATATCAGCAGCTATAGTTGGAGGTCTTTATGTATTAGGTTCAATTGCTATAACTATGATTATTCCAACAGATAAGATAACTGCATCTGAAGGTATATTAGCAGCCTTAGGGACTGTTGCAGCTAATTTAGGAATAGGACCATGGTTTATAAGAATAATAGCTTTTGGTATTTCTTTATCAGTGCTTGGAGCTATAATACTTTATATAGCATCACCAATAAAAATGTTATTTGGTAGTGTTAAAAAAGGAATATTTACAGAGAAGTTTACAAAGGTTAATGAACACAATATACCTGTACAAGCAGTTATATTACAAGCGGTTATAGTAAGTATAATATTATTAACTACTACATTGTTACCATCCGTTGATGCAATATATAATGTGCTTGTTACAATGACAGCATTAACATCATTATTCCCATATGTTTTATTATTCCGTTCGTATATAAAGTTAAGACAAGACAGACCAAACGAAGTAAGACCATATGAAATGTCTAAAAATAATGGAAAAGCTATATCTATAGCTAATATGGTACTTATAATATCAGTAGTAGGAATAGTTTTATCAGCAGCACCAGTTATGCCAACTTTAAAAGAAAATATTATATATGAATTAGAAATGATAGGCGGAGCAGTTTTAGTTATAGGTATAGGTTTATGGAAATGGAATAATTTTGTTAAAAAACAGGATTTAGAGAAGAAAAATAGAAATATGAATTAAGAGGCTATCTAAAAGGTAGTCTTTTTCACAAATAAATATTGATTTTGTTTCTCTTTTATATAGAGAATAAAAAAATAAATATAAATTTAGGAGTGGATTTTTATGAACCAAGAAAGACTTAATAAAGTTTTAGAGGGAATGAAAGAAAGAGAAATTCCTCAAATGTTGATTTCAGATGCACCAGCTATATTTTATTTAACAGGAAAATGGATTCATACAGGAGAAAGGCTAATAGCTCTTTACCTTAATGAAAATGGGAACCATAAATTATTTATAAATGAATTATTCCCAGTAACTGAAGACTTAGGAGTAGAAAAAGTTTGGTTTAATGATAACCAAGATGGAGTAGAAATAATTTCTAAATATGTTGAAAAAGATAAAGTAATGGGTGTAGATAAAAATTGGCCAGCACGTTTTTTATTAAGACTTATGGAATTAGAAGGCGGAAGCAAATTTGTTAATGGTTCAATAATAATAGATAGAGCAAGAATGTTCAAAGATGAAAAAGAAAAAGAATTAATGAGAGCTTCATCAAAAGCAAATGACGCTGCTATGGAAAAATTATATAGCTTATTTAAAGAAAATCAAGATTTATCAGAAAAAGAAGTTGGTGAAAGACTTGCAAAAATTTATAGTGACTTAGGTGCAGAAAGATTCTCATTTGATCCAATAGTAGGATATGGAGCAAATGCAGCAGATCCACATCATGAAAATGATGGTTCTAAACTTAAAGAAGGAGATTGCATAGTTTTAGATATAGGTTGTGTAAAAGATTCTTATTGTTCAGATATGACTAGAGTTTTCTTCTATAAAAGTGTTCCAGAACATTCAAAAGAAGTTTATGATACAGTAGTAGCTGCTAATATGGCAGGTATAGCTGCTGTTAAACCAGGAGTAAGATTCTGTGATATAGATAAAGCTTCTAGAGACGTTATAGAAAAAGCTGGATATGGAAAATACTTTACTCATAGAACAGGACACTCAATTGGTATAGAAGATCATGACTTAGGAGACGTTTCAGCAGTTAACACTGAAGAAATAAAACCAGGAATGATATTCTCAATAGAACCAGGTATATACTTACCAGGTGAAGTTGGTGTTAGAATAGAAGACTTAGTTTTAGTAACAGAAGACGGCTGTGAAGTTTTAAATAAATATAGTAAAGAGTTAACTATAATAGAATAAATTTTTTATATAAGTATCCTATAAACAGAGTTCTTGGCTTTAGAGGGAGTTTTTACTCCCACTAAAGCTTATTAACAGAATTCTTAGGAGTTTTACTCATTAGAAGTCGTTATCCTTTAGGGGAAATCGTTATCCAGGGACGTAGCCGCTCTTTACTTCCGCTTTGAAGAAGATGGGAGTGTTAGAGCGGGTAGTCATCGGATAAACAGTACCCTTTAGTAATAAAAATAACTATGTAAAAAGTATATTATAAAATATATTTTTTCATAGTTATTTTTTTATCCATAAATATTATTTTAAATATAATAAATTCAATTTTAACATTAATGTGCAAAATTCTCCCATATTCTATAAGTGGTAGTAATTTATAAACAAATTATCTATATCAAATTAATAATTTTATAAATGTACTATGTAATAAAAATAAAATCAAAAAAAGAAAAGGTTAACAAAATAAAATATGATAAAAGTTTAACAAATACTATTGACTTTGATTTAATAAAGTATTATTATGAAATTGTTAAATAAATAACAATTAAGAAACTCTAAGTATTACTAATTATTAATACTTTTATATTTTAGATAACTTTGTGAAAAAATAAACTATCATTAAAAGAGGTGTTATTATGAAAATTACAACTACTGAGGAACTAATAAGAAAAATTGAAAAAATTAAAGAGGCACAAAAAGTTTATTCCACATATTCTCAAGATGAGGTGGATAAAATTTTTAAAGCAGCAGCCATAGCCGCTAACAAAGAAAGAATTAAACTTGCAAAAATGGCGGTAGAAGAAACAGGTATGGGTATTGTAGAGGATAAAGTTATAAAAAATCATTTTGCATCTGAATATATTTACAATAAATACAAAGATGAAAAAACCTGTGGTGTAATAGAAAGAGATGAAGCCTTTGGATTAACAAAAATTGCGGAACCAATAGGTGTTATTGCGGCCATAGTTCCAACAACTAATCCAACTTCAACAGCTATTTTTAAAGCTTTAATAGCTCTAAAAACTAGAAATGGTATAATTTTCTCACCTCATCCAAGAGCTAAAAAGTCTACAATAATGGCAGCTAAGATTGTTTTAGATGCAGCGATAAAAGCAGGGGCACCAAAAGAAATAATAGGTTGGATAGAAGAACCTACACTAGAATTATCTAATGCGGTAATGAGTAATACAAATCTAGTACTTGCAACAGGTGGTCCAGGTATGGTTAAAGCAGCTTATTCTTCAGGAAAACCAGCTATAGGAGTAGGACCTGGAAATGTACCAGCGATAATACACGAAACAGCAGATATTAAAATGGCTGTAAGCTCAGTAATACTTTCTAAAACCTTTGATAATGGTATGATTTGTGCCTCAGAGCAATCAGTAATTGTAATGAATAGCATATATGAAGAAGTAAAAAAAGAATTTATAATTAGAGGAGCTTATATTTTAAATAAAGAAGAAACAGAAAAGGTTAAAAAAATAATTTTAGTTAATGGAAATGTAAATGCTAAAATTGTTGGTCAAACACCACAAAAGATAGGTGAAATGGCAGGAATACAAGTTCCAGCTTGGGCTAAGATTTTAGTTGGAGAAGTTCAATCTGTAGAACTAGAAGAACCTTTCTCCCATGAAAAATTATCACCAATTTTAGCAATGTATAAAGTTAAAACCTATGAAGAAGCTCTAACTAAGGCAGAAAGATTAGTAGAACTAGGAGGATTTGGACATACATCTTCATTATATATAAACACAATAAAATGCAAAGAAGAAGTAGAAAAATTCTCAAATAATATGAAGACAGGAAGAACAATTATAAATATGCCATCAGCTCAAGGTGGTATAGGTGATATATATAACTTTAAGTTAGCACCATCTCTAACTCTTGGTTGCGGATCCTGGGGTGGAAACTCAGTATCAGAGAATGTAGGACCAAAACACTTATTAAATATCAAAAATGTAGCTGAGAGGAGAGAGAATATGCTTTGGTTTAGAGTGCCAGAAAAAGTTTACTTTAAATATGGATGTCTTCCAATAGCTTTAAAAGAATTAAAAAGAATGAATAAGAAAAAAGCATTCATAGTTACAGATAAAGTATTATACGAATTAGGGGTTGCTAAAAAAGTAACAGATGTATTGGACGAAATAGGAATAAATTATAAAGTGTTCTTTGATGTAGCACCAGACCCAACTTTAGAAACAGCAAAAAAGGGTGCAAAGGAAATGGTAGATTTTAACCCTGATACAATAATAGCTATAGGCGGAGGCTCTGCTATGGATGCAGCTAAAATAATGTGGGTAATGTATGAACATCCAGAAGTAGAATTTGAAGATTTAGCTATGAGATTTATGGATATAAGAAAAAGGGTATATGAGTTCCCACATATGGGAGATAAAGCAATGATGATATCAGTAGCTACTTCAGCAGGTACTGGTTCAGAAGTAACTCCTTTTGCGGTTATAACTGATGAAAAAACAGGGGTAAAATATCCACTAGCAGATTATGAATTAACTCCAGATATGGCTATAGTAGATGCAGATTTAATGCTTAATATGCCAAAGGGATTAACAGCGGCATCAGGAATTGATGCATTAACTCATGCAGTAGAAGCTTATGTATCAGTTATGGCGTCAGAGTACACAGATGGATTATGTTTAGAAGCTATAGAAACTATTTTTGAATATCTACCAAAAGCTTATAAAGAAGGAGCTAAAGATATAGAAGCAAGAGAAAAAATGGCCCATGCATCAACTATTGCAGGTATGGCCTTTGCAAATGCATTTTTAGGAGTATGTCACTCTATGGCTCATAAATTAGGTTCTATGCATCATGTACCACATGGTATAGCTAATGCTTTATTAATAAATGAAACAATTAAATTTAATTCTGAGGATATGCCAAGAAAGCAAACTGCTTTCCCACAATATAAATATCCAAATGCTAAGGCTAAATATGCAAAGATAGCAGATTATTTATCATTAGGTGGAAAAACTGAGGATGAAAAAGTAGAGTTATTAATAAAAGCCATAGATAAACTAAAGGCAGAAGTAAATATTCCAACTTCTATAGAAGGGGCGGGAGTATCAAAGGATAAATTCTTCAAAACTTTAGATGAAATGTCCGAACAAGCCTTTGATGATCAATGTACAGGAGCTAATCCAAGATATCCATTAATAAGTGAAATAAAAGAAATGTATACTAATGTTTTTAGTAACAAGAAATAAGTTTGTTTAAAATATATAGTATGGAATATTATTATAATTACACAAAGCTAAAATTTTAGTTTTTACCCATAAACCAAACATCGATACAAAAAAAAGTAATGCTGTGTCAAAATAGAGTTAATTTTATTTTGACACAGTATTACTTTTTTTTAATGAACATAATTTATTTTATTTTGTATTAATAAATATCAAATTATTTCTCAAATACTATTGATTTTATGTCTCATTTGTTATATAATCTAAATGAAATTGATTCTCAGTTTCGGGGTGAAAGATATAATATAAATTAAAAATAGATAGTTTAGGGGTGTTATTCATGAGTGTTTTCGTTGTGGGAGGAGATAAGATTCAAACCATAAAAGAAAACTTAAAAGAAATGGGATTTAATAAAATAAGTCATGTTACAGGTAGAAGGACTAGACATAGAAAAATACAGGTACCTACCAATACAGATTTAGTTTTAGTATTAACAGATTATGTTGGGCATACTGTGGTAGAATCTATAAAAGAACAAAGTAAATCTCAAAACACTAGGATAGTTTATTCTAGAAGAGCTTGGACTAGCATTGAGAAAACATTAAAGGATACCATAGGGGAAAATTAATGTTAAGGGTGTTATTAAATTAACGTGAAAGGAAGTAATACACTAAAAGGAGTTAAATATGAGTAGAAATTTAGTGACAAAGTATATGAATGTTATAAATGCCATGGAAAATAAAAAATATTTATATTCCTTGCTTTTGTATTTAATTGCTCCAACCTTAGATGGAGTAAAACCATCCACTATTGTTACTTTAAGCACAAGCGGTAAAAATTTAGATTTATTATGGAGTAAATATAAAAAAGAATTTTTAGAAATTTACAAAATTAATTATATAGAATTGAAAAAAACAGATAAATGCACAACTATTTTGTTTTATCATAAAGAAGCCTTAAATAAGGTACTATACAATAAATACAACTTAGAATTTTTAAAAGAGATAGGATATAGAGATTTTTCTAATGAAGAGTCATTTTTATTAAAATTAAAAAGTAGGTTTAAAGATACTTGTCCTCATGAAATAGGTATTTTTTTAGGTATACCTTTAGAGGAAGTAAAATCTTTTATACAAGATCCTAAGAGAGAATGTATATATTGTGGTTATTGGAAAGTTTATAACGATATACAAAAGGCTAAAAAACAATTTACCACTTATGATATAAGCAGGACTAATATGATTTTAGAAGTATTAGAAAAAGAACAAGTTTACGATTAATATTAAAATATATTTTTAGCTATAAATATGATAGATGAAGAAAAGTAAAAGATATAGAAATAGATTTACATAAGATATCTGATAAATTAGGTATATCAAGTAGGTAGATTATTTGGATTAAGTTAAAACATAAAAGAGAAAGTAAAAATTAATTTCATATAAAAAGCATTATTAAAATACAAATTGGTGTCTCAAAGTTTTACATTGGGACACCAATTTGTATTTTCTTTTTTACTTTTTCAACTAAATTAACGATTTCCTTATAGGATTTTAATGTACCATAAGTTACAATAGGTCTTCCTATAGGCACGATACCTAATTTTCTAGATGTAAAACCACCAATTTTCATCCATGTATTTACAAAAGGTTGAGAACTAACCAATATTAAATCATCGTCAAATCCTTTGATTTGTGTATACATGTCTCTAAGAGCTGGTATTACTATATTAGGTTTATATTGTACACTTATAGTATATACTTTATGACCAAATTCATCTACTCCTATAAATTTAAGATGACCTACATCTTTTTTTGTAATCTTATCAAAGGTGGGTAGTTTTAGTAAATCCTCTTTGGTAGGAGTCGTATTTGATGGTAAATTTTTAACATGTATATTAGCTGCTACACAGCTAGAGTGAGAACCTCCCACATCATGATATATAACCATAATAATGTTCACCTACTTTTATAATAATAAGAATTTTATTGCTATGATATATGTTATTTTTACCTCTTTAACATAATATATGTATTAAATAATAATAAACAGTAGAAAAAATATAATTAATTTTGATATAGCAAGATAATAAATAAGCTTTATAAACATATGAATAAGCTTTAGTAGTTCTAAACTTAACCTAATTAAAAATTCACCTAATTTCTCATAGGGGATAAGAAATTAGGTGTGAACTTAAGAAAGATGAATCAAATGGGTAAAAAATTTTTAATTCAGTCAATTTTAGAACTTTTTAATAAAAATAAATTAGTTTATGGGGTGTATTTTTGGTGTAGATATTAAATCAAATATAATTTAAGAGTATATTCTCTCTATAACATTTTCTCTAGGACCTTTTGCAAATATATTTATGGTAGATGAATCTTTAGAAACAGAAACTGGCTCAGATGTTAAATTACCATTGAGATCACTCCAATCACTCCAACGAGATCCATCCCAGTATTTATATATAAGTCTATTATTTCTTCCACGAGCAAAAACATCAATCCTATTTTGTCCTCTAGAGGAAGCACAAGGGGCAGAAGTTAAGAATCCACCTAAGTCTTCCCACTGACTCCAGCTAGTTCCGTTCCACCATTTATGAATTAGGGTGTTGTTCCTACTACGGGCGAATACGTCAATTCTATTAGGTCCCCAAGAAACTGCACCTGGACCTGAAGTAAGATTTCCCCCTAGAGCTTGCCACTGACTCCAACTAGAGCCATCCCACCATTTATGGTGTAGTTGGTTATCGGTACCTCTAACAAAGCAATCTAATCTGTTAGAAGCCCAGGAACAAATAGTAGGAGCTGATGTAAGATTTCCACCGAGATTTTCAAAGCCACTCCAACTAGAGCCATTCCACCATTTATGATACATAGCATTATCAGTACCACGACATACTACATCAATTCTGTTAAAACCCCAAGATACAGCTTTAGGAGAAGAGGTTAAAATTCCTCCAAGATTTTCCCAATAATTCCATCTACCATTATCGAACCAATTATGAATTAATTCTCCATTTCTTCCTCTAGCAAATAAGTCTATTCTATTAGCAGCCCAAGAAGAAGCCCCTAAACCAGAAGTAATATTACCACCTAGATTATTCCAAGGGCCCCAAGCTCTAAGAAGACCTTCATACTCAGTTCCTTCTATATTTCTATTTTTCATGTTTTCTTCTGAATTTTCAAAGTTACAATATTCTCCTCTAAAGTTTTCACAGTTGTTCTCAGAATTATTATAAGAACTTAAAAAATATGGACATACAAAATTTTCATTTGCATCATAAGTATTAGAATAATTTGGATTACCAAAGAATGGGTACATAAAGAACTCCTTTTAAAATTGCTCAATTTATAATATTCTATAATAAAAAATATGTTACAATAGTATTTTAAAATATAATTATGATAAGTTGGATTGAAATAAAAAATTAACGGAGGATAAGAGATGAATTTTATACAAAATGTGGACATATACTTATTAGACTTTATTCATAGGAATATAGCAAATGATTTTTTAGATAAAATAATGATATTTATAACATCTATAGGGAATTTGGGATTAATTTGGATAGCAATATCTTTATTATTGTTAATAAGCAAGAAATATAGAAAAGTAGGAATGCTATGTATAGCTTCATTAGTACTAAGTTCATTAATAGGTGAGGTGGTACTTAAAAATTTAGTACAAAGGGGACGACCTTTTACGGCCATAGAAGGAATAAATCTATTGGTTAAAGCACCTAAAAGTTTTTCTTTCCCATCAGGACATACAGTATCATCCTTTGCCGTAGCTATAGTTATAGGAAAAAAAATAAAAAAATTTAAATTACCCATATATATATTAGCTTTTTCTATAGCTTTTTCAAGATTATATTTATATGTTCATTATCCATCAGATGTATTAGTAGGAGCTTTAATCGGCATAATCAGTGCTAATATAATACTTTATATTTATAATAAACGAAATTCTTAATTTCAGTTGAAGTATTAAATATAGTGATTAGATAAAAAGTCTTAAAATTATATATTCAAATATAAAAAATGAGATGTCTCAAATAGATTTAATTTTGAGACATCTTTTTTATATATATTTTTATATTTTAAATTGTAAAAGTAAATAAATAGGCTATATTCTGTTAAAAAAAACTTAAAAAATTTTTAATATAAATAACAAAAAATAGTATTGACTTTAAGTCATTTTAGTATATAATTGGTATTGTGATAAATGACTTAAAGTCATTATGCTCTGATAATTATAAATGAAATGAGAGCAAAGTATACAGAAATCATAAATTTTAAATTTATATAGGGAGATGATTCCAGTGAAAAAATTTGGGAAATTTATTACAGAAAAGAGGGTGCTAGTTCTTATAGTAGCAATAGCTTTGTTAATACCATCTTTTTATGGAATGGCAAAGACAAAGATAAACTATGATATACTATCTTATCTTCCAGAGCAATTAGATACGGTAAAGGGGCAAAAGGTATTAGATAAAACTTTTTCTAGTGCTGCTACTTCTATGGTGGTAATTGATAATATGGAAGCCAAAGACATAGTGAAGATTAAAGATAAAATAGCTAAAGTTGATGGTGTAGAAAAAGTACTTTGGGTAGATGATTTAATGGACACATCTATACCAAAAGAAATATTGCCAGATAAAATAAAAGATTCTTTCTATAATAAGGATTCTACACTAATGATCATAAAGTTTAAGGAATCACCGGCATCAGAAACAACACAAGAAGCTATAGCAAACGTAAGAACACATTTAAATAAGCAATGCTTTTTGAGCGGAATGTCAGCAATAATAAAAGATACTAAAGATTTATCAGACAAAGAAACACCTTTTTATGTATTGACAGCAGTAGCTTTATCAGTAGTAGTTTTAATGCTTACTATGGAATCCACATTGGTACCATTTATATTCCTTATATCCATAGGTTTTGCAGTAGCTTACAATATGGGAACTAATGTGTTATTAGGAGAAATATCCTATATAACTAAAGCCTTAGCAGCAGTGCTCCAATTAGGGGTTACCATGGATTACTCAATATTTTTACTTCATAGGTATGAAGAAGAAAAAGAAAAATTTGAAAATAGAAATGAAGCTATGGCAGAGGCAGTGAGCAATACTATTACAGCTATAGGGGGTAGTTCTCTTACAACCATAGCAGGGTTCTTAGCATTATGTGCAATGAACTTAACTTTAGGAAAAGACATAGGACTTGTAATGGCAAAGGGAGTAGTTTTAGGGGTTATATCTACAGTAACAATACTTCCAGCTTTTATATTATACTTTGATAAAGCCATTCATAAATATACTCATAAAACTATATTGCCAGAGTTTAATAAGACTGCAGGATTAGTAACTAAAAAATACAAATTGTTTATAATTATATTTTTAATAGCATTCCTGCCTGCAGTGTATGGAGAAAAAAATGCTAAGGTTTATTATAATTTAGATGAAACTTTACCTAAAGATATGCAATCTATTGTAGCCTTAAATAAACTAAAAGATAATTATAATATGACAACAACTCATTTTATAATAGTAAGAGATAAAGTAAAACCTTATGAAATAAAAGAAATGGTAGAAAAAATAGAAAAGGTAGATGGTATAGGTAAAGTACTATCCTATGATAAAATAATAGGTTCAGCTGTACCAGAAAGTTTCTTACCACAGGAAGTAAAAGATACCTTTAAGAAAGGTGGTTACAATTTAATAATAGCGAATTCAGAATATAAAGCAGCTAGAGATGAAGAAAACGCACAAATAACAGAGATAAATAAAATAGTAAAAAATTATGATAAAGAAGCAATGATAGCAGGGGAAGGACCTTTAACAAAAGACTTAATAGAAATTGCAGATAAAGATTTTAAAAATGTAAGTTATGTTTCTATATTAGCTATATTTGCAATAATATTCTTTGTGTTTAAATCAGTATCAATTCCAGTGATATTAGTATCAGCTATTCAATTAGCTATATTTATAAATATGGGTATAC
The DNA here is from genome assembly GCF_054768115.1 of Clostridium sp. CTA-6. Classification (NCBI taxonomy): domain Bacteria; kingdom Bacillati; phylum Bacillota; class Clostridia; order Eubacteriales; family Clostridiaceae; genus Clostridium; species Clostridium sp. CTA-6. Next base: position 340,272 of record NZ_BAAAAU010000002.1, read on the forward strand.
CATTTTACACAGGAACGGAGATACCATTTGTAGCTTCTATAGTAATAGGTACTATACAGTTGGGGGCTACTGTAGACTATGCTATATTAATGACAAATAGGTTTAAAGAAGAATTGGGATATGGTCATGATAAATTTGAGGCTATGAAAATATCTATACAAGGTTCAGCAAAATCTATAATAACAAGCTCTTTAACATTCTTTAGTGCAACTGCAGGGGTTGCTATTGTTTCTAAAATGGAGTTAATTGATAGCTTATGTATATTAATGGCTCGTGGAGCTATCATAAGTATGTTTGTAACAGTATTTATATTACCATCGATATTGATAGTAGCAGAGCCTATAATAGCTAAGACAACAAAGGGATGGAGAAAAAGTAATACAGCAAAAGAAGCAAATAAAATGTCAGCTTAGAAGATAAATAAAATTTGAGGAGATGGTTAGGATGAATTATAAATGTATGTCTAAGAAAGTTGCAAGTTTAGTAATAATAGGTTCAATGCTTAGTTCAAATGCAGTATATGCTGCAGATACTATTAAAAAGGATGAATCAGTCTATGTTACATTAAATCAAAACGGAGTAATAAAAGAGAAGATAGTTAGTGATTGGTTACATTCAGAAAACGCAGGAATAAGTATAAAAGATAAATCAGAACTAACAGGAATAAAAAATATAAAAGGAAATGAAAAACCTGAAATTTCAGGAGATAAAGTAACTTGGAAATCAGATAAAAAGGACATATTCTATCAAGGAAAAACAGATAAAAAACTACCTATAGAAACAGACATAGTTTATAAATTAGATGGAAAAGAAATAAAACCACAAGAATTAGCAGGAAAATCAGGAAAAGTAACTATCAATATAAAAATTAAAAACACAGATGCTCATAAAGTAACTGTAAATGGAAAGGAAAGAACTATATATACACCTTTTGCAGTAGCTTCAGTAGTAAATCTTCCAATAGATAAATTTACAAATGTAGAAGTAAGTGAAGGAGAAATAATATCCGACGGAAATAATCAAGCTATAACATTTGTAACTGTACCAGGATTAAAAGAAAGCTTAAATGTGGATGAAAATATACTTGATATAGATTTAAAAGATGAAATAGAAATAACAGCGGATGCAAAAGATTTTGAATTAGCACCTATAATGATGACAGCTACAACAAAAGTACCAGAAATGGACAAAATAGAAAAATCAGATAAAATAGATGAACTACAAAATGGTATAAATGATATAAAAGATGCCACATCAAAATTAGAAGATGGATCCTCTAAATTAGCAGACGGAGCTTCTAAATTAGCAAATGGTAATAGTGAATTAGCTGGTAAAACAGGACAATTAGCATCAGGTGCATCACAGTTATATAGTGGTATTGGACAGTTATCAGGAAATATGAATAAATTTGGTGGCGCTATAGAACAAATGGAAGCAAAAACAGGAGATTTAGCAGCAGGAATAAAACAATACGCAGGAGGGGTAAACACATCTAAAAAGGGTGCAGTAAAATTAAATGATGGAATATCAAAATTAGGTAAAGAGACTGAGAAAATGAAGGAATTACCAAAAGCAACAAATCAGATTCAAGATGGTTCTATAAAATTAGAAGTTGGAGCAAAAAATATAAATGAGAATACAGCAAAAATAAGTGATGGATTGGGAGAGTTAGTTAAAAATACAGAAAATATAAAAGCAGGAACCCAACAAATTGCAGGTGGAATGGAACAAGCAGCAGGAGCTGCAGCTAGTATTAAAGCTGCTAAGCAGCAGGAGATTAATGGAATAAATAATAATTTAAATAATATGAGAAATCTAAGAACGGTAGCAAATCAGATAGAAGATGAAAGTGTAAGAGCATCAGTACTTCAAAAAATTGATGCAGAGATAGCTGCATTAGAAGTAATGCAAGGAAGTAGTCAACAAATTATTGGAGGATTATCAAATTTAGAAGGTAAACTTGGAGAGGCAAAACAAGGTGCACAAAATTTAGATACAGGCATAAGTCAAGTGCAACAAGGACAAAAGAATTTATACGAAGGTTCACAAAAACTTTATAAGGGTACTAATGATTTAGTAAGTGGAACATCAGGCTTAAGCCAAGGTGCAAAGGAGCTTAACAAAAATGTAGAACAATCAACTCCTAAATTAGGAGAAGCAATAGGTCAATTAAATGAAGGAAGTGAAAAATTAAAAGTAGGATTATCTGCCTTAGATTCAAAATCCAATGTATTAGTAGATGGATCCAATAAGCTAAATGGTGGTTTATCAGCAGCAAAAGGAGCAACATCACAATTAAGTGCAGGGGCAAGTAAATTAACTGGGGGAGCAGGAAAATTAAATGGTGGCTTATCATTAGCAAAAGGTGCTACTTCAAAACTAAGTGACGGTGCAAATAACATTGCTAAAGGAAATAAAGAGTTAAGTGTTAACATGACAAAGTTTAATAATGAAGGCGTAAAGAAAATAGATAATAAATTGGGTACAAAGATAACAGATGTAAAAGAAATATTAGATGTAAAAGATGAAATAGTTAACCTATCTAAGAATTATGGAACTTTCACAGGCTTAGGGGATGACATGGAAGGTAATGTTAAATTCATAATGAGAACAGATGAAATAAAGAAACCAAAAGAAGAAGAACCTAAGAAGGAAGAGAAAGCATCAACACAAGATAAAACATCTGCTCAAGAACAAGAAAAAGGCGGAATAGGTAACTGGATAAAAAATTTATTTAGTTAATTTTCATAATAGAGAAAGGCAGTTCTTAATTATTAAGAACTGCCTTTTTATGTTCATTATTAAATAAGTTTTTCATATATTATTAAAGATGATATGAAAAAGATTTATAGTAAATCTATAATAAATATTAAATAAAATTCATTTAGTATTAATTTAATGTAAGGAAGGTGATAAAATTGTTTCAAGTTGTATAGATAAAGCTATTTTAATATAACTATTAGTTATATTAAATGTTATGTGGTAAATAAGACTAAAAATAATTACAATATAATTATAATAGCTATTATTTATAAATATATTTTAATAAGTTTGTAACCCAAAATTCTATTTAAATTAGTATTATTATAAATGAAAGTTTTTGGAGGCTGTTAATATGGATAAAAAAAATAAAATTTTATTAATAACAATATGTGCTTTGTTTTTTATAGCAGGTTTTTTCGTCACCAAAAACATAGTAGATAAAAATAATGAAAAACAAGTTATGAAAAAAGAAATGGTTAACAATAGTAAAATGGTAATTAAACAAATGGATGATAAGGTAGTGTTTAGTGAATATGTAAAGGACAAATATGATGCTAAGCAAGTATTTAAGAAAGACGGTAAGAAAATAGCCTTTTTAACCTTTGATGATGGACCAAGCTATCTAAGTAATGATATATTAGATATATTAAAAAAATACAACATAAAGGCTACTTTTTTTGTAGTGGGAAACTTAGCAAGGGAGAATAAAAGTATAATAGAGAGACAAATTAAAGAGGGGCATTCCATAGGCAATCATACTTATACTCATAATTATAAAAATATTTATTCTAGCGTAGATGTTTTTGTAAATGAAGTAGATAAAACTCAAAATGTTATAAAATCTATAGTAGGATCTAACTATGATATAAAACTAGTAAGGTTTCCTGGAGGATCTTTTGGAGATAGATTAAATCCTTATAAAGAGGCTATAAAAAAGAAGGGGTATTATAACATGGATTGGAATGCTTTAAATGGAGATGCAGAAGGAAATAATATACCAAAAGAGAAATTAATACAAAATGTAAAAAGTACTATTGAAGGAAAAAATCATGTAGTTGTGCTAATGCATGATTGTGCAGCGAAAAAAACTACTGTAGAGGCATTGCCAGATATAATAGAGTATTTAATATCACAGGGCTACGAATTCAAAGCCTTAAAATAGTATATATATAAAATATCTTAAATTTATAGTTAAAAGTTGTAAAGAAAGCAAAAATTACAATATACTAAAGATATAAAAATAAGATACTAAAAACTGAGGTGGAATATATGGATAAAATATTAATAGTAGAAGATGAACCTTCTATAAGAGGCTTTGTAAAAGTAAATTTGAAGATGAATAATTTTGATGTAATAGAAGCAGAAACAGGAGAAGAGGGGGTAGAAAAAGCAAGAGAACATAAACCAGAGGTAGTTATATTAGATATTATGTTACCAGGGATGGATGGATTAGAAGTGTGTAAAATTCTAAGACAGGAGTTCACTAATATGGGAATAATAATGCTTACCGCTAAAAGCCAAGATACAGATAAAGTTTTAGGATTAGAATATGGGGCAGATGATTATATAATAAAACCCTTTAATCCTTTAGAACTTACTCTAAGAATAAAAGCTATATTAAGAAGGGTTAATGCAGTAAAGGAAAATGATGATAATATAATAACTGGAGGGCCATTTAAAATAGATCTTTATTCAAAAAAAATCTATAAAGATGAAGAAGAAATAGACATAACCCCAACAGAATATTTACTTATGAAAATATTTATTGAAAATCCGGGGAAAGCTTTTAATAGAGATGAGTTATTGGATTTAGTTTGGGGCTATGATTTTATGGGAGATTCTAAAATTGTAGATGTAAATATAAGAAGATTAAGATCAAAAATAGAAGAAACACCATCTGAGCCTAAATTTATAAATACTGTATGGGGAACAGGTTATAGATGGCAAAACACTTAAGGAGTTATTATGAGTAAAATAAGTGTAAAAAGAAGGTTAATGGTAAATTTCATATTAATTATAATAATAAGTGTTTTTATACTAGAATTTTTATTAATTCTTTTTACAAGACATTATTATTATAATAATTTAGAGGATGCTATTTCTAATCAAATAAAAACTTCTGCAGAATTTTATAACAAATATTTTTCAAATTCACCCTTAGAAGATAATGTATTAGATAATGTAGATGTATTTTGGAGACAGACCTCTGCTCAGGTACAAATAATAGATACAAAGGGTAAAGTCTTAATGGATTCTATAGGAGTATCAAATAAAGACCAGATAAAGACTTCAGATGTTCAAAAGGCATTAAAAGGAGAAAAAGGAGTATGGTTAGGCAAAGTTGACTATGATACTTCTGGTGTAATGGCAGTAACCTATCCATTAAAATCAGACAATCAAATAGTTGGAGTATTAAGATTTATAACTTCATTAAGATATGTAAATAGTGATATAGCAAGGATATCTTTAGGCTTTTTACTTATTGGGTTAGTAGTAATTTTAATATCTGGCTTAGTTAGTCTATTTTTAGCTAATAGTATAACAGAACCTATAAAAGAATTAACTTACGTAGCAAATAAGATGGCCTCTGGTAATTTTAAAGTTAAAAGTGAAAAAATGTTTGATGATGAGTTTGGAGAACTATCAGATACATTAAATTATATGGCAGATGAGATAGTAAAAAAAGATCAGCTAAAAAATGAATTTATATCTTCTGTATCCCATGAACTAAGAACTCCTTTGACCTCCATAAAGGGATGGTCAATAACATTAAACTCTAATGAAGTAGATAAAGAAGTTTTAAAAGATGGATTAAAAATAATAGAAGATGAGAGCGAAAGACTAAGCGGAATGGTAGAAGAATTATTAGATTTTTCAAAGTTCGTATCAGGAAAGATGAATTTAAATAAAGAAGAAATAAATATATGTGAAATAATAGATACAGTAAGAAAGCAATTAGAACCCTATGCTTATAGAAATAGAATAAATTTTAAAGCAACCTGTATAAATAAACTGCCTAATATATATGGTGATAAAAATAGAATAAAACAAGTTTTAATAAATTTATTGGATAATGCTTTTAAATTTACTCCAGAAGGAGGACTAGTAGAGTTAAATATTAAGTATGAAGAAGAATATATAACAATTTTTGTGAAAGATACAGGGGTAGGGATAAGCAAGGAAGATTTACCGAGGGTTAAAGAAAAGTTTTATAAAGGTAACAGTGGTAAATCAAAAAATGGCATAGGGTTATCCATATGTGATGAAATAGTAAAGCTTCACAATGGAGTATTACATATAGAAAGCGAAGAGGACAAAGGCACTACTATATCGGTAAAATTACCAGTAATAAAACTATAATACAAATTTATTTTATAGTTAAATATAATTAATATTAATTTAGTATATATAACTAGGAGAATTCATATGAGAAAAAGTAAAATTCTATTAATATTTATGATTTTTATTTATTCATTAACCATAACTGCCTGTGTGAATTTAGGTAATAATAAAAATAATATAGTAGCTCCTAATAACAACTCCTGTCCAATACAAGGAACTTGGAAAATTGATTTTAGCAATTTAGACAAAGATAGTAAATTAAGGCTAAAACTAAAAGATAAGGATGTTATTATAAATTCTCAATATATAATATTAGGAAATGAAGTATGTAAATTACCTGAATTTAAGGTTAAAACCGTAAAAACAGAAGAGTATTTTCTATATAAATTAAAACTCAAGCCTAATAGATTAAATATAAATAAAAAAGAAATAGAAGTTATTTCAACTTCCTGGGACAATAATCCTTTCTATGATTTTATAAAAATAGATGAAAAGAAATTATTAGTATGTGTGGATAATCAATTATTAATCTTAACAAAAAAATCTAATAATTCATATATTGAACCTAAATATAATATAAAAGAAAAAAATTCCTCACAGGATATAGTAATGCCCAAGAGATATACATTATTAAGGACCGGTATATTGATAGGATTAAAAAGTTCAAAAGAGGACTATGTAGATGAGTATAAAAATGAAAAAAAATACAGAACTATTTTTATTTCTTCCCGAAATAGAAATTTAAAGAATGTGATAGAAACGGAGAATTTATTTGTGCCTAGGAAAAATGGATTTTGTGAAATTGGAGTTAATAGAATAAATAATTTAAATAATATACAAGATACTATATTCGTAAATCCATTATATAATAACTATCCAATAAAAAATAATTTTATACTAGAACAGGATATTAAAAATAGAAATATATATAGGGATATATTATTTGTAAGTAATGATTACATATCTATAGAATATAATAATATTCATAAAAATCAGCCTACTGAGTTATATAAAGTTAAAATGTTACCTATTGACAATATAAATGCAATGGCAGGGGTAAATATAGGTGATATAATAGAGAAGGATAGTGAAAAAATATTAGCATCATCTTTAGAAAGTTGCATTAAATCTAAGGATAAAGATATATTAAATAAAGTAGAAAAAAGCTGTAGAAATGATAGTTTTTTTCTTAGTAGAAGAAATGGACATTGGATACTTAAAGGTAGATTAAATGGAATAGTTAATAAAGAGGAATATATAGACTTTAATATCAATACTGAGATACCTAAAAAAATATTAAATTATGACGATTTACATTTATCTTGGAATAGTATTAAAAGTAAAGTTCCTAATGCCTTAGATGCCTATACTTCTCCTAATAAAGATTTAGCTATAATAACTACAGAAAAAGAGTTATATGTATATACTATGGAGGATGGAAAACTATCTAATAAGCCTGTTTATCAAATGGAGCTAGATAAAGAAACTGTAGTTATGGCAGAGTGGGCTACGGCAGATTACGTGAAAAAATGGACAGATACTATTTTAAAAAATAAAAACACACACATAATAAAATAATAGAAATATAGATGGGTTAATTATAAAAAGGGAATGGTAGAAAATGTCAAAAGAAAAGTTTAATAACGCAGTTAGTATAGCAAAATATATATGTGAAAATACATTAGAATTTGGTGATATAGCTGTAGATTGTACTTTAGGTAAAGGACATGATACTATATTATTAGCAAATTTAGTGGGAAATGAAGGAAAAGTAATTTCCTTTGATATTCAAAAAGAAGCTATAGACAAAACAAAAGAAAAATTAAAAGATATTGATTATAAAAATATAACTCTTATAAATGATGGACATGAGAATTTAGACAGGTATATACAAGAAAAGGTAAAACTATTTATTTTTAATTTAGGATATTTACCAGGAAAAGATCATAATATAACAACTAAAGCAGAAACTACTCTAAAAGCACTAAAAAAAGCTTTAAAGCTATTAGATGATAATGGTATAGTTTTATTGGTAATATATTATGGTCATGAAAATGGAAAAGAAGAAAAAGCTGTTTTGGAGAAATTTACAAGTGCACTAGATCAAAAGGTTTATAATGTTATGAAAAATTCATTTATAAACCAAGCTAATGATCCACCATTTTTAATTTGTATAGAAAAAAGGTAGAATGTGTTGAGGAGAATGTTAACTTATGAAAAATAAAAAAGATTTATTCAAAATAATTGGTTTAAGTTTAATTGTTATTATTGTAGCTGTGTTTTTAGCAAAACATGGACATACAATTAGAAGAATGAATATAAGACGTACAGTAAAATATATTCAAAGTTGTGGAAAGTTTTCATCTATATGTTTTTTATTAGTGTATGCTTTAAAACCCTTAGTTCTTATTATTCCAGCTTCTATGTTGTCCCTTGTAGGTGGAATCTTATTTGGACCTGTAAAGGGATTTATATTAAATATGTTAGGCTTTTTCTTATCTGGAAGCTTGGCCTTTTGGTTAAGCAGGCTTCTAGGCAAATCCTTTGTGGATAAGATTTTAAGGGGAAAAGCTGTAGAGTTGGATAATAATATAGAAAAAGAAGGGTTTAAGATTATATTTCTTTTGAGGTTTCCACCAATATTCCCCTATGATCCTTTAAGTTATGCCTCAGGACTTACAAAAATGAAATATAAGCATTTTGTTTTAGGATCTTTATTAGGAGTTATACCAGAAACATTATGTTATTCTTATATGGGGAAAAATGTTATGAATCCTTTAACTTCAAAATTTATAGTTCCTGTACTTTTAGTTATACTAACTACAATTATAGGAATTTATGTCTATAAGAAAAGCAAGATTAATGTTGTAAAAAATGAAAAATTATAGTTTCAAAACAAAATAGATTTAGTCTTAATACCGCAAGAGTATGTCTCAAAATAGCCTTAATTTTAAAACTGTAAATATAAATAATACATTCATAAAGCAATTCATTTTACTAAGTAGTTCTAAATTCGACTTCATTAAAAATTTTTTACCCAGTAAAAGAGGCAACCTCCTCTGGATTCGCTGCTGGCTCCTCACGTCCTGTGAGGAATTACAAAAATTTTTAATTCCGTCAAATTAAGAACTACTAAAGTTCATTCATATGTTTATTACATGTATTATTTATATTTACTATATTAAAATTAAGGCTATTCTTATTTTGAGACACTCTCTTTATATTTGCTAAATTAAAATTAAATCTATCTTGAAACAGCTTTTTAGTCTAAATGATTAAAAATTTCCAGAAAAAATTTCAATTGTAAAATTATCTAATAAATTTACTTTCAAAGTTTTTTATAGGTAATGGTTCAGAGATATAAAAACCTTGAATAAAATCGCAATCTAGTTCTTGAAGAATTTCTAGCTGATCAATTGTCTCAACGCCTTCTGCAATAATATTTATATCTAAACTTTTAGACATAAGTATTATAGATTTTACTATTTGTAAACTTTTATTATCTTTGTGAATATTTTTTATAATACTTTTATCTATTTTAATATTATCTATAGGTAATTTGGTAACATAACTTAAGGATGAATAACCAGTACCAAAATCATCTAGAGATATTTTTATTCCATGTTTTTTTAATGCTTCTAAAGTTCTAATACTTAGATCCACATCTTCCATAGCTTCATCCTCTGTTATTTCTAGACATAAGTAGCTAGGTGGTAGTTTAGTAGTTTTAAGTATATTTAAAACATTATCTACAAAATTTTTATCCTTCATTTGTTTAAAAGATATATTTGCAGATACATACAAGGGATTATTATTTTGTCTTTCCCATAAATGACACTGAGAACAAGCTTTATTTAATACCCAATTATCTATATTAGCTATTTCACCAATGTTTTTAGCTAATGGAATAAATTGATTAGGGCTTATAATTTTATTATCAAATTTCCATCTAACTAAAGACTCTACTGCTATAATTTTGGATGTCTTTAAGTGGTAAATAGGTTGAAAATACACTAATAATTCATTTTTTTCTAAAGCTCGCCTTAATCTATTTTCTAGAATTAAATCATCTAGGGCTCTTTCATTCATGCTTCTAGAATATACTTCATATTTATATCCACCATTTTTTTTTGCTGCATACATTGCAGCATCTGCATTTTTCATTAGTGTAGAAGTGTCTTTACCATCTTCTGGATAGACACTTATGCCGATGCTAGCACCAATAAATAAATCATCTTCCTTATATTTTATTGGATGATTTAAAGTGGTACATATTTTACCGGCTAGTTTTTCAGCATCACTTATAGAATTTATAATTTGTACAATTATAAATTCATCTCCACCAAGTCTACCAATTTTATGATTAGGACCTATCAACATTTTGAATCTAGCAGAAACTTTTTCTAAAACGTAATCCCCAACATCATGACCTAAAGTATCATTTATAGACTTGAAGTGGTCTAAATCTATAAATAAAACAGCAAATCTTTTATTCCTATAGTTCTTTATAGTTTTATTTATAGTTTCTATAATTTTTTTTCTATTTGAAAGACCAGTAAGAGAATCATAATAAGCTAGTCCTAAAATTTTCTCTTTATCTTTTTTATTTTCAGTTATATCTGTTAAAAGTAGGGCGAAATAATCTAACTCCATACTATAAACCACTGCGGAAAACCATTTTCTTAATTCTTCTATATAAATTTCTTCTAAAGTTTCTTTACCACCTACAGAAGAGATCTTTTTTATGGATTTTGTTAAAATTGGATTTTCATTTAAGATAGAGGGAATAAATGAAGATATATGTTCTCCAATTATATTTTCCTTATCTGTATTCAATAATTCGCTAAAATAGTTGTTTATTTCTACTACTTTAAAATCTATAATATTAGAATCTTTATTTTTTACTATTTTGTTATAGGAGAAGTTAGTTATAACACTAGAAAAAAGATAGTTATATTTTTTTTGGTTTTCTATAATTTCTTCTTTTGATGTTTCTAACATATCAAACATATTGTTAAAGTTTTTATTTAAACTTGTTATTTCATCATTTCCTGTAGTATCTAAACGTACAGATAAATCTGCTGTTTTAGCTACATAATTTAAAGTTTTTTCTATAGTATGAATTCTTTTAAGTACTAATTCATTTAAAATTTTTATAAGAAGTATACTCATAAAAATACCTAAAATAAATATAACAAATAGAAAAAATTTGATATTTTCTTTCGCAGCAAAGTAGATATATCTAGTTATATTTAGTTTTAACATAAAGGAATTATTATTAAATATATCTTTTATTAATCCATAGCTTTCAATTAAATTATCATTACCTTCAACTATAGATATATCATTTTTTTTATATATAACATTATACAAATTTTTGTAATCTATAATTTCAAAATTAGTATTATTACCATGATATTTATTAATATTTTCTTTGGTTAAAAATTTAATAAATATCATGGCACCGTTAGGGGTTTTAGAATTTAAAGTATCTGTAATAGGTGCAGCGGTCATTAATAGCAATGAATCATCAAGTTTTGTTAGGCCTTTAAGAGGATGAGTACTTTTAATATTAGAAATAGCAATGGAAGAAAGATAATTTATATTTTTTTTACTTAATTTTTTATTTTTATTATAATATTGCTGAAATACTATATCATTATCTTTATTTACAAATAATATTAAATCAATATTAAAATTTTTAAAAATGCTACTTTCTTTTAAAATAGTTTCTATATAATTATTATTTTTATCATTTATAAATTTATAAGTATCATCCCATATAGCATAATCTTTATTTAAATCATAGGTACTTTCAATATCTTTATTTATTAATTTTAATAATTGCTCAGTTTTAGATACATTATATTTAATTTCTATGTTATTAAATTTTTTTATTATATAAGTTTCTGAAAAAATACTAGTAATAATTATGGATAATAAAAAAATCAACAATATTATATTTAGGGACTTTTTATATAATTTCATTATGATCACGACCTCTATATAATTAAATAATCTTATAGGAATTATTAAAAAATAATATATATTTATTATAATATATATTAACTTATAATAGATACATATATATTACAATAGATAAAATTTTAAAATAAAAAAATAAAGTTGCCTATAAAAATTTATTAGTGGCAACTTTGTATTAAAATATTATTTGAAATTTATTATAATATTTACTTTATATGAATCAAGTGAAAAAATATATTTTTATCTCCCCAACCTAAATCCCAAGGAACCCTATATCTATCAGTAGTATGAGAATTTACTAAAGGATATCCATGGGAATCCCAGCCAGTAACTATTGCAAAATGATCTATATTACTTCCTAGGGCGTAACAAATCATATCACCTAGTTCTAATTTTTCTATAATACCGCAGCTATAATTATCATTAGGTTTTATTAAATCTTCAAAGGAACCTTTCTTTATTAAATTTCCTTTTCCGCTATATATAAGGTAATTTCTAAAAGCATCTGCATTCACCCAAGCTTTACTTCCCTCACCTCCACCATATTTATGATACCTACAATACCAGGTTCCATCGAAAGGTAGGCCACCAGCTTCTTTATCGCCTAAAACTTGAGAAACATAATTTGTGCAATCTCCTCCAGCACCAGTGAAATTTTTATATTTTTTATTATGTTTTAGATCATTTCCGCTAGCCCAAGGAATACCGCAATATTTATCTGCATACTCTATAGCTTTTATTCTATTATATTTACCTTCATAATTAGGTTCATAATTTTTAGAGCATGAGTTAATATTATATTTTGGAGGAGAAGTTTGTTTATCTAAATTATCTGTATCAGCCGAATAAGATTTAAGAGCATCTTCAAAACAATCAGTATACCAGTCTGTAAATATAATCCACCCATCATCTTTTTTTACTAAATCTACAGTATGTTGTATGGAAACACCAAAAGAATTTTTAGTAGGTGTTTCATCAGATTTATACTCATAATCAAATTTATACACTTCATCTAAAGATACCCTCACACCTTTTTTAGTTGGCGATATTTTTTTAAATTTTAAAGAAGAAGCTACATTAGTAAATTTAATTCCTCTATTATAAGACCAATCATTTAAATATTTAATTCTTTTAATTTCATGTGCTAAAGACCATTCACCGTATTTATGAGAAGTATCAAAATAATCCTCTAAAGATTTTAAATCTAAAGAAGTAAAAGATTCACATCTTTTTTTATATATTTCTTCTAAGTTATTTTTAACTAAATCTTTATCTAAAGAATTTTCTTCTTGTAAAGAAGTATAGACATAGGTTTTGTTATTATTATATAAAAAAAGATATGTAATAGATATACATAAAATTATAATTAAAATTAACTTCTTCTGCTTATTCATTTTATTTTTGTCCTCCTAGAAATTTTATTATAAATAAAGTTCTTGAAGTTGATAAAAAGGGAATAAAATATTTAAAAATGAAATTATTCATAACCCAATATAAATATGAATATATAAAGTAATAGAGTTTAATGCTTTAAGTTAGCATATTTTATAGTTTAGTATTTCCCCAAAATTTAAATAAAAATTCTATATAAAATTTGTTAAATGAATTTTAAGGTATAAACAGAGTTCTTAGATTTAGAGGAAGTTTTTTACTTCCACTAAAGCTTAGAAATCGTTATCCAGGGACGTAACCGCTCTTTGAACCAACTTTGAATAAGATGGGAGTATTAGAGCGGGTAGTCATCGGATAAATATAATTAATTTTTATGAGGGATGATATGACAAAAAAATATACGATGAAAGAAATTCTAGACACTTCTATTCCGATCATAGCAGAAATGACATTATATAATCTAATGATAGTATTTGATATGATGATGATAGGAAATTATGGTGGTAATAAATGTTTAACTGCAGTAGGATTAAGCAATGGAGTTATTTTTACTCTTTGTGATGTGTTTATTTCCGTAGGTCTTGCAGTTTCTTTAACTTCACTAATAGCTAGAAGTATAGGAAGTAGACATTATAAAAATGCACAACAATACTCTATATGTGGTTTATTTTTAGGAGTTATAATTTCATTTTTAATAAGTTATCTTATGTTTTATAAAAGTGAAAAAATCTTATATATGGCAGGTGCAAGAGGAGATATACTTAAAATAGCTAATGTTTTTAATAAGACAATGGCTATTTCAATTTTTTTTAAAATGAATACGGAAATTATAAATTCTATACTAAGAGGATATAAGAATACAAGAATACCTTTTTTTACAGCAGTAATAGTAAGTAGCTGTAAAATTATATTGGATTTTATTTTTATATTTGGTATAGGAAAAAAAGGATTAGGTGTATTTGGAGCAGCATTAGCCTCCATATTATCTCAAATAATGGGTTTTATATTTTCATTTATATACATGTTAGATAAATTAAAATCTCATGGCAATATAAATTTGTTTAAATTGTTTAAAATAGATAAGATAAAAGACATTTTAAATATGTATATACCAGCATCTTTAGAAGAAGCTACATTTAGTATAAGTAGATTATTGTGCGCTTTTATGATAATAAAAATTGGGAGTATTTCCTTTTCCGCTAATGAAATAGCAAATACCATAGAAACAGTTTCCATAATACCTAGTGCCGCTTTGGGAGTTTCTGCTACTACATTGGTTGGAATAAAAATAGGAGAAAAAGATTATAAAGGTGCAAAAGAATATGCAAATAAATCTGTTTGGTTCGCGGTTAGTATATCTTTAATATTTTCTTTATTATTTATTTTTATGCCTAATTTGTTAGTAGGATTTTTTGTGGGTAATAAAGAAAGAAAAGTTGTAAAATTAGCAACTTTATGTTTGTTAGTTGGAGCTATAGAACAACCATTTATAGCTGCATCTACCGTTGTTGAAGATATTTTAAAAGGTATGGGAGATGCCAAAACACCCTTTATTGTAACTTTAATTTCTAGTTGGTGTATAAGAGTGCCATTGTTTTATTATTATATATATAAATTAAAATATTCTGTAGTATATGTTTGGTGGATAACGGCTTTTCAGTGGTTTATAGATTTTCTACTTATGAAAATAATTTTGAGCAAAAAATTTAAGCAATACCAACCATGATTTTTTTGAGAGAAGTAAATTAAATAAAGATACCTCAAAATAAAATAGATTTAATTTTAATTTCCCTAATTAAGACCTACTAAAGCTTATTCATATGTTTAATGCATGTATTTTTTATATTTGCTATATTAAAACTAAATTTATTTTGAGAGATACTGAAAAAAGTTTAAATATATACTGAAAATTTTACGAATAAATTTCTGAATTTATAGAATATACTTGAAATTATAAATTGTTATTATATAATAAAATTTAAAGCAAAAAATTTTATAAGGGGGCTATTACATATGTTTAGTAGAGAAAAAGCAGAAGAACTATTATTAAATAACTTAAAAGCAGAACACTTGATAAAGCACTCCTATGCTGTAGAAGCAGTAATGAGAGGGCTAGCAGAAAAGTTAGATCCAGAAAATATAGATAAATGGGGTATAACAGGACTTTTACATGATTTAGATGCGGATATAGTAGATTATGTACAAAATCCTCATCTTCATGGACCAAAAACTGTTGAAATACTTAAGGCTGAAGGTTTTGGAGATGAAGATATGTATAATGCTATATGTGCTCATAATCAAGAATCAGGAGTAGAAATAAAATCAAAAATGGATCAGGCTATATATGCAGCAGATCCTATAACAGGATTTATAACAGCCATAACATTAGTATATCCAGATAAAAAAATTTCTAGCGTAAAGGTTAAATCTATAACAAAAAGAATGAAAGAAAAAAGATTTGCCGCAGGAGCAAATAGAGAAGCTATGAAGTCTATAGAAAAGCTTGGAATAGAATTTCCACAATTCGCAGAATTGTCGCTTAATTCCATGGAAGAAATTTCAGAAGTACTTGGATTATAGGATTTGTAAGAAATATTCAATTGAAGTTAAAGGTAACAAAAACTATATTAATTTGATTAAAAGCTATTTAATATATAGTATTTATAACTAAATAAGAACAAAAAGGAAACCCTAACATATAATAAAAGGGTTTCCTTTAGTTTTTATAGTTAAACATATAATATGTAATTTTACTCTACATAAATGTTAAAAAAGTGACAAAAAATTGAAATAATTAACAAAAAACTTTTGAAAAGTATATTGTAATTTAAATATAAAGGTGATATAACATATAAAGTAATATAAAAAATTGCTTGGAGATGATTTTTAAATGGAAACAAATGTAATTTTATCGGCTAATAATATATTAAAGTTGATTGCATTGGTTATTTTAGCTGGTGTAGTATTTGGGAAAATAAGTAGAAAAGTTAATTTGCCAGATGTAGTTTTATTTATTTTAGCAGGGGTTATACTAGGACCAGAAGTATTGAATCTTATAAATATAGATTCTTACCCTGTAGGAAATCAACTGATATTAACTTTTGGAGCGGCATATATTCTTTATGATGGTGGTAGAGAAATAGATTTGAAAGTTTTTAATGAAGTAAAAATATCTGTATTACTTTTGTCAACCTTAGGAGTTTTTATATCTACAGGTATTACAGGATTTTTTGTTTATAAAATATTTCATATAGATTTTATATATGCATTATTATTAGGTGCAATAGTATCATCTACAGACCCATCAGTTTTAGTACCTTTATTTAAAAATATGAATGTAAGTAATAAATTAAAGCAAACCATAATATCCGAATCAGCATTTAATGATGCTGCAGCGGCAATAGTAACCTTTGCTATTTTAGGGGTTATAGCAGGTGGAGAGTTTTCATTAGGTAAGAGTACTTTTGAATTATTAAAGTCATCTTTAGGAGGAATTTTAATAGGTGGTATTTTTGGTTATATGTCTACCAAATTAATAGCAGGAGAAAAGTATGCATTTTTAAAGGAATTTCCTTCAGAAGTATCAATAGTAGCAGTAATAGGGACTTATTTAATTGCAGATAAATTAGGTGTTAGTGGGTTTATGGCAGTATTCATAATAGGTATGGTATGTGGAAATAAGAAAAGAATTAATTGCTGTATACCAGATGAATATAATCAAACTCATCTTAGATTTAAAGAGGTCTTAACTATAATATTAAGAATGATGATATTTGTATTACTAGGAAGTCATATAGACTTCGGAGTATTATCTCAGTATTTTACAAAGGATCTGTTAGTAGTAGCATTATTAATATTTGTTTCAAGACCAGTATCAGCATTTTTATCAGTTATATTTGATAGAAAGGCAAAATGGAATATAAAAGAGATAATTTATCTTATGTGGGTTAGGGAAACAGGCGTTATACCAGCAGCTTTAGTAGGCATGCTCTTAACAATGCATATAAAGAATTCAGATATAATAGCATCAGTCACATTTACAACTATAATAATAACATTAACATTTCAAGCAAGTACATCTAAATCTTTGGCTAGATTATTAAAATTAGATGTAGGTGAAAGCAAAAAAGAAATAGCAGTGGATAGTGTAAAAGTATAAAGCATATAATATATTTATAAATATAAAGTTTTTAAAATTTAAAAGTAAAATGTATGAAATAACACCTATAAGTTATGGGGAATAATATAAACTTATAGGTGTTATATCTTAACTATATTTTTTAAAATATTTATTTTTGTTTTGAACTATTTTATTAAGAGCCATAACTAGAAAGTCTATTTCGTAAATGTCATTATACATACCAAAACTCAATCTAACCATACCTGGTCTTTTATTCATAGGAGCATTTGCATATGACCCTATCTCCTCTTTTGGAATGTTTAATATTTTTTGAACATAGGGTTGAGCGCAAAAACAGCCATTTCTTACAGCTATACCAAACTCTTTAGAAAGTATTTCTGCAGTCATGCTATGGTGCATACCATTTATATTAAAGGGTATTATAGCAACTCTAGGGCAATTTACATCTGTGCATGAGTAAATCTTAACATCTGGTATTTGTGCAATATTTTTAAAAGCATATTTGAAAATATTTTGTTCATAAATCTCAATATTTTTCATTCCTATGCTTGTTATGGCATTTATAGATGCAACAAGAGCTACAACACCCATGACATTTGGGGTACCTGCTTCATCCTTTTCAGGAGGATCTGCCCATAAAACATAGTCTTTAGTTACTACATTTACAGTACCGCCACCTTTATAGTCTGGAGCGCCTTCCTCAAAAGTTTCTTTAGGTCCTATCAAAACACCTACACCAAAAGGTGCATACATTTTATGAGCAGAAAAAGTTAAATAATCAATGTGTTCTAAACTATTATAGGGTTTCATACTAATTTTACAATGTGGTACAAGTTGTGCTCCATCTACTAAAATTTTGCATCCATATTCATGAACTAATTTTGCTATATCATAAATAGGATTTATATATCCTGTTACATTAGATGCACCAGTAATAGTAACTAATTTAACTTTATCACCATATTTTATTAGTTTGTTTTTTAAATCTTCCATTACTAATCTTCCAAATTCATCTACCTCTATATAATCTATCTTATATTTATTTCTCCAAGGTAAGTCATTAGAATGATGTTCCATAGAAGTAGTTAAAATTATAGAATCATCATCATAGGAACAAAGTCTATAAGAAAGTTTATTAATAGCTTCTGTAGTATTTTTTACATATATAACAGTATCTTTGTCTAAATCAGCTTCCACAAATTTCCCAACAGTTTCTCTAGAATCTTCATATATTTTAGAAGATAATTGAGATTTATATCCAGTACCTCTGTGAATGGAGGAATACCAAGGAGAAAAATTAACAATAGCATTCATTACAGAAACTAAAGGTGGTGTAGTAGCTGCATTATCAAAATTTATACAAGGAGATAGTTGTCCATTATATAGAGGTACTTTAGTGTCACTACCAACAACTAAATATCTATAAGGAGATCTTTTGTTAAAATACATATAATCACCTCTATTCCCCTACTATATAATATTAAGAACATAAAAAAATGTAACTTAAATTTAAAAAATATTATGGTATTATTTTTGTAGATATCTATGTTCTCTAAAAGCATTTCTTGTTTTAATATCTTTAAGAGATGTTTTTATAAAAATAGAGTTTATAATAAGTAAATACTTATTATAATTATAAAATAATAATATTTAACTTTTAACTATAAAGAATATAAAATAATAAAGGGAAAGAAAAGTAATAATATCAGTTTATATTTAAAATTAAAAATCACAAGATAAAATGGGAGATGGAAAAAATGAAAAGACTAAAAACTATATTACCAGGGATTTTGCTATCGTTCTCTATAGCTCTATTAGCAACTTGGCTTGGAAACTTAATGCCAGTAATAGGGGGAGCAGTCTTTGGCATAATAATAGGCATAATGATAAACAATATTATAGGTAAACCTAAAAATACTATAGAAGGAGTGGGATTTACATCAAAAAAAGTATTACAATGGGCTATCATAGTTTTAGGGGCAGGATTAAGTTTATCACAGGTTAGGAAAACAGGGTTAGAATCCTTAGAAGTGACTATATTTACAATAGCCACAGCCTTTATAACTGCTTATGTAGTTGGTAAGTTTTTTAAAATACCAGACAAGCTAAAAACTTTAATAGGAGTAGGTACAGCTATATGTGGAGGTTCTGCTATTGCAGCTATATCTCCTATAATAGAAGCAGATGAAGTGGAGATAGCTTACTCTATATCCACTATATTTTTATTTAACATAATAGCTGTTTTAATATTTCCACCCTTAGGTCATCTATTAGGATTTTCAGATAAAGCCTTTGGATTATGGGCAGGAACAGCTATAAATGATACCTCCTCCGTAGTAGCTGCAGGATATGCTTTTAGCAATAAGGCAGGAGAATATGCAACTATAGTTAAATTAACAAGAGCTACTCTAATAATACCAATATCATTAATATTTGCATTTATAACAGCCTATAAAAAGAAAAAAGAAGCTAAAATGGGAACGGGAGAAGTAAATTATTCCTTTAAAAAAATATTTCCATGGTTTATATTATGGTTTTTAGTAGCATCCCTATTAAATACTATGGGATTATTTAAAGGAAATACAATTCATTATATAAATGAGTTAGGAAAATTTTTAATAGTAATGGCACTATCAGCTATAGGGCTAAGTTCAAACTTTAAAGAAATGACTAAGGCAGGATTTAAACCAATACTTTTAGGCGTTATAGTATGGTTTAATGTAGCAGTAGTAAGTATAATAATACAATTTATAACAGGACAAATTTAAGGAAAGTGCGTAGCACTTTCCTTATTTATATTAAGAAAGTATTAAGGATTAAGAAAAGTTTTTATTAAGATATTTTAAGTACAATTATTATATAAGATAAAAACAAAAAAAAGGTTATGGGGGAAGTTAAGTTGATACACAAAATTAAAGAAAATATTATACCATTAAGCTTAATGTTAATAATACCAATAGTAAATATTTTTTATGGTATTTTAAATAACTCAAATAGGGGAGTATACACTTTAGTTACGGACTTGGATAAATCTATGCCTTTTATACCTGCATTTTCTGTTCCTTATATGGTTTGGTATCCATTTATAATTATATCTTTAATATATATGTGTTTTAAAAATAGAGAATTATATTATAAATCTTTATCAAGTATAATAATAAGTTTAATTGTAAGCTATATTATATTTTTCTTTTTTCAAACCACAGTACCAAGACCAGAAGTAATAGCTAATGATACCTTTAGTGGTGTTGTTAAATTTATATATAATACAGATAATCCTTATAATTGTTTTCCAAGTATTCATGTTATAACTACTTATATTATTATGAGATATATGTTAAATAATGAAGTAGAAAATAATAGAATAACTAATATTATTGTTAGAATATTGGGGATACTTATTATATTATCTACTGAATTTATAAAACAACATGTTTTATTCGATATAATATTTGCTATAATCTTAGGTGAAGGAATTTATAATATGATAAATTATTATGGTTTGGAGATGATTAAGAAATGTCAGCAGAAAAAATACTCATTGTTGATGATGAAAAAGAAATCAGAGATTTAATAGATATATACTTAACCAATGAAGGTTATACAACTTTAAAAGCATCTAATGGGATAGAAGCTTTAGAACTTTTAAAGACTAATAATGTTCATCTTATAATATTAGATATAATGATGCCTAAGATGGATGGAATAGAAGCTTGCATGAAAATAAGAGAAGAAAAAAGTATGCCTATAATAATGCTTTCAGCTAAAAGTGAAGATATGGATAAAATAATAGGATTGACGACAGGTGCAGATGATTATATAACAAAGCCTTTTAATCCTTTAGAGCTTTTAGCTAGAGTTAAATCTCAGTTAAGAAGATATATAAAGCTTAATAATTCAAATGGAAATGAAAATGAAGATATTGTTACTATAGAAGATATAACTATAAATGTAGCAACCCATGAAGTTAGGATTGGAGATCAGCTAGTTAAACTTACACCAAGAGAATTTGATATTTTGGAGCTACTGGCTAGAAATAGAGGGGTAGTGTTTAGTATAGAAAAAATATATGAATTAGTATGGAAAGAGGAATTTTTAGATTCAAATAATACAGTAATGGTTCATATAAGAAAATTAAGGGAAAAAATAGAACAAAACCCTAGAAATCCAAGATATATAAAAACAGTTTGGGGAGTTGGATACAAGGTTGAAAAATAGAATAAAGAGATTATTTAATAAGATAATAAAACCTTTTAAATATGTATATAAATTAATATCCTATAAAGTAAAAAAAAGCATAAGACTAGAACTTATATTTACTTTTGCATTATGTTTTTTAATGGCTATTATGACATATATTATAGCTAATAGTTATCTAACTAAAGCTAGTAGGTATTCAGAGATAGATTATGAAAAAGGAATAAATGAAATTTATAATAATTCTTTATCTATATCAAATGAAATTAATAGCCAAAAATTAAAAATAGAAGATGAAAAGACTATACAAGATATTATAGATAGGCATTGGAGCATAGATAAGAACAATAAAATATTTATAGCTAATACTGAAGGGAAAATTCTTTTTAAGGTAGGAAATGTAGAAGCCGAAAAGGTTGATATATTTGAAATTATAAAAAATAATATACAACTTCAAAATGCAGGGAATTATCAATATGATTATGATATAGGAAGAAAAGAATTTGTAAGTATTAATCCATTGATTTTTGAAAATGAAAAGGCTTATATAATAGTTCAAGGTATACCAAGAGCAGAGACTGTATATTATACCAAGGATAAATCTGTAAGTGCGTTTTTGTTAGCTGTTATAGTATTTATATTTGGATTTCTATTTATAACAAAAAAGAAAATGAATTATATAGAACAAATATCAAATGGACTTTTACAAATATCAAAAGGAAACTTAGATTATAGAGTAAAAAGAGTAGGAAACGATGAGCTAGCATTATTAGCAGATAATATAAATTATATGGCAAAAGAGTTGAGTGATAAAATGGAAAAAGAAAGAAAGATAGAAAAAGCTAAAAATGACTTAATAACAAATGTTTCCCATGATTTAAGAACACCCCTTACATCTATAATGGGTTATTTAGGATTAATAAAAGAAAAGAAATTTAAAAGTGAAAAAGAGTTGATGGAATATGCAAATGTGGCTTATAACAAATCGGAAAAACTAAAAAATTTAATACAGGATTTATTTTCTTATACTAAATATACAAATGACAGAGTAACCTTAAACAAACAAAGGATTATTTTAGGAGAATTATTAGATCAATTAATAGAAGAATTAGTACCTATATGTGAAGAAAATAAAGTAAGTATAAATAAATATGCCTGGGATTCTGAAATAGTATCAGAAATAGATGCGGACAAAATGGTAAGAGTTTTTGAAAATCTAATAATGAATGCTATAAGGTATAGTATAAAACCAGGAGAAATAAAAATTAATTTGTATAAGGAAAGAGTATTTTCTATGGTATCCATATCAAATAAAAGTGAAGAAATATCAAAAGAAGACCTAAAAAAATTATTTGATAGATTTTATAGGTTAGATAAATCAAGAACTGCATCAACTGGTGGAAGTGGTTTAGGGTTAGCTATAGCCAAGAGTATAGTAGAAATGCATAAAGGCAGTATTTGGGCGGAATACCAAAAGGGATATATAACTTTTTATATAAAATTAATTATGGTAGAGGATGAATAAAATTTATTAAAACCTGATGCAATTGCATCAGGTTTTAAATTATAATATAATGAAAAATATTATGTATTAAATAAATATTGTAATATAAAATATAACTTTAATAGAATATAAGAGATTAAAAGGATATGGAATTAAATCTTGTAAACTATTATGAAGATTTAATAAAATA
This sequence comes from Clostridium sp. CTA-6, assembly GCF_054768115.1. NCBI lineage: Bacteria > Bacillati > Bacillota > Clostridia > Eubacteriales > Clostridiaceae > Clostridium > Clostridium sp. CTA-6. The sequence continues at coordinate 363,786 of NZ_BAAAAU010000002.1, forward strand.
TATTAGTTTAAAAAAATCATAAAAAGAAAAAAGAAAAAACATAGAAAGGAGAGGTTGTGGTTTGTTATGATTTCCATAACTAGTTGATTGTGAACGGATATTTAATATTTATAATAATATATGCCATAATACTTATATTAGCAGGATTTTTTGTCAAAAAATATGTGAAAGGTGCTGCAGATTTTTTTGTAGCAGGAAGAAAACTTAATTCTAAATTATTATTTACTACACTAATAGCAGCAAATATAGGGGCAGGGTCCACTGTTGGGATAACCGGTATTGCATATAAATATGGAGTATCTTCTTATTGGTGGATATTTATGTCTGCTATAGGAACAGCTGTATTAGCTTTTTTGGTAGGACCTAAAATATGGGAAAAATCCATGAAATACAATTTGTATACCTTAGGAGATTATTTAGATATAAGATATTCTAAATATTTCAAAGGAGCTATATCTATAATGATGACCATAGGTACGTTAGCATTATTTGCAGGTCAACTTATGGGAATTGCATGGATATTAAATGTAACTTCAGGCATTGATAAAAATATAGGAATTTTAATTGGAGCAGTGGTTGTGGTTCTTTATTTTTCATCCGGTGGGCTTTTATCTTCAGCTATAGTAAACGTATTAGAATTAGTAATAATAATACTAGGGTTTATAATTGCAGTACCTTATTGTATAAAGAGTGTAAATGGATTTACTGGATTACATACAGCTATACTAAATAATTTATCAGCAAATGAAAGTGTAAATTATTTTAGTTTAAAAGGTATAGGTATAAGTACCATAGTAGGGTGGTTTTTAATGCTTACACCATCATTTTTTATATCACCAGGATTGATAGGGAAAGTTTACGGAGCAAAAGACATGAAAACCATAAAAAAAGGAGCAGGAATATGTGCAGTAGTTCAAGGATTGTTTGCATTTTTACCTACTATATTAGGAATGTGCGCTTTTGCAGTGTTTCCTAATCTTAATCAACAGGAATTAGCATTACCTATGGTCATGAAGAACCTAATGCCTTTTTCAGTATCTGCTTTAGCATTAGCCGCTATATTTGCAGCGGAAGTTAGTACAGCAGATGCGGTTTTATATATGCTAACAACCACCTTTACAGAAGATATATATAAAACTTTTATAAATCCTAAAATAGAAGATAAAAAGCTATTAAAGGCAGGGAGAATAGTTACAGTCATAGGCGGAGTATTGGGAGTAGCTATGGCCTTTATATTACCTAATATAATAACAGCATTGTCTATATTTTATACACTAATGTCAGTTTCTTTAACAGTACCACTATTATTTGGACTATTTTCAGAAAAACCAAATACTAAAATAGCTTTTATATCATCTATAATAGGAATAATAGTAACATTATATTTACAATTTCAAAACAATGACAAAGGTATATGGATATTAAATGCACAATCTACAGGGATATTATGTTCTTTGATTGTAATGATAATTTTCCTAGCAATAAAAAAGGAAATTAGGACTTAACAGCTTTTAAAGAGTTAGAATTAAAACAAGAAATATTTTTGTTCAATAGATAGCTATAAAAATAAAGAATACTAATATTTGTGTCCTAATATTTAAGCTAACGCTCTAATGCCACATCCTGTGGCAACAGAGCTAAGCAAACGTCCTGTTTACTTTACGCTTAAATATTAGATCACAAATAAAGTATTCTCATTATTTTTCTAGATATCTATTTTCTCTAAAAATATTTCTTGTTTTAATGCCTTCAAAAGCTGTTATAATAATTTCCAACTGAAAGGAAAATCTGCAATAGGTAAAAAATAAATTAGAATCTCTTAGCGAATTGAGTTGTCGATCTCGCCACATATCCTTTTTTAATAGGTTGAAGCTAGTGTTAAGTCTTTTTTTAAACTAAGAGTAGTATAACTCCATTTTAAGTAATGGGTAAGACAAATTTTTATTCAAATGAATAAAATTTATTTTATGCACAATTATGTTAAAAATATAACAATAAAATCGAAAATTCTTATTATAACTTAAAAAGTTAATGTATGAAGCATATATAAAAATTTCCATAAAGCTATTATATACAAATATAAGTAACATATATTTATATTATGAAATTCATTAAAAATCAATATTATTAATAGAAACAATACTTAAAACATATAATTAAAATAAAGAACATAATAAAAGCATTCAGTTAATATTTTGACTATACTTTTAAAAATTTGTATATCTTCATATTTTAAAATGCATTTTTAATTTTACTAGTTATTTTTAAAGCATAGAGGGCATAGTATTTTTTCTTAAGTTATAATGTTGGCAAATGAAGAAAATGCAAGATTTGTTTTTAGAACTTACAATTGTATATTGTAGCAAAAAAAGAACAAGAAAAAATTACAAAAAAACTGTAATTTTTAGACATATAAGTATATAAAATGATATAAAGTATGTTATAAATTAAACTTAGTATTACTCTTGTAAATCGATTACAAAAAACTTATAATGTGTATGAGTATAATTTTATTTTAATTTAATTTAAAATGTAAAATTTTGTAATGATAGCTAGTAAAATTACACTTGCAGATATGGACAAATTCCTATAAAATAATTAGTGTGTTCTTAAAATAAAATTAATATATTAAAAATTTCTTAATAATTACTACTTACTATTTAAAAAATAAGATAAAAATTATAGGGAATTTTTTTGCGCTTTATTTTGGCACAGTTGTTGCTTACAATTATTATGTACTATGTAGTAGTTTTAACTTTATGAAGTTGTTTATTATTTTATTTTAATCTTTATTCTTAATTAATAATAATAAATTTACTGTTTTTATTCAATTCATATTTTAGGTAATAATATTGTGTGTTTCATGATTTTTACCATGTATGCATAAAGATAGGAGGATTAGTATGGAACTATTAACTTTTAAAAAAGGTGTACATCCACCACATGGAAAATACCTTACAGAGAAAAAGCCTATAGAAGAATATTTACCAAAAGGCGATTTAGTTTTTCCTATGTCTCAACATATAGGGGCACCTTGTAATCCTGTAGTTAAAAAGGGTGACAGAGTATTAGTAGGTCAAGTTATAGGAGAAGCTACAGGCTTTGTATCAGCGCCTATACACAGCAGTGTTTCAGGTACTGTAAAAAATCTTGCTCCAGTATTAACTGCAGCAGGAACAAAGGTAATGGCAGTTATTGTAGAAAATGATGGACAATATGAAGAAATTGAAATGCCAAAGCCAAAAGACTACAACGAAATGACAAAAGAAGAAATAATGAAATTAATCCAACAAGCAGGTATTGTTGGTATGGGTGGAGCCTGTTTTCCAACTCATGTAAAACTTTCACCACCACCAGACAAAAAAATAGACTCAATCATAGTAAATGCAGCGGAATGTGAGCCATATTTAACTTGTGACCACAGACTTATGCTAGAAGAGTCAGATAAAATAGTAGAAGGTTTAAAAATAATATTAAAAATATTCCCAGAAGCTAAAGGTTATATAGGAATAGAAAATAATAAACCAGATGCTATAGAAGCTATGAAAAAAGCATCACAAGGAATAGCAAATATAGAAGTTAAAGCTCTTAAAACTAAATACCCACAAGGAGCAGAAAAACAATTAATATATGCTATAAAAGGAAGAGAAGTTCAATCAGGAAAACTTCCAGCAGATGCAGGATGTGTTGTTCAAAACACTGCAACAGTTAGAGAAATATATAATGCAGTAGTTTTGGGAAGACCATTAATAGAAAGAATTATAACAGTTACAGGTGAAGCTGTTAAAGAACCTAAAAATATAAGAATGAAACTTGGAACAAACCTTAGAGAATTAGTAGAATTCTGTGGAGGATATAAAGAAGATCCAGTTAAAGTTATATCCGGTGGTCCAATGATGGGTATGACAATACCAACATTAGATATACCAACAGTAAAAGGTTCTTCAGGCTTATTAAGCTTAACTGGTGCTCAAGCGGTATTACCACAAGCATCAAGCTGTATTAGATGTGGAAGATGTGTAGAGGCATGTCCAATGAACTTAATACCATCTACATTAGATTCTTTATCTAACAGAAGTGAATTAGGTGGCTTTGAAGAATTACACGGTTTAGATTGTATAGAATGTGGATGCTGTACTTTTGTATGTCCAGCTAAACGTCATTTAATTCAATCTATAAGAACAGCTAAACGTACAGTTATAGCTTCAAAAAGAAAAAAATAATTTAAGTAAGGAGTGACTTTGGATGTCTGAATCAATGTATACATTATCTTCATCTCCACATATTCGTTCAAAAGACTCTGTTCAATCAATAATGAGAGATGTTGTAATAGCTTTACTTCCAGCAACTGTTGCAGGAATATATTTCTTTAAATTACAAGCACTTTTAGTTATATTAACAGCAGTTATTTCCTGTGTAGCAGCAGAATACATTTGGGAAAAAGCTACAGGAAGAGATATAAGTATAGGAGATCTAAGTGCAGTAGTAACAGGAATGTTACTTGCATTTAATGTACCACCAACACTTCCATTATGGATGGTAGTTATAGGAAGCTTTTTCTCCATAATAGTTGTTAAACAATTCTTTGGAGGAATTGGACAAAACATAGTAAACCCAGCTTTAGCAGGAAGAGCATTTTTACTTGCATCTTGGCCAGTAGCTATGACTACTTGGACTGTTGATGGGGTTACTACAGCTACACCACTTGCTATTTTAAAGGGAGCACCAGGAGAATTACCAAGTTTAGCATCAGCTTTTGTAGGACACATAGGAGGATGTATTGGTGAAACATCAGCTTTAGCATTACTTATAGGGTTTGCGTATCTTTTATATAGAAGAATAATAACTTGGCATGTACCTGTTACTTATGTAGGAACTGTATTTGTACTTACAGCAATAATAGGTAGACATGGAGCTATGTCTGGAAATGCAATATATGAAATATTTGTAGGTGGATTAATGTTAGGTGCTATATTCATGGCAACTGATTACACAACTTCACCAATGACTAAAAAAGGACAGGTTATCTTCGCAATAGGATGTGGTGTTATAACAACAGTTATACGTATATTTGGAGGATACCCAGAAGGAGTTTCTTACTCAATATTATTAATGAATTTATTTGTACCTCTAATAGATAAATTTGTAGCTCCAAGAGTATTTGGGGAGGTGAAATAATGGAAAAGAATGAAACACTAAAATTAGGATTAAAGCTTTTTATAATAACAGCAGTAGCTGGTCTTATATTAGGAGGAGCTTTTGTAATAACTAAAAAGCCAATAGCAGATCAAGTAGAAAAAACAAATACTGAAGCCATGAAAGAAATCCTTCCAAAAGCAGATAAATTTGAAAAAATGGATGGAAAAGAAAAGGATGCTATAACAGAAGTTAATGAAGGAAAAACAGGTAGCGATACAGCAGGATATGCTATAAAAGTTTTAACAAAGGGTTACGGTGGACAAATAGAAATGATGGTAGGAGTTTCTAAAGAAGGAAAAGTAGAAGGAATAAAAATTCTTTCCCATTCAGAAACACCAGGACTTGGAGCAAATGCACCACAACCAAAATTCTCTGGACAATTTAAAGGAAAACCAATTGAAAAAGATTTAGAAGTTGTTAAGACAGCACCAGGAAAAGACAATGAAATACAAGCTATGACAGGCGCAACTATAACATCAAGAGCAGTTACAAATGGTGTTAATGATGCCGTTAAATTTTATAAAAATGAATTGAAGGGAGGACAAAAATAATGAGCGTTTTAGGTGAAAGATTAAAAAATGGAATTATAGACGAAAATGTTACCTTCGTTCAGGTTTTAGCAATGTGTCCTACTTTGGCGGTAACATCAAGTGCTAAAAATGGTATAGGTATGGGACTTGCATCCACAGTAGTTCTTATGGGTTCAAACTTAGTTATATCATTACTTAGAAAAGTAATACCAGATAAAATTCGTATACCATCATTTATAGTAGTAATAGCAGGATTTGTTACATTACTTCAATTTTTAATGCAAGGTTTCGTACCAGCATTATATCAATCATTAGGTATATTTATACCACTTATAGTTGTTAACTGTGTTATCCTAGGAAGAGCGGAAGCTTATGCATCAAAAAATGGTCCAGTATCTTCAATATTTGATGGATTAGGCCAAGGATTAGGATTTACAATATCATTAACAGTAATAGGAATGATAAGAGAACTATTAGGAGCAGGACAATTATTTGGACATCAAATAATGCCATCTTCATTCCAACCAGCTTTAATAATGATACTTGCGCCAGGAGCATTCTTTACATTAGGAATATTAATGGCAATAATAAATAGCAGAAAATTAAAAAAAGCTAAATAACCAAGAGAAGGAATTTTAAATATCCTTATTTAAGAAAGAAGGGTGAAAAAAAGTATGAAAATATTTGCTTTGATTATATCAGCGTTATTTGTTAATAACTTCGTTTTAGCAAGATTTTTAGGAATATGTTCTTTCCTTGGTGTTTCAAAGAAAGTTGAAACTGCTACAGGGATGGGACTTGCAGTTACATTCGTTATGGCATTAGCATCACTTATATCTTATATAGTATACAATGCTATACTTGTACCACTTAACATAACTTACCTATATACTATAGCTTTTATATTAGTTATAGCAGCACTAGTTCAATTTGTTGAAATGGTTATTAAAAAGAAAAGTCCTAGTTTATACAAAGCTCTAGGAATATTCTTACCACTTATAACTACAAACTGTGCTATATTAGGTGCGGTTATTATAAACATGAACGATAAACTTAATTTAATAGAATCACTAATATTTGGAACTTTCTCAGGAGTAGGATATATGCTTGCAATAGTTCTTTTAGCAGGTTTAAGAGAAAGAATGGAAGCATGCGATAAAATGCCTAAAGCAATGGAAGGACTTCCAATATCATTAATAACAGCAGGACTTATGGCAATCGCATTTTTGGGGTTCCAAGGACTACTACATTAGGAGGTGTAGATAGATGAATGAATTACTATTTCCTATATTAAGCTTAGGTGCACTAGGGCTTGTATTCGGTGTTCTTTTAGGATATGCATCTAAAAAATTCGCCGTAGAAGTAGACCCTAAGGTACCATTAATAAGAGATTCTTTACCAGGAGCTAACTGTGGTGGTTGTGGATATGCAGGATGTGACGCTTATGCACAAGCAGTAGCAGAAGGTGCAGCAGCACCAAACTGCTGTACAGTAGGTGGAGCTGCTGTATCAGCAAAAGTAGCAGAAATAATGGGAGTTTCTGTAGATGAATCAGAACCATTAAAAGCATACGTAAAATGTAACGGAACTTGTGATAAAGCTAAACAAAGAGGAGAGTACTACGGAACAATGGATTGTCAACAAGCATCAGTAGTTCCAGGTGGTGCATCAAAATCTTGTCAATATGGATGTTTAGGTTTAGGAAGCTGTGCAAAAGCCTGTGCATTTGATGCTATCCATGTAACAGAAGGTGGAATAGCAGAAGTAGATCCAGAAAAATGTGTAGGTTGTGGAGCCTGTGTAAAAGCTTGTCCAAGAGCAGTAATAGATCTAAAACCATTATCAGCTGTAATTAGAGTAGCATGTAACTCTAAAGATACATTAAAAGCTGTTAAAGATATTTGCCAAGTTGGATGTATGACATGTAAACTATGTGAAAGAACTTGTCCAGTAAAAGCTATAACAATGGAAAACAATCTACCAGTAGTAGATAAAGAAAAATGTGTAAAATGTATGGCATGTGTTAAAAAATGTCCTACAAATGCATTAATAGCTTATGGAAAAGACATAGTAGTAAAAGAAGAAAAGCCAGCAAACTAGGGGAAGAGTATAGATTATAGAGTAAAAAAGAGTTAAGTAAATAAATTTACTTAACTCTTTTTTACTTGATAAACAATGTGCAATTATCAATGCTTATTGTTTATTTAGAATTGATCATTGTACATTGTTTATCGTAAATGGTTTTAAATTACTTAGAGTTTTACTGACATATTTAGTTCCAAGTTTATAAAATATTCTATTAATACACTGTAAATTACAAAAATAGTAAATGTACATATATTATAAATTTAATATATAGAAAATTTATATTAAGTAAGAGATATTTAAAAATAAACTCTAAAAAACAAAAGATTTTGTACGAATATTATATAGAATATATAAATGTAAATTGATTTAGTATATAATTAAAAATATAGAAAATTATATAAATGGAGGGAAACTAATGTTAAAGAAGAATAAAAAAATTCTTTCAGTTATAACTGCTACTTTAGTAATGGTAATAGGAATTTCTTTTACTAATGTACAAGCAGCTTCTATAAAAAGAATGAATGGAAGTAATAGAATAGATACGGCTAATAAAACAGCAAAGGAAATATTCCAAAAATCAGAATCCGTTATTTTAGTAAATGGTACAGGCTATGCAGATGCAGTAAGTTCAGCACCACTTTCAAGATTATTAAATGCTCCAATACTTTTAACTGAAAATAAAGGAGCATTAGAGTCAGAGGTGTTAAAAACTATAAGTGACTTACAAAATGTTAAAAAAATATATATAGTTGGTGGTACTGGCGTTGTATCTACAACTATGGAAAGTTCATTAAAAAGTAAGGGGTTCCAAGTTACACGTTACGATGGACAAAAATATGGTGACAAAACAAGATATGGAACTAATGCCAGAGTGGCAGAAGAGATATTAAGATTAAGTCCTAAATCAAAGACAGGTATTTTGGTAAATGGACAAGATGGATATGCAGATGCATTATCTGTAGCTTCGGTAGCAGCTACTAATGGTTATCCAGTATTATTTGGAAATACTAAAAGTGTACCAAATGTAGTAAAAAGTAATATAATATCAAAAAACAAATTACAGATTCTTGCAGTAGGTGGTAGTGGTGTGTTACCTTCCTCTGTGGTTAGTTCTGTAAATGGTACAAAGATAACTTCAGATGCTCAATCTAAAAACAGATTTCAAACTAATTTAGCAGTGCTAGAATATTTTAAAGGTAAAGGTGGATTAGACTTTAGTCATGTATATATAGCAGCAGGAGGACAAGGCGGAAAAGCTGGACAAGGTCAATTTGCAGATGCTCTAGTAGCTTCAGCAGCAGCAGCTAAAACAGGCGCACCATTAGTTCTGAGTGGATTAGGAGCAGGTACATCAGAAATAGCTAATGCAGAAAAATTTGTTGAAACTAATATAGAGGACGAGGGTAACTTAGTTATTGTTGGTGGAAAAGCTTCAGTATCAGAGTCAGTGGAACAAAAATTAGATGAAAAAGTAGGAGATTTTAGAATATTAGATATATTTTAAGAAAGAGTATAGAGTATAGAGTATAGAGTATATAAAAAAGAGCTAAGTAAATAAATTTACTTAGCTCTTTTATTTAATGATCAATTAATAATTATTAATTGATCATTTTTCATTGCTCTTTAGTTCATTAAATAGTTTTACATTGCCTAAGTTTTTATTAAGATATTTAGTGCATAGGCCTATAAAATAGCCTGTTATTATACCGGAAATCATAAGTACTGGTAAATACACATATATTCTAAAATCTTTTACCACAAAGGCTGCTATAAAGAGTTGACCTATATTGTGAAATATAGCACCGCAAATACTTATGGAACTTAAACTTAAGTTTTCTTTAAATTTATAATAAAGCATAATCATAACAATGTTACTTAAAAAACCACCAGCCAAGCTAAACATAAAAGAAGACATATTTCCTGCAAACATAGAGCCTAAAAGGGTTCTTAGAAACATAACCAATAGGGCTTCATACCCACCTAGCATAATTAAGGTAACTAGTGAAATAATATTAGCAAGACCTAGTTTAATACCAGGAAAAAGTACAGGTATTTGAGCCTCTATTATGTATATAATTAATGCTATACCTACCATCAAACTTAAAAAAATCATTTTTCTAGTATTATAATTTTTATTTTTCATATAGATTACTCCTAAATTTAATAAGAAACTTCGTCTACTTCTTTATCATTTTTTTCAATAGTAATTATAAGTTTATGAGGAAGACAAGCAGCTGTTTCTCCAGGTTTTTTTAATACACCTGATTTTATACAAACCTTATCAGGACAATCCGCATCTATAAATCTAATAGAGCCTTTATCTATCTCTATAATATTATAACCTTTATGATCTTTATCATTATAATTAATTTTTAATTCTTTTTTTTCTTTCACCTTAGATAAATCAACTTTTTCTATAATTTTACCATTCTGTTTTATTACAGCTACAGCATTTTCAGATTTTACAAAGAATTTGAAGAAAATAATACTTATTACGCTTAAAGCTAATAGAATAGAAACTATATATATTACAATTTTATCACCTTTTTTCATTAGATCACCACCTATTATCTTATAACAAAATAAAAATTTATTAAATTTAAAAATTAAATTTTATATTTTAATATATTCTAATTAAAATATAAAAATAAACTATTTAAAAAAATTATTTATTTTGTAGTTTAAAATCTGTATTTGTTAGTTTAAATGTATCTTTAAGCCCAGAGGTTGTATAAACTTTTTTATCATTAGTTACAAATACGGCTTCTACATCCTTTAGGCTTTCTATTAATTTTTTACCTTCATCTAGGCCTAAAGTATAGACACTAGTGGATAACGCATCACCATCTATGGATTTATCTGATATTATAGAAACACTAATAAGGCCTTTTTCTGCAGGATAACCTGTCTTAGTATCAAATATATGATGATATCTTTTCCCATTTCTTTCAAAAAATCTTTCATAATTTCCAGAGGTAACTACAGACTTGTCAGAAACAGATACTATACCTAAATAATCTCCACGAGGTTCCAAAGGATTTTGAACACCTATTTTCCAAGGAGTTTTGTCAGGTTTATTTCCTAAAACATATACATTTCCCCCAAGATTTAAAAAAGCAGAACTAACATTATAGTTTAAAAGAACTTTTTTTAGTTCATCTGCGGTATATCCTTTAGCGATAGCCCCTAAATCTATAGCCTGACCTTTCCTTTTAAGCATAATAGTAGATTCCTTTTCATTTATAACAACATCTTTATAATTTATAAGGCTTAAAGCATTGCTTATCTCATCCTTAGATGGAATTCTTGCTTTGTCTGTTCCAATACCCCAAAGAGATACTAATGGCTCTACAGTTATGTCAAAGGAACCTTTAGTTTTTTCACTATATATTAATGAAGCTTTTACTACGTCAAAAGTATTTTTACTTACTTTAACAGGAGCTATTCCCGCATTTTTATTGATTTTATTAATTTCACTAGTAGATATATTAAGAGACATTTTATTTTCTATATCAGAAATTTTATCCACAGAAGCCTGTACTGCCTTATCAGCATTTTTTCCATAGGCTTTAATATTTATTATAGTTCCCATAAGATAAGTTTCTCTAGATACAGGCTCCTCCGATTTGGAATCACAACCTACAAAAACTAAAGGCAAACAAATACATAGAAGAAGTATAGTAACATATTTAATTTTCACAATAAATTCAACTCCAATCCTTAGTCTTCAACAATAGTTTATAATCAATTTTAAATTAATTATAAATAAGAGTTTTAATAAACCCTATATTTAATTATATATTGTATGTGATCATTATAAAAGCATTGTAGGAAAAATAACATTAAATCCTAGACTTTTAATAGTATATTATAAAAATTTAATAAAATCACTACCAAAAAGGAGGACTTTACCATTAAATATAGAATAATGTAATTAAAATATAATATGGGTATGAATACAATTATTATCAAAATACTTAAAGAAAATAAAAAAAATGAAAATACGACAATAGAAAAATGTCGAAAGATATACAAAAATGGAATAATTTAATGATAAATGTAAAAATATATTATAATATGTAATATTAAATCATATTTTGTAAAAAATATTATTTAATGAAATAAATATTACTTATAGAAAATGTTACAAGCCTGTGTTATAATTAAAAATGACTTAAAAAATCCTGTTTAGGAAAATAAACTAAAGATAACATATGTTATGTAAAAATTGATTAAATAACACTATTAAAGAAAAATATATATATTAAGGAAAAGTTAACATACTATTTAAAGCAAAATGCAACAATAGTAATGTTATTTATTTTATTAATTAATGTTTACACATTTAAGGAGGTATAAGCACATGAATAAGAAAGGTACAAGAGCACTAGCAAGTGCTACAGTTGTTGGACTAGTTTTAGCAACTGTTACAACAGGAAATGTTAAAGCAGCACCAGGAGATGTTAATAAGGTACAAGGAAATGACAGATATGAAACAGCTGCAAACGTAGCAAAAACTAATTGGAAAGATGGAGCTGAAAATGTAATAATAGCTTCAGGAAATGGTTATGCAGATTCATTAAGTGCATCTGTATTAGCTAAAAAATTAAATGCACCAATAATATTAACTACAGCAGGAGAATTAAATTCAAATGCTAAAAGTGCATTAGAAACATTAAAACCAAAAAATGTTTATGTTATAGGTGGAAACGCATCTGTAGCACAATCAGTAAGAGATGGACTTAAAAAACAATATACAGTAACTGAATTAGGCGGACAAACTAGATTTGAAACTAACATAGCTGTAGCTAATCACTTAGTAGACAAGTTAGGCGTAAAAGCTGAAAATGTTATGGTTGTTAATGGAAAAGATGGTTTCTCAGATGCTTTATCAGCAGCACCAGTAGCAGCAGCTAAAGAACAAGTTCTATTAATAGTAGGAAAAGATGCTTCTACAGCAGATTTAGCAGCTGACTTTGTAAAAAAACACAATTCAAAAGTAACTGTAATAGGAACAGAAGGAGTTGTTCCAGCAGCAGTTTACAATAAATTAGGAGCAAGTGAAAGAGTTAATGGTGGTGCAGATAGATTTGACACTAACCTTAAAATAATGGAACACTTCAAATTAAATGCTGATAACATATATGTAGCTAACGCAACTGATGGACAAAAAGGTTATGCAGATGCTTTAGTAGCTTCAGCATTAGCAGGAAAAAATGGTGCACCATTAGTTCTAATTGACACTAAAGATGCTCAAGGAACTAAGAATGCAATAAAATATATACAAGATAACAAAACTGACAAAACAGAAGTTTCTACAGTAGGTGGAAAAGGTGTTATGCCAGATGAAATAGTTAATGAAATAGAAAATGCTGTTAACCCAGAATTATCAGCAGCAGAAAAAGCTGTTAAAGCTTATGAAGATGCAAAAATAGGAACAGCTCAAGAAATAACAGCTGCAAAAGCTTTAAAAGTAGATGCTGTTAAAGCAGTAAACAACGTTAAAGATGCAACTAAAAAATCAGCTTTCGAAGCTAGAATAGCTGCTAAAGACAAAGCAATAGCTGATGCAGAAGCTAAATTAGAAGTTAAAGTTGAATCATCAGAAGCTATTAATGCTAAAGAAATTAAAGTAGTATTTAATAGAGAAGTAAATAAAGATTCAGCTGAAAATGAATCAAATTATAATTTATATAAAAAAGTTGGAAATGCAGATGGAGTAGATTTCGATAAAAAATTTACAGCAAAATTACAAGATGATAACAAATCTGTAGTTTTAAGAATAAATGATATTGATGCTACATTTGTAACAGGTACAAAATATAAAGTAAATGTTAAAAATGTAGTTGATACTAATTACAAAAAAATGAAAGATTATGAAGGCGACTTTGTAATGTTCCAAGACAATGAAGATCCTAAAGTATTAAAAACAGAATACACAGGAGCATCAGATGTCAAACTTACTTTCAATGAACCAATAAAAGGCAATGCATCAGATTTAACTGTTAAAATAGATGGAAAAGAAATAAAACCTGCTGATATAGATTTATCTAAAATGCCTGGACAATTAAAGAGTGAACCTGGAAACTATGAAGTTAAACTTACTAATTTAGATAATGATGCTAAAAAAGTAGGAAAACATCAAGTTGTAATATACAATGCTAAGGATTTTGCAGATAATAAAGTTGATGTAATTAACTGTGAATATACAGCAACAGAAAATAATTCAACACCAGTGGTTGAAAAATTAGAAGTTAAAAATGATAAATCAAATACATTTAGAATTAAGTTAAACACTACAGTTCAAGCTTTATCAAAGAATAATGTAGAAATAAAGAAAAATGGATATAAATTACCAGAACCTAAATATACAGTAACTCCAGTAGATGATGAAGATTATACTTATGAAGTAACAATAGCTCCAGATGCAATAGGTGAAACAAATCCTCTATTTGAAGAAGGAGAAGATAGTGTAACATTAAATGTTACAGTTAAAGATTTCATGGGCGAAAACGGAGTAGCAGGAAAAGAATATAGTTCTACTGTTAAATTAAACAAAGATTTTGGACCAAATGTATTATCAGAATCATCTAACACAGTAGTGGATGGAAAGACTTTATCAATAGTATTTGATAAACAATTATTAAAAGACAGTGCAAAACTAGAAAAAATTATTGTAACTGATGAAGATGGTGTGAAACTAGAGGCTAAAAGTGTAGCTATAGATAAAGTAGATGCTAAAAAATTATTAATTGAAATGAAAGATTCATTAGATGCTGGAACTTATAAAATAGAATTCAAAAAAGGTGCAGTTAAGAGTGTAGGAACTGAAAAAGAAAACAAAGAATTGACTACTAAAGTTATTTATGATGGATCAAGTAATGAAGTTGTAACAGTAAATTCAAGCAATGTAAGTGTTGCAAAACCTGATAAAAATGAAATTACTATAACTTATCCAGAAAAAATGGATGGAAATGCATTAAACCCATCTAATTATCTTATAGACGGAAAATCTTTAACTGAAAAATATGGAAAAGACAATAAAGATCTTACAGTAAGATTTGAAGACAGTGACAAAAAAATAGTTTTAATCGAACTTCCAAAAGGAAAGATTGAGCATAATGGATTATGCAAGTTTGAATTAAGTAATCAAATAAAAACTGATGGTGGCAAAGTAGTAGCTAATAATGCTAGTGAAAAGAAAAATGTAATTATGGATTTAACTTTAAAAGATGATAAAGCGCCAGCAATAGATGATGTAGAATTTGTTAAAGCTAATAGCAATGATACAAAGACTAATGTAATAAAAGTTACATTTGATGAAGATTTAAAAGAAGATATTAAAAAGGCAGAGGAAAAAGGTATAGGTAATGACTTTGAAATAAGATCTAATGGATCATATATGAAAGTTAAATCTGTAAGTATAGGTAAATTTACAGACAATAAAGATGAAGCAGTTATAGTATTAGATAAAGAGATTAATATAGATGTTACAAATACTACAATAAGATTAACAGATAACGAAGATTATCAAACAGCAGATAATTATAATGAAGATGGAATAAATATAGCTGATTTAGAAGGAAATGAAGCTGATGCAACAAAAGCTCAAACTATAACTAAATCAGAAAAAGATTCAACAATATTTGATAATATAAAGAAGGCAGATCAAGGCGTAGCAGATAAAGCAGCAGCAGATAAAGTACAAGAAGAAATAGCTAAATTACCAGCTAAAGGTGAAGTAAAATTAGAAAATAAAACAGCAATAGAAACTGCAAGAAAAAATTATAATGCGTTAACAGAAGATCAAAAGAAATTAGTAGATAATGAAGCAAATTTAAAAGATGCAGAAGCAGCTATAGAAGCTCTTGAAGCAGCAGAAGCAGATCAAGCAGCAGTAAATGGAAAACTTTCATCAGTTAATGCTTCATATGAGTTAGCAAAAGGAACAGATGATACAGATGATGCAAAAATAGCTGGAGTAAAAGCAGCAGTAGAAGCAGCTATCGCTGATAATACAATTACAGTAAGTGTAGAAAAAGATACTGTAAATGCTGGTAAGTTCAAAGTAAAATTAACTAAAAATGCTAAAGAAGCGATAAAAGATAACATCATAGTTACAATAGCTTCATAAGAAAGTTCATACTATATTCCAAGAACTTTTGATAGTTGTGAACCAAATGTAAATAGAAATTAAAAGAATATAGAGAAGGGTAGATTATTCTATCCTTCTCATATTTAAGATATATGATGAACGGATACATTTCAAAAACCAATCATATCAAATTCTCATAAACTTCATAAAATAGTCAGATCATATCACTGACTGAAAAGATAAAATAGTCATATCAAAAGACTATTGAATGGATTATTCTATTCAATAGTCTTTTTTATCTTTGTTTGTATTTTATTATAAGAATGTTAGCCATGTACTTCTAGGCTAATAATTAAATAATAGAATTCAAATAGAGACAGGGTTATGTATAAAAAACAGAATGACTTCCATAATTGTTTTATTTACACTTTATTCACAATGGTTGGGTGAATTTTTATCCATGATTATGGTAATATAGTATAGTAAACCATTATATGAAATATTTAGGGGGTATACAATATGGTAAAATCTAAAGAAAAAAGCAAAGTATTTTTTACCTTATTAGCCATTACTTTAATTTTTATTGTTAATTCTAATAAGGTAAAAGCTGATGATGAGATTAATTTTAAAAGGTTATGTGGCAAAGGTCGATATGAAACCTCAGCTTCTATATGTAGTGGTGGATGGGAAACATCAGAGTATGTTGTTCTAGCAAGTGGAGAGGGATTTGCAGATGCTTTAAGTGCAGCTCCATTAGCTAAAAAATATAATGCACCTATAATTTTAACAGGGAAAAATAAGTTGAATGATAATGCTAAAGCTCAGTTAGAAAAATTGGAAACTAAAAAGGTAATAATAGTTGGAGGTCCTGGTTCAATTTCAGAAGATATAGTAACAGAATTAAAAAATCTAGGAATAAAGGTTAATAGAATATATGGTGAAGATAGATATAAAACTAGTTTAAAAATTGCAAAAGAAATAGGAGTAAAAAACGGAGTAGTAGTTACAAATGGATTAGGCTTTGCTGATGCATTGGCTATGGCACCTATAGCAGCTACTAAACAAATGCCTATTTTGTTAACACCTAGTGACAAATTAACAAATGACACAATGGAGTTTTTAAAGAAAAATTCTTATGATAAAAGCTATGTTTTAGGAGGACCTGCTACAGTTAGTGATTATATAAAAAATTCATTAAAAAATCCAATTAGATTAAGTGGAATGGACAGATTTCAAACTAATATAGCTATATTGGACCATTTTAGAGACGAGATAAACTTAGATGAAGTATATATTACATCAGGAGATGGATATGCAGATGCTTTATCTGGTTCAGTATTAGCTAGTAAAAATAAATCTCCAATAATATTAATAAATGATGATTTAAACAGAAGTACAAAATCTTTTGTAAGTACTAATAAATTTAATTTTAAAAATGTAACAATATTTGGAGGAGAAGCAGTAGTAAAGGAACCTACTCTAAGTAATTTGTTTGGAGCATTTAAGCCTGGTGAAACAAGATCAGATACTAAAGAAGTTGTTGCAGAAAGATTGGATAGATCCTATCTTAAAGATTACCATATTGATTTACCAGAAGAGGGTAAGTTAGATATAGAATATGATTTTAACGATTTTACTCGTTTCGATTTAATTGTTTTAGATGGAAAGGGTAATGAAATTATAAAAAAATCTTATAATTATTTGAAGAAAAATAAGAGTGTTCATGATAATTATAATGATATAAGACTGCCTAAAGGAAAATATATAGTTAGGGTACATGCATTTAATATGAACGGAACTTACACAATCAAAGCAAAATATATTCAAGAGGGAGAAGGCTTTGAAAAGGAATTTAATAATGATCTAAAAACTGCAAATGCTATAGAACCTAATAAAAGTATTGTAGGAAGTATTCATAGTTATAATGATGTAGATTATTATAAATTCACATTAAATGAAAAAGGAAATTTAAAAATAAATTTAAAACATAATCAATATGGTAGATATGGATTTAAGGTTAGTTTATTAGATGAAAATAATAAATCAATATCAGAATTTATTAGTAGAGGAGAAGATATAAATTCTTATAGTAATAAATTAAGACTTCCTAAAGGCACTTATTTTGTAAAAATAGAGTGTGAAAAATGGAATGATGAACCTTTACAGTATGAACTAAATTTAGTTTATAATGTTGAAGGTGAAAATTATGAGTCAGAGCCAAATGATTATATACAAGATGCTAATTATATAAAGTGCAATAAAGAGTATATAGGAAATATACAATCAAGAGATGATAGAGATTATTATAAAATAAATTTAAATTCAGATTCAAAAGTAACAATCAACTTTAAACACGATGAAAGCTATGGAAAGTGGACTATTTATTTATGCGATAAGGACAATAATCCAATACAGAGATTTAAGTCTTATGGCTTTGAAATTAATAAGGATTTTGATCCAGTAGAATTAAAATCAGGAGAGTATTATGTGTCAGTAGAAGGAAGAGATGATTTAGATTATACTATAAATGTAAAACGAGAAGCACCAGATAAACCTGCTGATGAAAATAAAGAGTAAACAGAAAATAAAGCATATAAAAAGACTATTAAATGGAATAATCCATTTAATAGTCTTTTATGTTCATGTAATGAACATTTATTATAGATAATAAGGTAACAAATATAAATCTTTATTGTTTTACAAAAACTACATTAATAGCTTTGACTAAAGCTTCTACTTTATCTCCTTCTTTAAATCCCGCATCTTCTAAACTTTCTTTTGTCATTACAGACGTAACTACAGGTGAAGTAGTTCATCCATCAACAGTCATTTTAATTTGTGCCATAACATTGTCAGCTTTTATTTCATCTACTTTTCCTATAATTTTATTTCTTACTCCAGCTTCCATTATTAAACCTCCTAAAGTTATATCTCTCTATTATTGTTTATTATAGTTAAATATAAATACATAAGTTTTATTTATAGGTATGATTAAATTTAGTTATAAACTTAAGTTTAAGAAGATAAATAGCTATTACCATTTCTTATAGTTAACTGTTAATATATAACAAAATAAAATAAATTGCAAACGTAGTAAATATTACAATATATGCTATAATTAGACATGAATTGAGAATATTTTTCCAATAAAATTAACATGTGCATCTCATTAAAAAAGAGATAACGACATGTTAGTTATTTTTGTATATTTTAAAGGGGGTAAAATAATGAATAAGAAAGGAACAAGAATGTTAGCTAGCGCTACAGCCCTAGGTATAGTGCTGACAATGCTTCCATCAGGAAATGTTAAGGCAGCACCAGGGGATGTTAATAAGGTGCCAGGAAAGGATAGGTATGAAACAGCTGCCAATGTAGCAACAGCTAACTGGAAAGAGGGGGCTGAAAATGTAATAATAGCCTCAGGAGAGGGGTATGCGGATTCATTAAGTGCATCAGTTTTAGCTAAGAAATTAAATGCACCAATAATATTAACAAAATCAGGAGAATTACATAAAAGTGCTAAGGAAACCTTAAAAACTTTAAAAGCAAAAAATCTTTATGTTATAGGTGGGAATGCATCTGTATCACAATCCATAAGAGATGATCTAAAAAAAGAAGGTTATGCCTTAACTGAGCTAGGAGGAAAAAATAGATTTGAAACAAACCTAGCTATAGCGAATTATTTAGTAGAAGAGCATAATGTCAAAGCTGATGAAATATTAGTTGTAAATGGTAAAGATGGTTTCTCAGATGCCTTATCAGCAGCACCCGTGGCAGCAGCTAAAGGGCAAATCTTATTAATAGTAGGGAAAGATCCATCTACAGCGGATTTAGCATCTAAATTTATACAAAAACATAATTCAAAGGTAACTGCAATAGGAACAGAAGGAGTGATTCCAAAGGCAGTTTATGATAAATTAGGAGCAAAAGAAAGAGTTACAGGTGGAGCCAACAGATTTGAAACAAATCTTAATATAATGAAATATTTTAAATTAAATACAGATAAACTATATGTAGCTAATGCTACAGGAGATGGTTATGCAGATGCTTTAGTGGCTTCAGCATTAGCAGGGAGAACTGCTTCTCAATTAATCTTAACTCATACTAAAGATTCACAAGAAACTAAGAATGCAATAGATCATATAAAATCTATTAAAAATGACAAAACAGAGGTTGGATTAGTAGGGGGAGATTCTGTTATACCCCAAGAAGTAGTAAATAAAATTAAGGAAGTTGTTAAAGAAGAAAACATAAAAAACCCAGAAAAACCTTCAAGACCATCAAAGCCATCAAAACCAACTGAGCCTGAAAAAAATAAATTTGAGATAATTTGGTCTTTTGCAGATGTAGATGAAGACTTAGATGTTAACACAACAAATGGAAAAGATGATGCACAACGTGATTACGTATACATTAAGTTTAATAAGCCAATATCAGTATCTGGTGAGGCTAATAACGTCTTAAATACTTCAAATTATAAATTAAATAAAATGTCTCTTCCAAAAGGAACAGAAATTAAACCTAATATAAAAGGACTTGATGATGCTGATAAAGTAACAGATTCTATTACAATAGTATTACCAAATGAATATTTAAATGGTAAAAATGAACCACATATAATAACTATTTCAAGCTATTTAGAAAGCTCAACTACTGGGGAGGTACTAACAAATGGTGGGGATAAAATTCTTACCTGGTCAGCGGATGGTAAAGAAATATTTAATGCTTTATTGGTAGCAGAAAAGCAAATTTATTTGGCAGAAGTAACAGCTAAGAAGGATTTAGCATTAAAAGATAATTTAATTAATGCAGAAAAAGCATTAGAAACAGCAAAAGCATCAATAAATTCTTTGAATAATAAAACATCAGGAAAATCCGCTTTAGAAGAAAGGGTTAGCGATGTTGAAAAGACTGTAAAGGATGCAAGAATAAAGTTTGATGAAAAAACAGATTTTGAATTTTCTAATGGTAAGATTACTAAATATATAGGAAATGAAACAGATATAGTTATTCCAGAGACAATTAGGGGAGAAAAAGTTACTGCCATTGAAGATAGTGCCTTTAAAAATAAAAACCTAACATCTGTGAAAATACCAAAAACTGTAGAAAGTATAGGAATGCAAGCATTTGCTAAGAATAATTTAACATCAATTGAATTACCTGAATCCTTAAAAGATATGGGGAATATAGCTTTTATGGATAATAAGCTAGCATCAGTAAAGATTCCTAAAAACTTAATTAATATACCTACAGGAGCTTTTTCTAAAAATCAAATAACTTCTGTATTAATTCCAGATGGAGTTACAACAATAGGAAGAGCTGCATTTATGGATAATAGTCTAGAAACTATAATTATTCCATCAACTGTAGAAAGTATTGGAGGCACTGCCTTTAGTAGCAATAAATTAAAATCTGTAACTATTCCATCTAGTGTAAAAAACATTGGAAAAGATGCTTTTGCTAAAAATGAAAATGTTAAGTTAACTTATTCTAAATTAGTAGAGGTTATTGAATATGGAGAAAAAATAAAAACAGATGATAAATCAGAAGAAAAGATAAAATTATTAAAAGAAGCTATTGAAGCAGGAAATAATTTGAATAAAAAACCTAATGCTACTTTGGATGAGGTAAATAAAGCAATTGAAGAAATTGATAATGCTATAGAAACTTTAGTTGGTATAGAGAATTTTGAATTCTCAGATGGTAGAATTACTAAATATATTGGAACTGAAACAGATATAACTATTCCACGTACAATTAAAGGAGAAAAGGTTACTACTATTGGAAATGGAGCTTTTGCAAATAAAAAATTAACATCTGTAAATATACCACAAACTGTAGAAATTATAGAAATGCAAGCCTTTGCTAAGAATAATTTAACATCTATTGAGTTACCAGAATCTTTAAAAAGCATGGGAAACATAGCTTTTATGGGTAATAAGCTAACATCAGTAAGGATTCCTAAAAATTTAACTATTATACCATCATCAGCTTTTTCTAAAAATGAAATAAGCTCTGTAGTAATATCAGAGGGAGTTACAGAAATAGCATTATCTGCGTTTGCGCAGAATAAACTAGAATCTATAGTTATTCCATCAACTGTAGAATTTATCAGGAATAAGGCATTTAGTGGCAATCAATTAAAAATAGTAAATATTCCATCAAATGTGAAAGATATTGGAAAAGATGCCTTTGATAATAATAAAAATATTAAATTAGTTTACTCTAAGCTAATAGAGGCCATTAAAAGAGCAGAGAGTATAAAAACAAAGGGTAAAGAAGCAGATAAAGTAAAGGTATTAAAAGAAGCTATTGAAGAGGGGAATAAATTAAATGACAAATCTAATGCTACTTTAGAGGAAGTAAATAAAGTGGTGGAAAGTATTAATAATGCCATAGAAGCTTTAAATAAAGAAAGTTCTAAAACTACTATAAAACAAATAAAACCATTAGGAATAAAAAATATAGATGTGGATTTTGGAACTACTGAGGCTAATGTAAAAGCAAAACTACCTAAGAAGATTACAATAGTGGATTCTAAAGATAAAGAACATAATATAGATATAAACTGGTCAATTCTAAAATATAATGGAAATATTGCAGCAGATTATACTGCTACAGGAATTTTAAAATTACCAGAAGGAGTACTTCAATCAAATCCAGAAACTGATTTAAAAGTAACGTTAAAAGTGACAGTAACACCTAAAGGTGTAGAGAATAAAGAATGGGAAGTAAAGGACTTTACTTTTAAGGGGACAGCTATAACTGGTTTTGCTGAAAGTGGAAAAGAGAAGTTTAAAAACAACAAGGACTTAATCTTACCTAAGACAAATCAGTTTGGAGAAAAAATAAATGAAATAGCAGATGAAGCCTTTTGTAGTGAATTTGAAATAAAAGGCGATTCTAATGAAAGTTTTAAAGATAAAGATAAAGCTAAACAAGATCCTAAAATAGGAATAAATTCTGTTATTATACCAGATACTGTTAAAATAATAGGAAAAGAAGCTTTCCGTAATAATTGTTTAACAGATATTAATATTCCTGAAAGTGTAACTACCATAAAAGGTTTAGCTTTTAATAACAATAAATTAAAAACTTTGACTATACCAGATAGTGTTACAGAATTAGGAAATGGAGCATTTACTCTAAATGATATAGCAGATTTAAAACTTTCTAAGGAGTTAAAAACAATACCAGTAGCTTTTGGTTATAATAATTTAGTTAGTGTAACTATACCAGAAGGAGTTACTAGAATAGAGGATATGGCTTTTAGTGATAATAAATTAGCTCAAGTAACATTGCCTACTACTTTAGAATATTTATCTGGATTTAATAATAATAATTTAAAATCAATAAATATTCCTACAAGTGTTACGGAGTTAGGTAAAAAAGCATTTGCAAGAAATAAGATATCATCAGTAAAAATACCTGGTAATGTTAAGAAAATAGGAGTAAGTGCATTTCAAAATACATGGCATGATACTTTCTTGACTTCTATTACTATTAAAGATGGGGTTGAAAAGATAGATGAATATGCCTTTTCACTAAATCATTTAAAGGATGTAAATATTCCAAAGAGCGTTAAAGAGCTAGCACCAAACGCTTTCCATAAAAATTTAGGGTATGATGGTGTAGTTCATTTATTTACAGATAATTATAATAATCCAAATAATTTGAAAGAATCTAAGTATCAAGTAATTGATCCAGCAAAACTAACTATTAAGTATAGATCTGAAGATAAGACTTTAAAAGAAGAAGAAATATGGAAGATTGGAAAGAAAGAAGGGGAAGAAAAATATCTTCATATAGGTGATAAAGCTGTAGAAATAACTCCTAAATATGAAGATAATGAATATGAATTAGAAAATACAGATGCAAGAAAAGTTGATTTAAATCATAAGGAAAATGAGCTTATTGTTGAATGTAAGAAAAAAGATTCAGTAGACAAGATAATGATTAAATCAATAGGTGAGGTAGCACCAGTAGTAGTGGACTTTGGAACAGAACAAAATATAGCAATGGATAAATTATCTAAAAGTACTTATATAGTTGATTCAAATGGTGAAAATCATGAAGTGAAATTAAATTGGACAATTAAAAATTATAGTGGAAATGTGTCAGGAGAATATAATGCTATAGGAACATTTAAACTTCCACAGGGTATATCTCAATCAGAACCAGAAATAACATTAGAAGTTCAAGGAAAAATAATAGTAAAAGAGGATTTCGAGAATATACAAGATAGTAAATGGGAAGTAGAAGACTTTAATTTTGAGGGAACAACTTTAGCTGGTTTCTCTGACAAAGGAGAAGAAAAATTAAAAACTAATAAAGATTTGATTTTACCTAAGGTAAATGATAAAGGCGAAGCTATAACTAAGGTTAAAAATTATGCATTTGCCAAGAATGGATTAACTAGCTTAGCAATTCCTAAAGGTTTAAACGGATTAGTAATTGGTACAAATGCTTTTGAAGAAAATCAAATAAATACATTATATATTTCAGAAGGAGTAAAGGAAATTGATGCTTATGCTTTTTCTAAAAATAAATTAAAGTATGTAGATTTTCCAGGAACTTTAAAGAAAATAGGAAATCATGCTTTTGCAGATAATCAATTAGTATCAGCTATTTTTTCAGAAGAAACTAATATGATAGCCATAGATCGTTTTTCTTTTGCAAATAATAAAATAACATCTATAACCTTATTAAATGATGTAACAAAGGTGAATGGAGAGGCATTTAAGGATAATAAGTCATATAATAGTGATGGTAAAGTTCATATTTTCACAAAAAGCTTTGACCCTAATAATTCCAATCAATGGTTTCCAGATTCACAATATCATAAAGTAATCGTTATAGGTGTAGAATCTATAAAAGAAATACAACCAATAGAAGTAAATTTAGGTACACAAAAAAATAATATAAAGGTATCAGCTATGAAATTTAGCAAATAATAGAATATAAAGAGAATCATCAGAAATGACGATTCTCTTTATATTTTAGTTTGACAAAAATTATAAAACAATCATATTACCAGGGAAATATAATAGTTTTTTAGCATATATGCTAGATTTATGTTATATAAAATAATAATAAAATTTATGAAAATATATTGTAAAATTAATAAATAACTATTAAATTTACAAATAAAATAGTAGAATTATTTTAAGACACAAAAATATTTAAAATTCAACTAAATAATAGAAAGTTTTTAAAACGTTTAACAGGGGGGAGAAAATGAAAAAAATAGTTACATACTTTTTCTTGACATTATGTTTTATGGTTATTTTGTGTAATTTTAATGGTGACATAAAGGCTCAATCAGATTATAAAACATTAAAAGAGTATAATAATGTAGCGATTACAAAGAACTGGAGTATAAAATTTAATAGAGAAATTTATACGGATTCAGTAAAAGAGGATAGTATAATTGTACAGGATTCTAAAGGAAATAAAGTTTCTACCAAATTAGAAATAGCACAGGATAAAAAATCAATTATTGTAAAGGCACCTGTAGGTGGATACAAGTATAGTGAATCCTATATCTTACAAGTGAATCCTCAGATTAAATCCCAAAAAGGTGAAGAAATGAAAAATGGTTATATGATAAAATTTACTACTGCAGCACAATCTACAAAAACAGATTTTACTAAGAAAGGTATATTCACAAATTTTGGGGCTATAGAGCAGGGATTTCAGATCAATAAAGGCATTATGTATCATAATAAAAAAAATGAACCAGTTTTATATGGTGGAACTATTGTAATGGGTGGAGGAAGTTGTAATTTTTTTGCTTTTAATACTATTACAAAAGAGTTAGAAAAAATGATTTCTATTCCTAATTCTGAAGGAATAATATCTATGGTGTCAGATGGAGATTTTGTTTATTTTGGAACTTATAATAGCGCAACCTTATATAGATATAATATAAAAACTGAAACATTAGATAAACTTACAGATGTAAAAAATGATAACTATATTTGGGATATCAAAGCTTATGGAAATAGGATTTACCTTTCAACTTCTCCTAGAAGTCGTATTTATAAGTATTATATAAAAGAAAATAAATTAGAGGATTTAGGTTCCTTTTCCAATGAGCAATATGGAAAATCTATCGAATATTATAATGGTAAAGTATATGCAGGTATTGGTTCAAAAGCAGGCCTAATCCAGTATGACGAAAAAACAAAAGCAAAGAACAATATATTGCCATCTAAATATAGTGGACAATTTGTAAATTATCTAAAGGTTGAGGATTCTAAACTATTTGTAGTATTATATCCTTCATTTACAGTTCTTTCATATGATCTTAAAACTAATAAATTTACAGAAAGAATGAATACAATAAGTAATAAGTATTATGATTATTATCCAGAATTTAATGATAACTTTATAACATTTAAGGGACCAGATGGGTATATATTTCATTATGATAAAGTTAATGATAAATTAATGTGTTTACAATATAATGGTGGAGGTATAACTTCTTCTGGTGTAGTAAATAACAGCTATATAGCAAGTATAAATCAAGATGGATACTATATAGAAAATGAATTAAATGGGGCAAATCCTAAAAAAATTCATTTATCATCTAAGGGGTTAAAAGGTACAGCGGCAAAACCAGTATATATGTATCCGTATAATGATAAGATATATTTTGGTGGAAAAATGCTTTCTGTTTATGATGTTAATAGTAAAACCTCTATATTTAAAGAAGTACGAGGTGAAGTTAAATCTATAAGTATTTTGAATGATTCATTATATACAGGAAATTATGCTGATGCTAAATTGTGGAGATATGATAAATCTGCTATAGATGATCCAGATTCAGTGAATTTTACTGATGAAAATTACTTTTTAAAACAAATACCAACAGGATATAATCAAAACAGACCATCTAAAATGATATCAAACCCTAAGTTAGGTACAGTGACAGTGTTATCTGAACCGTCACCAGGAAATTATGGTGGTACAGTTACTACGTATAATAAAAATAATGGAGAATTTTATATAAGAAACAATGTGGTTCCTAATCAGTATATTCATAGCATGGCTTATGATACAAACAAACCTAGTGTTGCTTATTTAGGAAGTTCTTCCATTTATAATTATGGTTCACAAACGCTAAATGAAAATGCTCATTTGGTAAAGTATGATGTAATAACTCAAAGTAAGCTATTTGATATAATTCCCGAAGCAGGTAGTAAGAGAGTTGCTTCTGTAGCCTATTTAGATGATAAAGTTTATTGTGTAACAAATAATGGAACTTTAATAAGTATGGATGCTAATACTGGTAAAGTTTTAAAAAAGGTCACTAATTTTTGGTATAGAGAAATATGTGCTTCTGTGGATGGAAACTTATACGGATTAACTAATAGAGGTTTTTGGAAGATAGATAGAAATACATTGAATGCTATAGTTCTCAAAAATAATTTGACAGATCCAACTAGATTGAACGAGGATCCTATAACAGGAAAAATATATTTTTATGATAATTTAACTCTTTGGTCCTATCAATAAAGTTATTAAAAAATAAATATACCGTTGAATAAGATAATTTATTCAACGGTATATTTGTTTATAGTTTTTATGATAATTAATTTTTAATTACCCATTTATTATTTTCTTTTACTACCATCCAATAATTTGCGTCTTTCTTTTCATTATCATCATTAACATTTTTTAAGTAGTATACTTTATATAAATCTTTGTCTTTTTCTTCTGATTTCATATGCTTCATTATTCCTTTTATAGAACTACCATCATATTTAAACATATCTTTACTTTTATTAGAATTTCTATAAGCTTCAAATTGTTCTTTAGTGATAACTTTATTAGGATTTGCAAATAATTCTTTGTATTCTTCATAGGTTCCTTCTTTAAAGTTTTGTATTTTTACTATTTTATATATTGGCTCTAAAGGTGTATTTACAAAGCTTTGTTTCTTTTGATAATAAGTATAAGATAATATTCCTACCAATATTACAATTATCCCTAAGATAATAAATTTACTCTTTCCTTTATTCATGCTATTTCCTCCATCTAGTTTAATTAATATTAATTACATAATATATTATATAGGTTTTTAAAATAAATATAAAGGAATATAATGAAATTCATACATTTTTAAGAATTTATTAGGTAAATAGAATTTATAATGGTTTTGTTATAAGAATATGGTTTGGAAAAAATATATATAAATTGCATTTATACATATTTTATAATAAATTTTCAATATAATAACAAGTGAGAATATGATATAATTAATAATAAATTCACAAAATGTTAACTTATGGAGGTCATTTTATAAATTTTTGTAGTTAACTATACGGGGAGGGCTATATATGAAAAAATTTAAAAGAGTTTTAGCTAGTTCAACCATTCTAGCTTTAGTTTTGCAAACTAATATTGTTGGTGGTAATGTAAAAGCTTATGATGGACAAGTAAAGAGATTTGAGGGAAATAATAGATATGAAACGGCTGCTAAGTTAGCTACTTTTAATTGGACAAAGTCTGATAATATTGTACTTGTATCTGGTGAAGGATATGCAGATGCTTTAAGTGCTTCTGTGCTTGCTAAAAGATTAAATGCACCAATAATTTTAACTAATCCTAATAATTTAAATGATAATGCAAGACAAACTATAGAAAAATTAAAAGCTAAAAATATTTATGTTATAGGTGGAGAGGCATCCATATCTTCTAAAATAAGAAATAGACTTAAAGATAATTATAAATTAATAGAATTAAAAGGTAGGGATAGATTTGAAACTAATTTAAATGTAGCTGAAGAGATGGTCAAATTAGGAGTAGATACTAGCGAGGTTATGGTAGTAAACGGGAAAGATGGTTTTTCTGATGCTTTATCAGCAGCTCCAATTGCAGCAGCTAATGGACAAATACTTTTGATAGTATCTAAAGATAATGGAAAAACTGCTACAGAATTTATACAAAAGCATAATTCAAAAGCTACAGTAATAGGAACTAAGAATGTTGTATCTGATAAAATTTACAATAGTCTTGGAGCTAGTAGAAGAGTTGATGGTGGTGCAAATAGATTTGAAACAAACTTAAAAATATTAAAAGAATTTAATGTTAAATCTGATACACATTTATACATAGCCAATTCTACAGGGAAAGGCTATGCAGACGCTTTAGTAGCCTCTGTGCTAGCAGGAAAATTTAATGCACCATTAATTTTAACTGATACTAAAGATTCAAAGGATACAGAAAAGGCTTTAAAATATATAAAAGATAATATTAAAGGAACAACAGAAATAAATGCAGTTGGGGGAAAATCTGTTATACCAGAAAGTGTAACAGAGAATATAAATAAATATATAGAGAAAAAGCCGGATTCAAAACCGGATGTTGAACCAAAACCAGAAAATAAAGCTCCTATAGCAACGGGAACTTTAAATAAGAGCTCATACAATATAAATAAAGATAAATCAGAGATTACGATTAATCTTAAGGATTTAAATAATGATGGCTATCAATCTGATGCGGCCTTTGTAGATCCTGATGGAGATGAGTTAACTTATACTACAATAGTAGATGGAGAAAATAAAGATAAAATAGGTGTGACTGTTAAGGATAGTAATATAACTATAAAGACAAAGGAACAATTCAAAGGTCAAGTTAAAATAACTATTGTTGCTAGTGATGGTGAAAAATCTGTATCTGATTTCTTTAAAGTAAATGTAGACAATATAGATAATAAAGAAGAAACTAAAATAATTGATGCTAATTTAGTTCAAAAAGAGAAAGCTAAATTGATCTTAGGAGATTTAAATAATGTAATAGGAGATTTAGATTTACCTATCAAGGCAGAAAATGGAGTAGAGATAGCCTGGAAATCTACTAATGTAAATATAGTGAATAACACAGGTAAGGTTACAAGACCAAGGGCAACAGAAGGCAATGCTGTAATAACTTTAACAGCTACTTTGTCAAAGGGTGAAGCTAAGGACACAAAGGACTTTGTTGTAACTGTTAAAGCTAAAGAATTCACAGATGAAGAACTTGTGAATATTTCACTAAAAGATTTAAAATTAGAAGGTAATCTTAATTCTGTAGTTGATAATATAAAATTACCTATAAGAGATGAGAAAAATAAGGTAGATATAGAATGGAGATCAAGTAATAATGATATTCTTTCAAATACAGGTGTAGTTAAAAGAACAAATAAAGATGAAAATATAACTTTAACGGCTGTAGTAAAGAGAGGAACTGTAAAAAAGAATAAAGAATTTAATATAAAAGTTAAAGCTTTAGAAAAGCTAGTAGCTAATAATACACAGGAATTTTGTGACATAATAAGAGATGTTTTAGAAAGAGTCGAACCTAGTGTGTCTATAAAATTACAAGAGGATATTGTGGACTTGGATTCATCTGAACTTCTAATGCTTCTAGAATCAATATATTCACGATATCCAGAAGTTGATTATGGTTGTCCTGAAATGCACCCAAAAATTAGAGATGATCAAGATAGTTTTCAAAGTCCTGAAGGAGAAGTAAATATAAATATTACTTATAAATTAGATAAAGCTACTATAGAAATGGAAAAAGCAGCAGTTAAAGTTAAGGTACAAGAAATTATAAACAATGTTATAAAAGAAGGTATGTCTGATGTAGAGAAAGAATTAGTTTTGCATGATTATATAGTTAAAAATACAGAATATAACATGGATAATCACAATAAGAAAATTATTTTACCAGATGATTGTAATGCTTATGGTGTTTTAGTAAAAAGGATTGGTACTTCTGAAGGTTATTCAAAGGCTATGTATGAATTGTTAAAAGCAGCAGGAATAGAATGCAAATATGTTACGGGAATTTCTGTACATGGCGCTGTAGGTGGAGATAGACATTCTTGGAATATGGTTAAATTAGACAATGAATGGTACAATTTAGATGTTACATGGGATGAACCTATTTTTAATAAAAATGGATCTAATAATTCATTAGATAAAGTTAACCACACTTATTTTAATATTCCTGATAACATTTTTCATAAAGATCATAAAAGAGGGAATTATGAAAATGACGAATATGCAAAATGTACAGCTACAAAATATTCATATGAAAATATAGATACAAGTCAATTTGTAAGTTACGGAAAATAAAATACTTGTAAACAAGGCAACTTTAATAGGCAGATACAATTTTTGTATCTGCCTTTGTTTTATAATAATTTTTTAAATTTATTTATTAATATTGATATTAGTAAACCTCCAATAAAACAAATAGAAAAACTAATTATAAAGAACTTGTAGCTTCCTATTATATATTTATTTTGTGTATAATATTTTTTAAGCCAATAAAGCAGTAATGGATGAGATAAATATACTGTGTAGGAATGATTTGATATGATATAAAATATTTTTTTTGAAGTTATGTTGTTAATGGAAAAACTCATTATGTACAATATAAAGAATATGCTAAACAACATAACAGATGGTCTTATAAAGGTTGTCCCATAATCTAAGTTGCTATTTATTTTTAAACATGAATATGTATCTTTTAATAATATATATGTAGTTATTAATAGTAGAATTAATAGTTTATTTTTATGTTTTTTTATAAAAATATGTATTCTATTATAATTAGTACAAAGATAAACTCCTAGTACAAAATAGAATATCCAATTAATTGTACTTTCTCTAGTTAGTTTTTCACTAACGTTTTTAGGTATATTAGGATACCTAAGCAATATATATATTCCCATATTGAGAAAAAAGGTAATAAATAATGCGAATTTAGTTTTAAAAAATTTATAAAATATAGGAAATATTAAATATAATATAATTATTATAGGAACAAAATAAAAGTGATAGTATAGCGTTCCATCAAAGATACTATGTATTTTATCATTATAAGTTAAGTTTGGATTTTCTATTAAAAAAATATATATAATGCACCAAACTAAATAATCTGGTATTATTTTTTTTAGTCTATGGATTAGGTAATATAGATATTTACTTTCTTTTTTATAGCTTAAGGCTAGGCCAAACCCAGATAAAAATATAAAAGCAGGTACTGAAAATCTTGTTAACTGGTTTAAAACAAGAGAAAAATTATAAGTTAAACTTTTATTATTGCTATTATATAATATAGTGCCTGTTATATGAATCAATATAACTGCTATGGTAGATAAAGCTCTTAATAAATCCATAGCTACAATTCTTTTGCTTTTTATTT
The DNA here is from genome assembly GCF_054768115.1 of Clostridium sp. CTA-6. Lineage (NCBI taxonomy): Bacteria > Bacillati > Bacillota > Clostridia > Eubacteriales > Clostridiaceae > Clostridium > Clostridium sp. CTA-6. The sequence goes on from NZ_BAAAAU010000002.1 coordinate 395,901, forward strand.
TTATTACCTCCTTCAATATAAACAGAGTTCTTAGCTTCAGAGGGAGTTTTTACTACCACTAAAGCTTATTAACAGACTTCTTAGGAGTTTTACTCCTTAGAAGTCGTTATCCTTTAGGAGAAATCGTTATCCAGGGACGTACCCGCTCTTTACTCCCACTTTTAAGAAGATGGGAGTATTAGAGCGGGTAGTCATCGGATAAATTTTCAAATATTATTATATCAAAAATAAAAGATATTTACTAATATACTATATTAAAAAAAATAAAAAATAGTCGATAATTAACATATAAAATAAGAAGTTATTTAAATAAAAATATATTTTATTGTAAATTTAATAAAAGTTAAATAAAAGATTACTATACAAAATCTAAAATTTAGGTTTTATATAATTAAGTGAGGGTAGGTTTATGAAAAAAACAAGACAAATTTTATATTTAATTATTCTTATATTTTCCCTAAATGTTAGCAATGTTTTAGCAGCGGATAATATAAAGAAATATCCAGCACCGGATGTGGAAAAACGTTCCTATTCTACAACGGTAACATATAATAAGTATCTTTATGATAGTATATTAAATGGGCTTGTAAACTTAAAAGATAAGGTTGATACATCTACTTATTCCAAAAATGCTGATGAAGTTTTTAAGGTTTTAGAAAAAGTTTTAGATGATCATCCAGAAATATTTTATTTTGATTATGAGAAATGTTCCTTTTGGAGTAATGGTATACTAGAATTAGGATATAGAGAGAGTAAAGAAACAATAAATACTATGAAACAAGAATTAAATAGTAAAGTACAATCTATAACAAATAATGTGGTAACCGCAGATATGTCTGAACTTGAAAAAGAAATGGCTATTCATGATTATATAGTTTTAAATACTAAATATGATGAAGAGGCTTTAAATGGGAATATTAGCTCAGAGTTAATTTTTACTTCCTATGGATGCCTTGTAAATAACTTCGCTGTATGTGATGGTTATGCCAAAGCTATGCAGCTCCTATTAAATAAAGTAGGGGTTTATACTATAAGGGTAACTGGGAATGGTAATGGTGTTAGTCATGCTTGGAATATAGTAAGAATAAATGGTAAAAACTATCAAGTAGATGCTACTTGGAATGATCCGGTGCCAGATAGCGGCTATGTTCGTTATAAATATTTTAATATGTCAGATGAAGATATTGCAAAGGATCATTACTGGGTGAAAGCTGATTTCCCTGTTTGTAATGACAATTCTTTTAAGTATTTACACAAAGCAGACTATGTAGTTAAAGATTTAGATTATATTTATTATAGTAACAATGAAGATGATTATAATCTTTATAAGATGAAGATAGATGGAAGTAATAATCAAATGCTTACAGAGGATAGAGCTGTAAATTTAGTTTACTACAATGATTATATATATTTTAGTAATTATTCAGATGGAGGAACTTTATATAAAGTAAAAAATGATGGTACAAAATTAGAACAAATTTTGGACAACCATGTAGAAAATTTACATTATTCAAATGGGTACTTAACATATCATAATGAGGATCTTTCTAAAGATGATAAGATGAAATTAGAACAAGTAACCTATGAAGTAGAAGATAAAGAAAAGTTTAATCAAGTTTTCTCTTCCTATAAAGACTGGGGACAAGCTAAAGAAGTTCCACAAAATAAGATTTGGAAGATTAGTTTTAATAGAGCTGTAAATCCAGAGAATTTAAAAGATCAAGTTTATGTAATGGATAGTTCCTTTAATAAAGTAACAGATATAGATGTAAATGTTAATGAGGGTAAAAACATAGTAATAGCTAAAAAAACTTTATATAAAAGAGGTGGATTGTATTATTTAGTTGTTAGTAAACCTATTAAAGATATTAAAGGACAGGAAATAAAAGAACCAGTTGTAATGAGATTTAAGGTGTATTAAATTTAAATCGTTAATATTTAAATATTTTAAATAAAACAATATAGATATAGAATTTATAGTTTATAAGACTATTTATTCTATATCTTTTTATTTAGATAAATTTTTTAGGTAAGTTTATATTATCAAAGCCTTTTAAAATATATTCAAGTTAAAATTTTATTTGAACTTTTTTATTTATTCTATCAGTCAGCTTTTTATTTTAAAATTATTTGTAAAATAAAATATATGTTTATCAAGTAAATACATAAAAAACATATAAATAAAACAAATAGATACAGCAATTAGTATAAATAAAATTTATGTGGTATTTTGTAATAATATAACTAATGTTGTAAATATTATGATAAAATACTATGTGAGACATTAGGCTTAACATATATTGACTTAATAGTTACTATTATAAGGGAGGAATATTTATGAAAAAAAAGCTAGGTGTAATGTTAAGTGTGTTATTAACATCTGCATTACTTTTTACTGCCTGTGGAAGTAAACAGACTTCTAATAGTGATGAAGGATCTTCAAAAAAAGAATCAGGCAAAATAATGTGTATAGGTTCTTCAACTTTAGCTCCAGTAGTTTCTAAAGCAGGAGATACCTTAAAATCTAAGCATGGTACATGGAAAAAAATGAATGATAAACTTCCAGATGAAAATATAGAGTTAGCAGTATCTTCAGGAGGTTCTGGAGCAGGAGTAAAGGCTGCTTTAGAAAAAACAGCTAATTTTGGTTTAATATCTAGAGAAGTTAGTAAAGATGAAAAAGCTAAAATGAAAGAATACAATGAAATAAAACTAGGATATGATGCATTAACCCTTTCAGTTAATCCACAGAATCCAATATTAAAAAATAAAAAAGGTCTTACTTCAGGAGAAATTCAAAGAATATTCTCAGGTGAAGCTAAAACTTGGAAGGATGTAGATCCTTCACTTCCAGCTAATAAAATAGTACTTGTAGTTAGAGATGCAGGCGGTGGAGCTGCAAAAGTATTCCAAAAGGCTGTTATGGGAGATAAAAAAGTAAGCAAAGATGCTGTACAAGCACCATCTATGGGAGCATTAACTCAAAAGGTTATAGAAAATAAGGATGCTATAGGATATGCTTCAGTAGGTCTTGTAGATCAAAATAAGGGTAAGTTAATACCAATGGAAGTTGATAATATAGCCCCAACAAAAGAAAATATAGCTAGTGGAAAATATAAGATAGCTAGACCACTTTTACTTATAAAAGATGGTAAACTTACAGGAGTAGAACAAACTTTTGTAGATTTCTTAAAATCTGAGGAAGGTTTAAAAATAATTGATGAATCAGGTTTTGTTTCTATAAAATAAATTAAAAATTAATTGTGAATTTAATAAAAAATACAATTAAATTAGGCATTTTTAGGAGTTCTTATTTATTTTACGTATGTTAAGTATATAAGTTATTTTAAACTTATGATTAATGTATATACTTTAAAATAGATTAGGACTTCTTATCCTATTTAAATAATTTCTATGTATGGTCTGTATATAAAAAAGGAAATACAATAGGCTTATTTTATGCCATAGGATATATTGAGGAGGTGAAAATTTTGTATAAATTTTGGGATAGACTTTTTTATTACATAATAAAATTTTTTACATTTCTATCTATAGTAATTTTATCTTTGATACTTATATTCATATTGAAAGAAAGCTTAAATATATTCCAAAATGTATCCTTTATGGATTTTATAACTAAAAGTGTATGGGAACCCTCAGGAGAGACGCCTAATTTATCTATACTAAGCTTTATAGTATCTACCATATATGTGACTTTTTTAGCAGTAATAATAGCTCTACCTATAGCAATAGGTACTTCTATATTTTTAGCTAATATAGCTTCAAAAAGGTTAAGAAATATATTAAAACCTATAATAGATATGTTGTCAGGAATTCCATCTGTAATATATGGCTTTATTGGACTTTCTGTAGTTGTAAAATTTTTTGAGAGAAGATTAGGTGTCTCATCTGGAGAATGTATTTTAAGTGCAGCCATAGTTTTAGCCATTATGATACTTCCCTTTATAATATCTAATTGTACTGATACTATGATAAAAGTTTATGATAAATATTTTATTTATTCCAAATCTCTAGGCATATCAAAATGGTATATGATGAATAATTTAATAATTCCAGCATCTAAAAAGGCAATATTAGCTTCTATAATTTTAGCAGTAGGGAGAGGCATGGGTGAGACTATGGCAGTTATGATGGTTATAGGTAATAGTCCATTAATGCCAAAACTATTCGGTAAAGGAGAAACTATACCTTCCTTAATAGCCTTAGAAATGGGTTCAGCTCAGGTAGATAGTATGCATTATAATGGACTTTTTGCATCAGGATTGATACTTATGATAATGCTCTTTATTATAAATTCTATATTTTATATGCTAAAGAAAAATATACAACAATAATTTTATTTGAAAATTTTGTAGAAAAGGTGACTTGTATGAAAAAATCCTTAAAAGATATTTTATTGTTACTTTGGTACTTTTTAAGCACTTTTTTAGTAGTATTTATAGTTTTTTTTATAATAGCTTATGTGATTAAAAATGGTATACATACTATAAACAAAGATTTCTTATTAAATAACCCAAAGGGTATGCCTCTCGGGAAAGAAGGAGGAATATTTCCAGCTATAGTAGGAAGTCTATTACTTATGTTTATAAGCTCTATAACCGCATCAATACTAGGTATAGCTACGGCGGTTTATCTTACTTTATACAATAAAAATAAAAAAATAGACGGCATAATACATATAATAATACATTCCATATCCGGGATTCCATCCATAGTTTTAGGCTTGTTTGGATATTCATTTTTGGTATTCTTTTTAGATTTAGGAGTATCTCTTTTAGCAGGAGCTATAACTTTGTCTATAATGATTTTCCCATATATAGAAGTGGTTACGGAAAAGGCTATAGAGGAAGTAGATAAAAAATTAATAGTATCCTCTTATTCTTTAGGTATAGATAAGACCTATACTTTTTTTAAGATAATATTACCTCAGTGCATAGAAGAGATAGTATCTGGAATAATGTTATCTGGTGGATTTGCTATGGGGGCAACAGCACCTATTATGTTAACCTCCGCTGTAATTTCAGCACCAACACCGGATTCTATAATGTCACCAGTTATGGCATTATCTTATCATCTTTATATATTAATAAGTCAAGGTATATCCATGGAAAATGCCTATGGAACAGCTTTTGTTTTAATGAGCATATTAATAATTTTAAATTTTTTATCTATGCTAATTGTAAGAAGAAGGAGGGTGTAAATTGAATATAGTAGAGACAAATAATTTAAATGTGTATTTAGACAAAAATCATATATTAAAAAATTTGAATTTAAATATAGAAAAAAATAAGGTAACGGCTATAATAGGCCCTTCTGGTTGTGGTAAGTCTACATTGCTTAAGACTTTAAATGGCATAATAAAAGAAGCGATAAATTTTAAAATAGAAGGTGAGATTTACTTTAATGGAAAGGACACAGAAAGTATTCCTTTAGAGCTTTTAAGGAGAAAAATTGGTTGTGTATTTCAAAGTCCAGCGCCCTTCCCTTTTTCTATATACAAAAATTTTAATTATGTTTTAAAGTATTATGGAATAAAAGATAAATCTGAAGTAAAAAAGACAATAGAAGAAAAATTAAAATTAGTGGGTTTATATGATGAAGTACGGGATAATTTAAATATGTCTGCTTTAAAATTATCAGGAGGACAACAACAAAGATTATGTATAGGAAGGGCTTTGCTTCCAGAACCAGAAATACTTTTAATGGACGAGCCTTGTTCTGCCCTAGATATAAAAAATACGGCTATAATAGAAAAACTTTTATTAGAACTAAAGAAAAAATATACTATATTAATAGTTACTCATAATTTAGCCCAGGCCAAAAGGATTTCGGATAATACCATTTTTATGTTAAATGGAGAAGTAATAGAAAGTGGGGAAACAGAGAAAGTATTTAACAGTCCTATAAATGAGGAAACCAAAAACTATATAAGTGGAATTTATGGATAATCTATAATATAAGAAAATATCACGTAAATATTGGAATTATTTAATAATACAAGTATTCATTTAATATTAAATAAATATAAAGCTTATGTAAAGTTTAAATGTTTATTTACACAATTTAATTTCAAATTATACAATTATAAATACAGTATCTTGTGGTACAGTACATTAGATATGAAAGAAAGTAGGTATAGAATGATTTTTGTAGAAATTCCAGGTAGAGATAACCTTAATATTAAAAATATTGTTTTTGATTATAATGGAACAGTAGCAGAGGATGGAATTATGGCCTCTCAAACAAAAGAAAACTTAAAAAAAATAAGTGGAAAATTAAAGGTATACATAATAACTGCAGATACTTATGGAAATGTTAAAAAGCAATGTGAAGGTTTACCAGTAAGTGTAGAAACTTTTCCTAAAGGTAATGCTACTTTTCATAAAAAATCCTTTGTAGAAAAATTGGGATCAGAGGAAACTATGGTAATAGGTAATGGGATGAATGATATAGAAATGTTTAAGGCAGCTATTCTTTCTATAGCTGTAATAGGTGAGGAAGGCTGTGCAGGAAAACTAATAGCTCAATCAGACATAGTTGTTAGAAGTATAGAAAAAGTGTTTTCTATGATTGAAAATACCAATAGAATAGTAGCTACTCTTAGGGATTGACAGTAAAGTTAAAAACAATTCTCATAAAATATAGGAGTATAAATTTTTATAAAGGCCATTTAGAAATAAAAGAGAGTGTTGTTATATTAAAATTAAATATTTTTTATTAATTGAGAAATAAAAATAAGCTAATAAAAGCTATGAAATTAATGGGGAGAAACCTAAATTTCATAGCTCTTATTTATTTAAAATTAAATTTATAGATTGTAAAATTCTATAAATTAGATTTCAAAGGCTATTTTTATTATTAGGCAATAAGGTTTTTTAGTATAAACAGAGATTTATTAAGAAATTTATTTATAAGTTCAAGAAAATATGTATATATATTCAGAAATGGATAAATGAATAAATTTTTATAACCTAGGAACTAGTAAAATTTAAGCAAATTTATTAACAAAAGTAAAGTTTTTATAGTTTAAAATAACTTAAATATTAAATATTGGAAAATTTGTTGACAGTTTACCATTAAAAACATTATAATGAAGTAACAACATCACTAATGGTTAAGTTGCAAGTTGTAACTTATACCTTATAATATTGTTAAATAATCTTATTATTAAAATATTAAAAAATTAACTATAAATTAAAGGGGGATCATTATGTCTAGGGAAAATGACGTCAGTAGCAGTGATCAAAATTTTGAAAGGGTTCTATCGAAAAAGGATATTATGGCCTTAGCCTTTGGAGCTATGATTGGCTGGGGTTGGGTTGTATTAACAGGTGAATGGATACAGAAAGCAGGAAGCATGGGCGCTATATTGGCCTTTGTAATAGGCGGAATCGTAGTATTATTTGTAGGGCTAACCTATGCAGAACTTACATCAGCTATGCCAAAGTGTGGGGGAGATTTGGTATTTAGTTATAGAGCATTAGGCAAAAAAGCAGCTTTTATATGTACTTGGGGAATGATTTTAGGATATATTTCCGTTGTAGCCTTTGAAGCGGTTGCATTCCCTTCAGTATTAGAAAATTTATTTTCTGTTTCTTATTTGAAAGGTTATATGTATACAATCGCAGGGTATGATATTTATGCTTCTTGGGCATTAATAGGTTCTATAAGTGCCATAATAATAACAATAGTAAATTATTTTGGAGCAAAACCAGCAGCTTTTATGCAAAGTGTAGTAACACTTATGATTGCTTGTGTAGGAATTGCATTGTTCACAGGAAGCTTATTTAATGGAAGTATACAAAATATGTCACCTGCATTTGTTACAGGAGGTTCAGGAAAGGGCATTTTAGCAGTAGCTATAATGACTCCTTTTATGTATGTAGGCTTTGACGTAATACCACAGGCAGCAGAAGAAATAAATGTACCTTTTAAAAAAATAGGGAAAATAATAATTTTATCAGTAATCATGGCAGTGGTTTGGTATGCTATGATAATTTATAGTACATCAGTAGCATTAAATTCTAATGAAATAAATAGTTCAAGCCTAGTAGCTGCAGATGCCATGAAAAAGATGTTCGGAAATAGTGTGGTAGCATCAAAAATATTGATACTAGCTGGTATAGGAGGTATTTTAACTAGTTGGAATTCCTTCTTTATGGGAGGAAGTAGAGCAATATATTCTATGGCAGAAGCTGGAATGTTACCAAAATTTTTAGCTAAAATACATCCTAAATATAAAACACCGACTAACGCTGTAATATTAATAGGATTAGTATCAAGTATTGCACCATTGTTTGGAGAGAAGATGCTAGTATGGCTTAGCAATGCAGGCGGATTTGGTATATTAATATCCTATTTACTTGTATCTATATCTTTCTTAGTATTAAGAAAAAAGGAACCTAATATGGAAAGACCTTATAAAGTAAAACATCCTAAATTTGTAGGAACTATGGCTATAGTTTTATGTGTAGGAATGCTTTTAATGTTTATGCCAGGTTTACCATCAGGACTTAGCTGGCCCTATGAATGGGGAATAATATTAACATGGTTTTTACTTGGAGGTATATTCTATTTAGTTGCAAGTAAAAAAGCTGCAAATGAATCTAAGCATACTAAATATAAAGAGGATTATTATACCAATAAAAAAGTTAGTGTATAGTTAATTTATAAATATTATAACTAAAACAAATAAAAATAAATTTAATATATATCTTTATGATTATGTGTGAAAATAATTTTATATTAAAAATAAATTATAGTTTTTATTTTAAAATTTAATAGGTTGCCTTAGAATAGATTTAATTTTAATATTTCAGATGTTAAAATTAAATCTATTCTATTTTTATAAAATTTATAAATATTTATAAAATTTCATGAATATTCAAAATATTATTGACAAATTTGGAAAACTCATATTATAATAAAGTAACAACTTATGTAAATGATATGAGTTGGTGGAATTAATGCCTAAAGTTAATTTTTTATTTAAAGTATGAAACAGATTATGTAAGCAAAAATTATTTTGGGGTAATAATTTTATATAAATTATGTAATCTGTATTTTTTATAATAATTTAAAAACATATTTTAAAAAAAATTACAGAGGTAAAATAGGGGGTTGCGTTATGTCTAAGGAAAGTGCCGTCAGTGGCAGTAGTAATGAAAATTTTCAAAGAGTTCTATCGAAAAAGGATATTATTGCATTAGCCTTTGGAGCTATGATTGGTTGGGGTTGGGTTGTTTTAACTGGTGAATGGATAGGAAAAGCTGGTAGTATAGGAGCTATATTAGCTTTTGCTATGGGTGGAGTAATGATACTTTTCGTAGGGCTTACTTATGCAGAACTCACAGCTGCTATGCCTAAATGTGGAGGAGAGCATGTTTTTAGTTATAGAGCATTAGGAAGAAACCCATCTTTTATATGTACTTGGGCCATAGTTCTAGGTTATGTTTCAGTAGTTGCCTTTGAGGCAGTAGCATTTCCAACAGTGTTAGAATATCTTTTCTCATCTTCTTATTTAAAAGGGTATATGTATACCGTTGCAGGTTATGATGTATATGCTTCTTGGGTAATAATCGGTTCTATAAGTTCAATAATTATAACAATAATAAATTATTTTGGAGTAAAACCAGCAGCAGTTATGCAAGGTATAGTAACACTTATGATTGCTTGTGTAGGAATTTCTTTATTTGCTGGAAGTATGTTTAATGGAAATATACAAAATATTCAACCTAGCTTTGTAAATGGAGGAAAAGGTATCTTATCTGTAGCAGTAATGACCCCTTTTATGTATGTGGGATTTGATGTATTACCACAAGCTGCAGAAGAGATAAATGTACCTTTTAAAAAAATAGGCAAAATAATAGTTTTATCAGTAATAATGGCAATAGTTTGGTATGCAATGATAATTTATAGTACATCTAGAGCTTTAAATGCCAGTGAAGTAGCTGCATCAAATTTAGTAGCTGCAGATGCTATGCAAAAGGTTTTCGGCAATAGTCCATTGGCATCAAAAGTATTGATATTAGCAGGAATAGGTGGTATTTTAACTAGTTGGAATTCTTTCTTTATGGGAGGAAGTAGAGCAATATATTCTATGGCAGAATCTGATATGCTTCCGCACTTTTTAGCTAAACTTCATCCGAAATACAAAACTCCTACAAATGCTATAATATTAATAGGTGTTATATCAACCTTTGCACCTTTACTTGGAAGAAATATGTTAGTATGGCTTAGTAATTCAGGAGGGTTTACTATAGTAATATCATATTTAACAGTAGCTATATCCTTCTTAGTTTTAAGAAAAAAAGAACCAGATATGCCTAGACCATATAAAGTAAAGGGAGCTAAATTTGTAGGTACTATGGCTGTTGTTTTATCTTTAGGTATGCTTTTGATGTATCTTCCAGGATTTCCATCAGGACTTATATGGCCTTATGAATGGGGAATAATTATAACATGGTTTGCACTAGGTGGCCTAGCATATGCTTTTGCAACTTATAAGACTAGAGGAAAGGTAAGAATAGATCCAAGTAGAGATCCGGTAGAAGAGGTAAAAGAAATTATAGTTGAAGAAAAAACAAATAAAAACGCAATAATAGGAAAGTGCTAGGCACTTTCCTATTATTGTGGAATTATTCTATTGAATAATTCTTTAAATTCAGTACCAAATTCTTGAATGCCTCTTCCTTCTTTAATACCATCTGCTATTTTAGTTATTCTATCATATACGTCTGCATCTGCAGATACAGCTACAGTATCTATTTCTTTATCTGTTTTTTTTACAGTATCCTCTACTTGTTTCTTTAAGTCACTTGTCATTTTTCCTTCGGCAGAATTAGGGATGGTAACTCCTACTAGAGCTCTTCTTTCAGATATAACTACTCTAGCTTTTTCTATACCTTTTATCTTAACTAATTCATCTGCTATTTTTTGAGATCTTTTAGATAAATCCCCATTCATTGCTGTTGTATTCTCTTTTGCTTTTTCCTCTGCACTTTTAGTCGTATTCTCTGCTTTTTCCGTTACATTTTTAGTAGCATTGTTTGCCGGAGGATTTTTTGCGCTTTTGTTTGTGCAACCAGTGCCTAAAAGTAAAGATAAACTTAATAGACCAGTGGTAAATAACAATTTTTTATTATTCTTTATCATTTTTATCACCTCAATCTATAGTTTATACAGTTTATAAATTTTTATTTAAGAAATTTAATTTTATTTAAAAATAGAAAATATATAATTTTAATTAAATATATAATTTTACTTCAAATTAAGTTTGATTTAGAAATTTGTACATATTATAATATAATTTGTAATATAAATTATATTTGGAGGAATTTAGATGAAGCAGCAAAAAGAAGTTAATAGAGAAGAAGCTTTAGATATAAAGTTATCATTATTAGAAAAAGATCAAGAAGTAATGTCAAAGGTACAAAAAGAAATACTTGAGGAGGAGCTAGATGAATTAGTTCCTATAAAAGAGGGAGAAATTAATGTAGCGGGCATATATGCATATGACCTTGGAGATAAGTACGAAGTTAAGGCTTATTTAAGAAATGGTATAAAAAAAGAAATAAATTTTGAAAAAATTCCTTTTAAAATAATAAATTCTAAGGGAGATGTTTTAGCATCCCAAATTTTTGATTTGGAACCAATGGGAAATATAGCATCTTATTGTGCTAGACCTTGGATTTTATATTTTGATAAAGAAAATGTATTTGTAGATAAAATACCCGCGGATGATTGGAAATTAGTTTTTGATAATTCTTTAAGGGCTGTTAGAAATTTAACAGTGGATATTGAGAATTTACCAGAGGGAATTGATGCTGAAAGCAGAAAAGTTTATACAGACTTTTTAGAAGATCTTCCAGATTTAAAAGAAGGAGAAGTAAGTTTTTCAAAATTTAGTATAGGTATAAATGAAGAGGGGTATTTATTGGTTACTATAGTTGTTAGAAATGGTTGCAATAAAGGAATAAATATAGAAGAATTACCTATGACCATCAAAGATGAACAAGGGAATTTTGTTGCTTCAGAAGTATTTAAACTAGAAGATTTAAAGGTTAGTCCAATGAAGGCTAAAGTATGTAACTTTGCTTTCCCATTACAAATTAAAGAAAAAGCAGTAATATCTCTAGATTCATGGAAAATAGAATATAATATTTAACATAGGCAAAAAGGTGTCTCAAAATAAAATCTATTTTCAGGCACTTTTTTTGTTTAAGATAAAAGAAGGATATAAAATGAAAGATATAATTTTAATGGGAGAAAGGTTTCAATATATTTTAAAAATAAAAAAAAGGAAAACTATTTCTATAAAAATTAGCAAAGAATTTGTTATAGAAGTTACAGCACCTTTAGGGACCAATGAATTCACTATAGAGCAGGTTCTTAAAAAAGAGGAAAAATGGATTATAAAAAAAATAAAAAGGCTTAAAGAGGTAGAAAATTTTCATGGATATTATTATCTAGGTCAATTGTATTATTTAGAAATTAAAGAGGTAAAGTCTTTATATTTTAAATTAGAAGTAAATAATAATAAATTTATTATTTATATAAATTCTGGTATTTTAAAAGATAAAAGAGAAGTGATAATAAAAGATAATTTAGAAAATTTTTATAAGGAGCAGGCTATAAATGTATTAAAAGAAAGAACAGATTATTATTCTAATATATTAAAAGTTGCACCTAAAAATATAGTAATAAAAAATCAAAAAACTTTATGGGGAAGCTGTTCTTCTAAAGGAAATATAAATTACAATTATAAAATAGTTATGGCTCCTTTAGAAATTTTGGATTATATAGTAGTTCATGAACTTTGCCATTTAGTACATATGAATCACTCTAAAGATTTTTGGTATTTAGTTGAAAGTGTAATCCCAGACTGGAAAAAAAGAAGAAATTGGCTTAAAGAAAATGGATACAAACTAAAAATTTAATAGCTTTAATAGTTGTCTCTGATTATTATCTCTAACAATGGATATAAATATAAATAGTAAAAAACAGTTATTGTGGAGGTAGTAGTATGAATAGAGTTATGCTCATAGGCAGATTAACTAAAGATGCAGAACTTAAGTATATAGAGGATAGAGATGTTTCTTTATTAAGATTTGTAATAGCTGTAAATAGATATTACAACAAAGAAAATTCTAAAACTGATTATATACCTATCGTTGTATGGGGAAGACATGCAGAAGCTATACATAAGTATATGGAAAAAGGTAAACTAATTAGTGTTGTAGGAAGAATACAAGCTAGAAATTATGAAGATAAAAATGGTAATAAAAAGTATGGAATAGAAATAGTTTCTAATGAAATAAAATTTTTAGATCCTAAAAAAATAGATAAGGTTGTTAGCAATTAAGTAATTAATCTTTAAAAATAATAGATTAAGTCCTAATAAAAATCTGTGTGTATCCCTCTATAAATATTTTAAATAATATATTTTTAAATTTTCTTAAGAGTTTATTTTATAGATATAGAATTAATTTATAAAAAATTAAGTTGTTTATTAAATAACTTTGCTCGTTATAAAAGTAGTATTTTATATATATAAATAATTAAGAATGTATTTATTATTTAATATTAATAGGGGGATATGATGGAAGTACAAGAGCTTTTTTTATTAGGGTTAGCACTTTCTTTAGATGCTTTTGGAGTAATACTGTGTATAGGTATAAATAAGAGTATTACTTTAAAATCAATTATGATTTTTGTCTTTTCCTTTGGATTTTTTCAGTTTTTTCTTTCTTTCTTAGGCGGTTATATGGGAGTTATTTTTAACAAATATATATTTCCCATGCCAACTATTGTAGGTGGATTAATAATAATAATAGTAGGAATACTAATGATACTAGAGGGTTTTAAACAAAAAGAAGAAAGTATATTTTTAAATAAAAGCATGTACTTTATATTAGGTATTTCGGTTAGTATAGATGCTTTAATTATAGGTTTTACAACTTTAACTTATATTAGTAATTTATTTTATTTATTTATGAGTTCTTTGTTTATAGGATTAATTGCTGCAATAATCTGTAGTTTAGGAGTTATTTTATCTAAATATATTAAAAAAATATCTATAATCTCAAGTTATGCAGATTATATAGGAGGAATAATATTAATATTATTTGGCTTAAAAATCTTATTTTTTTAAAATTATCAATAAGTATTGAGTTATGTTTACTAATTATTGTATTATTATCATAAGGTGATAATTATGATAGAAGAGGAATTATTGAAGAAAAGTAATTTAAAGATAACAAAAGGTAGGATAAATATTTTAAGTATACTTATAGAAGCAACTTATTCTTTAGATGTGGAGAGTATATTCAAAAAATTAAAAGAAAAAAATATAAATTTAGATTTATCTACTATATATAGAACACTAGAAGTTTTTGAAAATAAGGATTTAATAGAAAAATTTGATTTAGGAAATTCAAAATATAATTTTAGGTTTAAAAGAAAAAAGCATACTCACACTATACAGTGCAAAGTATGTCATAAAGAGGTACAAATAGAATGTCCTTTATTTCATCTTGATGAAATAGTAAATAAAGAAACTGGGTTTTCTAATATTGATCATCATTTAAAAATAGAAGGTGTATGTGAAAACTGTATAAAGCATAATTTTATAAAAGAAAAAAAGGATTAAGGCATATTTGGAGTTATTTCTTTTGAATATTTATGATTTTCATATATTTTTTTTACTTTCCATGCTCCATTTTTGCTCTTAGTAAGAAATAAATTGTAGGATATACTTTTATGTGGAGAGCTATTACTAGTTCCATAGACTTTTACAACAGCTACATTACCGTCAGAAAAAGTTAGGTTAAGGCTGTTAATAGAATGCATTTTATATTTATTAAATAAACCATGGGTCATATGTTGTTCAACTACATAATTTAAGTCTTTATTTTTGTAAATTTTAAATTTATAGCTTAGGGGTAGAAACAATAAAAACAAAATACATATTATTAAGATTAATTTTTTTTTCAAAACAGACCTCCCTATATAGATGTGATAATATAATTTTACCTTAACTTGAAATAAAAGTAAATAAATACATATATTTAAATTGTATCTTAAGCATTGTTTGAAGTTATACGAATATATTAGAGTATTTATTTTTAATATATATTTTTGATATATAAGCTAATTTTATTATGAAAGGATTTTATAATCTACAAGTAAAAAGTATAAATAACAATGTTTTCTAATTATATTTATTTTTAGGCGGATTAATATAGGTTATGAGGTGTTTATGATAATGCGACTTGAATTTATTAATAGAGTTAAAGAAAATGATGTTTTAGGAAGAAATATTTTTTCCGAAGATGGACAAGTTTTACTTAAATCTGGTATTAAGTTAACAGGGAATTACATAAAAAAATTAAGAAATCTAGGTGTTTTTTATATTTATATAAGGGATGAAAGATTAGAAGATGTAGTAATAGATGATCCTAAATTAATGGAACTTAAGCAAACTACTATGAAATCTATGACTGATCTTATGAAAAACATACATGATTTTAATGGTAAAAGCTTAAAGAAATCCTTTAATCAAGTGGAAGAAATGATAGATTATATAATAGATATGGGGGATGTAAATAGAAGTCTTTATGATATTAAAACCTATGATAATTATACATATATACATAGCTTAGATACTTGTATAATGACTACATTTATAGGCCTATCTAGTGGATTAAATGAAAAGGAATTAAAGGATGTAGGTATAGGGGCAATACTTCACGATATAGGAAAAACTCGAATATCTAATAAAATAATAAATAAAGAAGGTCCATTAACAGATGATGAATTTATGGAAATAAAAAAACACCCTATTTATGGTAGCGAAATACTAAAAAAAGATTTTACAATGTCTGATACAATTATAAAAATAGTAGAACAACATCATGAAAGAATAGACGGTAAAGGATACCCCTATGGACTCAAAAGAAAGGATATTTCTAAATATGCAAAGTTAGTTTCTATATGTGATGTATATGATGCCATAAGTAATGATAGATGTTATAGAAAAAAATTTACTCCAAATGATGCCTATGAGCTTATATTATCTGGTTCAGGAACTATGTTTGATGAAGATTTGGTTAAATCTTTTAAAAATACCTTTGCAATATATCCTTTAGGTTGTAGGATTAAATTATCAAATGGAGAAGAAGGATATGTAATAAATCAAAATAAAGGTTTCCCAGATAGACCTATAATTAGAATTTTTAAAGATAACAATATGAAACTTTTTTATCAAATAAATCTGCTTAAAAATCCTAGTTTAGTTATAAAATCCATAGTTATGTAAAGGTTGTTAATATAAGTATAAGCACAACATATAGTTTTAAATTATATGTTGTGCTTATATGTATAATAATATATATTGGTTAGTATAAAGGAATATTTTTTAATGGTGTCTAAAAATATTATTTTTATTTAGGAAGTGATTGATATAGATAATTTTATAAAAGACATTATAGAAAAACTTATGAGTATGAACAATTATAATGTTATGGAGATAAATAAAAATGTGGGACTAGAGAGTAATTGGATAGCTGTTAAAGAGAAAGATGATTTTTATGATGTATTAATTTTTTCTAGTAACTTTGCAATAAAAAATTTAAATAAGGAATATATAAAAGAGTATATTCAGTCTTTGCTTATGGACAAAAGGATAAATTTAAACATAGCTATATTGACAGATGAGGAAATAGATAATTCTTTAATTAATTTTTTAGATAGTAATTTAATTAAAGATATGTCTTTTATATTAGATTACAATAATAGAAATATAGTATATGCTGGAGAAGGGACTAGAAGCATTGTAGAAGATATAGTAAGTGTTCCAAGACAAAGAGAAAATATTTATTATAATGAAAATAATATGAATAGCCATGAGAAGTCAACTATTACTAAAATAATAATAGGCATAAATATTTTTATGTACTTAATAACAGCCTTTTTATCAGGAAGTATATTTACCAGTGATATTAGAGTGTTAATATTTTTAGGGGCAAAAGTAAACTCTTTTATAAATAATGGCGAGTATTATAGGTTAATAACAGCAATGTTTTTACATGGAGGATTAATTCATTTAGCATTAAATATGTATGCATTGAATTCTATAGGACCTTTGGTAGAAATATATTTTGGCAAAGTAAAATATTTAATTATTTATTTTATATCTGGAATATTAAGTTCTTATTTTAGTTATTTATTTTCATCCTCAGTTTCTATAGGAGCCTCAGGAGCTATATTTGGCACATTAGGAGCTACTTTTATAATAGCTTATAAAAATAGGAAAAGAGGGGGAAAAGAATTCTTAAATAATATAATATCAGTTATAGTTATTAACTTAATATTAGGATTTTCTATCCCCAATGTGGATAACTTTGGACATATCGGTGGATTAATTGGAGGAGTAATTGTAACACTTCTTTTAATGAACAGAGCGCAGGGGAGAGAGGATAGAGGATAGGATAGAGGAGAGAGTACAGAGTATATAGTGTAAAATTTATAGAATATAAGGTATAGGTGGTACAGGATACAAAGTATAAAGTAGAGAGTACAAAATATATAGAGAAAAAAAGTATAAAATATAGATAAGAGTAGGAAGTAAAAAAAGAACAGAGAATAGATAAAAATGTTTTGTTTAAAAATCTTTTTATCTACTCTATGTTCTTTCTAATCTGTTATCTAGGATACTGTCTCAACATAGATTTAATTTTAATGTAGCCAAGTTTAGAACTTCTTAGCCAAATAAAGTGGCTTATGAATGTACTTTTTATATTGGCGGTGTTAAGATTAAATCTATTTATATTCTTTTATTTTGATACAACTTCTTATTAAATTTTAAATATATTTATATCTTTTTCAAGTTTTAAAGACATTTGAGAAAGATTAGTTGCAACTTCAGCTACTTCTTTCATTATAGCTGTTTGCTCTTCAGCAGAAGCTGCAACATTTTGTGTATTACTACTGGACTCTTTTATTATTGAGTCTATTTTTTCTAAAGAGTTTACAACAGTTTCTGTGCTAGCAGTTATTTCTTCTACTACTGCAGATACATCTTGCATTTCTCTAGAGACCTTATCAATACTAGATAATATATTTTCAAAAGAATTTTTAGTATTTTGTACTATTACTATACCCTCATTAACATTATCAGTTTCAACTTTCATAGAGTTAACTACTTTTGCAATATCATTTTGAACTTCTTTTATAATATTTCCAATACTTCCAGCTGAGGCAGAAGATTCTTCAGCTAATTTTCTTACCTCTTCAGCTACCACAGCAAAACCTTTCCCAGCTTCTCCTGCACGGGCTGCCTCTATAGCTGCATTTAGCGCTAATAAATTTGTTTGCTCTGCAATAGATGTTATTAGGGAAACTATATTGTCTATATTATTTGATTTTTCTTCTAGTGTAGTTACAATATTTGCAGAGTCTGTTACGCTTTCTTCTATATCTTTCATTTTATTTATAGCCGTAGACACTGTTATATTACCTTCTTCAGCTTTTTTATAAGTTGCCATGGAGTAGTCAGTAACAGATTGAACATTATTAGATATTTGTTCCATGCCTCTATATATTTCTTCTAAATTTTTAACGGAATCCTGAGAAGTTTTTGACTGAGTTTCACTTCCAGTCGCTATATCAGATATAGATTGTGCTATTTGATCTGAAGCACTTTGAGTTTGCTCAGCACTAGCAGACAATTCTTCGGATATAGATACTATATCTTTAAGGCTTATATTAAAATTATTTATTATATTATTTAGGGTGTTTTTCATACTATTTAAATTTTTTCCCATGGCTCCTAATTCATCTTTACTATCTATGGATAATGATTTAGTTAAATCTCCGTTAGAGATAGTTTCTGAAAAAATATTAACTCTGTTTATATTTTTAGTTAAGTAATTGCTAAACCATAAGATAAATATAATTATTAAAGCTAAAGCAATTAATATAAATATTATACTTTTTATTAAGAGTTGTTTTAAAGGGGCAGTAACTTCTGATTGATCTATGGATAAAGCTATAATCCAACCAGTTTCAGGTATAGAATCATAATAAACTAATTTTTTTATATTTCCTTCTTTATATGTACCTGTTCCTTTTTTATTAGATAACATTTCTTTTCCCAAAGTTGATAAACTATTTTCAGTTTCTTTTGTAATATTCATCTTTATAATCTTACTTTTGTTAGGATTAGTTATATAATTACCGTCTTTATCTAATAATATAGCCTTACCTGTTTTACCAAACTTCACATTAGCTATCATTTTTTGTAGACGATCTAAGTTTATATCAGCAGTAGCCACTCCAAGAAGATTACCGCTTTTATCCCTAAATGCAGCAGAAGTTGATACCATAGTTATATTACTAAGCTCATCTAAATAAGGTTTTGACCAAACACATGAAGCAGTAGAAGATTTAGCTGATTTATACCAATCATAATTCATATAATTATAAGATTCGGTACTATACTTATCGGTGTAAACTACTTTATTACCGTCTTTAAAGCAATAAGGACCAAAAAACTTTTCTTTGGCATTAAATTTGTAAGGTTCGAACCATATACCTGTTCCAAAGGTTTCATCATTAGTTTTTATAAAATTTCCAACTATATTTTTATAAGTATCTTTAGGCATAATATCCTTTGAAGATTCTACAGTTTTGGAAAGAGTTTCAGCTATTTTTTTATGAGTTAATAGTGATTTTTCTATATTTTCACTTATAGCTTTAGTCTGGAATTTCATCTTATCTTCTATTTCATTGGAAATTATGTTTTTAGAATTACTATAACTTAAAATGGATAAAAAGACCATAGATAATATAGTTAGTGGTAGAATAGTACATAAAATTAAAGTTTTAATACTTTTAAAATTAAATTTCATTTCAAATCTCCTTGTGTAAAAATTATATTGTAATAAGGATAATAATTATTATAAATAGTTAATTATTATTATATATGGTTAATTATACTATAGATATAATATAATTAACAAGAAAAGTGTCTAAAATTGAAGTTAATACCTAAGAATACCATCGAATTAGGTAGAAAAGTAACTATAAATCACAAGAATTTTTAAATTTTACTACAAGGATATATTTTTTATTTGTTTTTGTGTACTTTTAGTAGAAAATTATTATAACAATTTTTATAAGGTATAAAAAACAAAGAAATAGTTTTAGAGAAAACAGATATTCAGGAAAATAATTAGAATTTTATACCAATTTGAGTTGTATTTTTAACCCCATACCCAGTTTTTTCTCTCAGCAGGAAATTATTAAAACAACTTTTAGAGGTATTAAAACGAGAAATACTTTTAGAGAAAATAGATATCTAGAAAAATAATAAGAATACTTTATTTGTGAACTAATATTTTAAGAGTGAAGTAAACAGGACTTTTATTCAGAGAAAAGAGCACAAAGTATAGAGAACAGATTCGAAAACAAATTTAATATATAAAACTCTTATAAATGATGACTACCAGCTCTAAAACTCTACTCCTATATTCTCTAAGGAATTATACTAACTTCAGCCTATTAAAAAGAGGGATATGTGGCGTAAAAGGCATTCGAAAAAACTTAGAGATTCTTATTTGTTTTTTGAAAATATTTTTTGTTCTACTATTTAATATTTAAAGAGTTATACTATCTTCCCTTGGTTTAAAAAATAGGGATATGTGGTGTAAAAAGCATTTGAACAAGATTAGAGATTCTTAATTGTTTTTTCAAAATATATGTATGTTCCAAATTATTGTCTGAGCGTTCAGCGAGTTTAATTTGGAACCATATATTTTAAGAAAAAACAAATTAGAATCTCTTATCGAAGTGAGTTGCTTTTCTAGCCACATATCCCATTTTTAAACCAAGGGTAGCATAACTACCTTTTAAGTTGTAATTTCCTTATTTAAAGTCTTCTTCATAAAGCGTTTCTTTTTCTAATAGTTTTTCAGATAATGAATCTAACTGGTCCTTTTCTTTTAGTAATGTATCTTTAACAGCTTTATAAATATTATCTATCAAAGATTTACACTCTTTGATTATATCATTTTCATTTATGCTTAATTCATGTTTTAAACTTCCCATATTTAATAAGCCTAAGGTTTCACCCATACCATATTCTGTTACCATTTTATAAGCAATGGATGTACTTCTTTGAAGGTCATTATGAGCTCCTGTGGTTATGTGATCTTTTCCAAATATAATTTCTTCAGCAGCACGTCCACCTAAAAGTACCATTATTCTATTTCTTAAGTATTCTTTACTTTGATATAGGCTATCTTCAGGAATGCTTAAAGTATATCCACCAGCACCTTTTGTACTTGGGATTATAGTTACTTTAGATATTTTTTCCTTAGGTAAAAATATGGATGAAATTAAAGCATGTCCTATTTCGTGATAGGCAGTTATTTTTTTATCTTTATTTTTTATATAATCTCTATTTTGTTTCTCGTAACCTGCCAATACTACAGAAAAGGCTTTATCAACATGATAATCTTCAATCTTAACACTATTTTCTTTACAAGCTAATATAGCAGCTTCATTTAATAGATTTTCTATTTTAGCGCCAGAGAAATAAGCAGTTTTTTTGGCCCAATCTTTAATATTTATATTACCTATAGGTTTATTTTTTAAATGAAGATTAAGGATTTTTTCCCTAGCTACTACATCTGGTAAGTTTACCTCAATGTGTCTATCAAATCTACCTGGTCTTAATAGAGCTTCATCTAATATATCTAATCTATTTGTAGCCGCCATTATAATAATACCTTCTTTTTCATTAAAACCAGACATTTCTGTAAGCAGAGCATTTAAAGTTTGGTCTCTTTCTTCAGAACCACCAGCTTTTTCACTGGATCTTTTTTTACCAATTGCATCAATTTCGTCTATAAATATTACAGCTTTACCTTTACTTCTGGCTTTTTTAAATAATTGTCTAATACGACTGGCACCCACTCCTACATATACTTGGACAAAGTCAGAACCAGACATAGCATAGAAAGGAACTCCAGCTTCCCCAGCAACAGCTTTTGCCATTAAAGTTTTACCTGTACCTGGGTCACCATATAAAATAATTCCTTTAGGCATTCTAGCACCATAAGAAGAATACTTTTCAGGATTTTTCAAAAAGTCTACTATATCTTTTACACTTTCTTTAGCTTCTTCATTTCCTGCAACGCTGTCAAAATCAAGTTTTATATTTTCAACTTCATCCGCATCTAAAGAATCCACAGAAGAAAGTTTTTTATTTTTAAAAACAGCAGAATCCTTTAATCCAATAAAAACTATAGAAAGAACGGAAAGAACAAACAAGGATAGGGGAATTACTTCTTTAGGTGTGGTAGGAGAACTTTCAGATATTTTCACACCTTTTTTTAATAAATTTTCCTTAAAATTAATGGATCTTGGATTATCTGTTTCATAGATTTCCTTTGAATTTAGTTTTACTTTCATAGTAGGGGTATCTGTCATGTATACTGTAGATACTTTTTTTGCATTTAGATCTTTTAAAAATTCATTGTAGTCTCTATTTGTTTTTTTAGAACTATAGAAGTTAAAAGAAACCATAACTGCTATAGATAAAAGAGCAGTTAATATAGGTAAAATAATAATCTTATTTTTAATTTTATTCATTAAGTAACTCCTTTCTAACTAATAGGAATTTTAATATCTCTTTTAAACTTGTACAATAATACTATAATATTTTTAAAAATCAGTCTAATGATTATCATAAAAATTGTTAAAGTAATTTCTGGTATACTTAAAAGTTATTAGTAATAATTATATTAGTTTTAGTATGATTAATTTTAGTGTATACTTATTTATAAGTGAAAAAGTAGAGGGGGAAGTAATGGATGAAGGTATCATCTGTAAAAGTTACTTTAACAGAAGTAGATATAATGACTTTAATAAAGGATTATTTAAAAGTTTCTGGATTACATATTGAAAGTATTTCTCTAGGGGATTTTATAGAGATAAAAGGATCTTATACAAAGGGGATTTCTATACCTTTTTTTGCTAAATTAGCTTTAGGAAGTGTGGATAACAATACTTTAAATATAAGAATATTTAAAGTTAAGGTTATGAATTTACATATAATTGATACAATAAAAAAATTAGCTTTAAAACTATCTTTAAGTAGTTTTAAAGACTATGGTATATATGTTAAAAAAGAAAATATAAGATTAGATTTGGATATACTATCTAAAAAGATACCTTATACTTATTTTAAAATAGAAAAAATAAATCTATATAGTGGTTATATAGATGTTTTTGTAGATAATATAGTTTACTCTAAAGAAAATGAAAAAGAAGATAAAGAAGTTGAAGAAGAAAAGTTTTCTTTAAATAAAAAATATAAACCTATATATAAGAGGAAAGATAATTACTCTCTCACAAGAAAAAGTTTAAAGATTAAAGTACCTAATAAGTATAATAAATTTTTCGAGTATTCTATGCTTATACCAGATATAACAGTACTATTATATAGATTACTTAAAGACAAAAGAGTAGATGTGAAAACTAAAACTCTTGTGGTATCAGTATTAAGTTATATTGTTAGTCCAGTGGACATAATTCCATCTTTTATACCGTTCATAGGTAAAATTGATGATTTTGCTGTGGTGTTTTTTGGATTAAATAAAATAATAGAGGAAGTTCCAGAGGAAATTATTCTAGAAAACTGGGAAGGACAGGGGAATATAATATTTTTAGTAAAACAGGTAATAGGATATATATCAAATATAATAGGAACAGAAAATGTGAGAACACTTATGAAATTTGTTAATAATATTGTAGGGTTTATAAAGGAAAAATCTGACGGAAAAAGCAACTTAAAAGCGCAGAAACAGGAAAAGGATAAAGCTTATGAGGAGGTGGCATCTGCAGATGAAAAAAGTAATAATATACACTGATGGAGCTTGTAGAGGAAATGGTCAAGAAAATACCATAGGGGCTTATGGAATAGTTTTAATGTATGGTGAACATAAAAAAGAAATAAAAAAGGCTTTTAGGGATACAACTAATAATATTATGGAATTATCTGCAGTAGTAGAAGCACTTTCTTTATTAAAGGAACCTTGCAATGTAGAAGTTTATAGTGATTCTGCTTATGTTATAAATGCTATAAATCAAAAATGGCTGGATAATTGGAAAAAGAATAATTGGAAAACGGCCTCTAAATCTCCAGTTAAGAATAAGGAATTATGGGAAAATTTGGATGAATTATTAAAAAAACATTCTGTTAAGTTTATAAAAGTAAAGGGTCATTCAGATAATGAGTATAATAATAGATGTGATAAATTAGCAAATGAAGCTATGGATGAATTTAATGTTTAATATTTTACAAAAATGCATATCCTACATTTAGTATTAAAAATAAATAAAGGAGAGTGTAAAATATGAACAATAGATTTTTATCAGGTATTACTGCAGGTGCTATAATAGGTGCAACTGCTGGAATGTTAATAGTACCTCAGTTAGACAGAGGTACTAGAAGAAGACTAAAAAGAACAAGCAGAAATATGATGGGAATGGCAGGAAATATGATGGGAAATATGAGAGGAATAATGAGATAGAAAGATTTGGGGAAAGCCCCAAGTCTTTTTTATATACAATAAATACAAAAATGTACATTAAATTTGAAAAAATATGTAATTACTTTTATAAAAAATTTATCCTAATTGAAAAAATATGTTATAATGAGGTTATGAAAACTATAAAAAAAATTAACTATATTAATAGCGAGGAAGATACTTATGGAGATACTTTCTTTGGGGGAAAAAATTAAAAGAAGAAGAAAAGAACTAAATATGACATTAAAAGACTTAGCTGGAGATAGAATAACTCCAGGTCAGATAAGTCTTGTAGAATCAGGTAAATCAAATCCGAGTATGGATTTATTGGAATATTTGGCAGAAACATTAAATACGTCTATAGAATATTTCATGGAATCTGAGGATACTCAGGCAGAAAAAATATGTAAATATTATGAAAATATAGCGGAATCTCATATTATAAATGATAATTTAAATATATCAGAGCAATATATAGAGAAGTCTCTTTATTATGCAGAAAAGTATAACCTAGAATATAGAAAAGCTAGAAATCTTTATTTAAGAGGACTTATATACATGCATAAAGGAGATCTTCCTGTTGCGCAGCAATATCTTTTATCGTCAAACGTAATATTTATTAAAAATAATAACTATGAGGAAATAGTTAATACCTTTGTTAATTTGGGAAAGATAACAATATTTTTAAAAGCTTATCATTCTTCCTGCAGTTATTTTCAACAAGCAGAAAAGGTTTATGGTGATAATGATATAGGAAACGATGATCTTTTAGCAGAGATATATTATCATATAGCTTATACATATTTTAAGTTAGATAATATAAATAAAGCTATAGATTATTCTTATTTAGCAAAGGAAAAATATAGACAACTAAACAATAAAAAAGAATATGCAAACTCTCTTTTACTATTATCTCAACAGTATAGTGAAAAGGGAGAAATGGATAGGGCTATAAAATATTCTGAAAAAGCGTTAAATATATTTAAAGAAGTAGATGATGTATTATACACCTCTAAAATAGAAAATAACTTAGGTAAGTTATTTTATGAATTTGATAATTTAGAGGAGTCTTTTATACATTTTAATAGAGCTAAAGAGATAAGGGAATCTAATAAGGATCCGCTGCTTTTAGAAACTTTAATAAATATATGTGAAAATTACATAAAACAAAAGGATATTTATAACTGTAAACTAACATTAGATGAAATAATGAATAATTTAGAGAATGGAAATGAAATAGCTTTAGTAGATTATTATTTATTAAAGCATAGAGTGGAACTTCTTCAAGGGGATTTAGAAGAAGCAGAAAGTACACTTTTAATGGCACTAAACTTTGTTAAAAACATGCAAAATAAGGAAAGAATAGGAGAAATATCCATAATAATAGGTAAATTCTATATAGATAATGGAAATGACAAAGAAGCGGCTAAATATTTAAATGAAGGTGTAGAAATGTTCAAGGAAGTAGGATTATTAAAAGACATGTAAGTAGATTTATTTTGTGGATGGGTGAGATTTTATGGAGATACTTTCTGTAGGGCAAAAAATTAAAAGAGCTAGGGTTTATAAAGGATATACCCTAAAAGAACTATGTGGAGATACTATATCTGTTTCTAAAATGAGTTGTATAGAAAATGATAAGATAAAGCCAGATGATGAAATACTAAAAATTATATCAGAAAAATTAGAAATAGATATTAAGTATTTAAAAGCTGGAGTAAAAGAGCAACTTTTAGATAATATTGATAAACTTAAAGATAACAAAAATGCATCAGATTATGAAAAGATTCTAGAATATAATTTAAAGTATGCAGAAGAATATAAATATTATCATATAGCATTTTATATAATACATATGTTATTTAATCATTATTTAGAAAATAGTGAAATAGAGAAGCTACAACTTATAATATCTAAGTATTATGATTATTGGTTAAAATCTAGCATAGATGAAAATAAAATAATTTATTATATGGATATTGCTAAATTTTTCTTTGAAACTAAGGAATATATAGAAGCGGCTAGTTATTATAGGAGTATTAGAAAAATTGCGCACGAAAAAAATAATTATATATTATTATCTGAGGCTACCTATGATGAAGCGGCTTGTTATATAAGAATAAAAGAATTTGATAAGGCTTATGAAATAGCTGTAAGTCTTATAGATTTAATAGATTTTTTAGATAACAATATTAAAAAAGCAGAAGTTTATAAAATATTAGCTATTTTATCTTTAAGATTAGATAGAAAAAAATTTGAAAACTATGAAGAAAAATCTTACGTATTATATGGAAATGATTTAATTCATAAAGCAGATGCTACTTTTAAATATGCTACAGCTATGTTTGATATAGGTGAAAAGGATAAAGCAATAAATTACATAAATAAAGCTTTAGATTTATATCCTAAAAATAATACAAGAGCTTTTGTATCTTTTATGTTAGACACTATGAAGATTTTATTAAAAAATAATATATTATATAGAGCTCAAGAAATTTCAGACGAAATATTAAATTATGCTATAAAGATAAATAATATAAGATTTATAGAAAAAGCTTATTATTATAAAGCTATAATTTTAGAAAAGCAAGGAAGTTTAGATACTGCTGAAATGTATATGAATCTTTCTTTAGACTCTATACTAAAGTTTGGAACAAAACAAGAAATATATGAAAGATACATGAAGATGGGAAATATGTATCACAAAATGAAACAAGTAGGAGAGTCTATAAAATATTTTAATTTAGCGATTAAGCTTTCTAAAAAACTTTAGTGTATAAGAAAATTATGACTTAAAAGGGTGTTATATTATAAGCCTATTAAAAGGGGATATGTGTCTAGAAAGGCAACTCAATTCGCTAAGGGCTTCTAATTTGTTTTTGTAAAATATATTGGTAAAAATGAAACTCACTACCGTTCAAACAATCATTTTTCACCTAATATATTTTCAAAAAACAAATAAGAATTTCTAAGCTTTTTCGAATGTCTTTTACGTCACATATCCCTCTTTTTAATAGGCTAAAGTTAGTATAATTTTTAAAGATAATTTTTGCGGAGCATAGTAGAGGAAATTTTCTGTTTACTCTACGCTTATATATCAGTTCATAAATAAAGTAGTGTAATTATTTCTATAGATATCTATTTTTCTTAAAAGTATTTCTTGTTTTAATACCTTTAAATACTGGTGTGATAATTATAGAGTAAAGAACAGAGTGAAGATTATAGATATGGATTATTTTATTCTATCTATTTTCAGCAGCTCAGCAGCTATTAAAGGAGGTTCTTTAACAGTACATGAAAAAGAACAATGGCAATAATCTTTAAAAGAATATATTTTGAAGGTGCCTGGAATCCAAAAGGTTTTACTTGATTGTGGGCATTATATTCATGATTATGAGTATGAAAGAATTGCATTTAAAAGCAAGGAATTTATTAAAAGCGTTATACTTGTAAAATAAATATACTCATTAATAGAAAGGATGATTTTTATGGAAATTAACTACTTGAGTATAATTACTTTGATTATTAACTTAGTTTTATTATTTTTAATCATCATAGTAATATTTAAAGAAATCCAAAGTGTTAAACACTTTATCAAAAGGAATAAAGAGATGGATAAAAAATTAGATATC
The DNA here is from genome assembly GCF_054768115.1 of Clostridium sp. CTA-6. NCBI lineage: Bacteria > Bacillati > Bacillota > Clostridia > Eubacteriales > Clostridiaceae > Clostridium > Clostridium sp. CTA-6. The sequence continues at coordinate 424,150 of NZ_BAAAAU010000002.1, forward strand.
ATTATGAAAAGATTAGAAAATAAAGAAGATAATTAAACCTTATGTGAAATATTGTAAAGCAAGAGGAGGCAATAATATGCTTTATAGAGTGGATGTACTTTTATTTGATAAGTTTGAAACATTGGATGTATTTGGCCCTGTTGAAATACTTGGGAGTATTCCAGATATTTTTAAATTAAATTTCATATCTCCTGAGGGAGGAATTGTTGAAAGTTCTCAAAATGTAAGAGTAGATACCAACTTGTATACAAATGAAAATGATATAGAGAAAATCTTACTTGTTCCAGGAGGGATTGGAACAAGAGAAAAAATTGATGATAATAATTTTATTAATTTCATTGAAAATATTTCTAATCAATCAAAATACATAATTAGTATATGCACAGGTTCGGCTTTACTTGCTAAAACTGGAATATTAAATAAGAAAAAAGCAACAACAAATAAATGTGCATTTAAGTGGGTTACAGAGCAAGGTAAGGATGTATTGTGGGTAAAAGAATCAAGATGGGTAAAGGATGGTAATATATATACATCTTCAGGGGTATCTGCTGGAATGGATATGACATTAGGTTTTATAGCAGACATTATTGGAAAAACAAAAGCATTAGAGATTAGTCAAAGAATTGAATATTTCTGGAATGAAGATAGTAAATATGATCCATTCTCTAAGATGTATGAATAATTTATTTATATAAAATGCTTTATGTAGAATATTTTTATTAACTGTATTAGTAGTGATTAATGAATTTACAGGATAACGTGAACTTTTTATATAGCTTTTGCAGATTGTATCTAAAATTTATAAGTATAGCCATGCGATAAAAGTAATCTTTTGTGTATTCAATTAATATGATGATAGTGAAGAAAAATTTTAAAAGGAGAATTCACTATGCTATCTAGACGTGAGTTTATACGACAATCATTAGAGCTACATCTTTTTTTTGGCAGAATTATGAAGGAACACTCCTTCTTTTTACAAATAGGTTTTACACCTAAAGATTCAAGACTTATGCAGCAGGCGAACGCTTTTAGAATGGAATTTGATAGACTTTTAGCTGATGCTATATCCCTTTCTAATGGTGTTGTTAGCAATAATGTATTAAAATCTGGTGAAGTAGTAACACCATTTACATTAAAAGCTGAAATGGCTTCAGCATATTTTACAGGAGTGAATATTCCAATTAGATTGACTGAAGCAGAAGAAGGATTAAGGGGTGATAGCTCAACGAAAGTTAATCCTATGCTTGAAGAGAGAGTATCTATGCTTAATCAAAGAGCAATGGGACTAACTAGAGCTTTAGCACAGTTTAAGACTAAAATACTATCAGATGTTATATGTTGCAGAATATTTACAGTTAATTACCCTTTACTTATAGATCATATTTTAAGGGAAGCAAAATTCTATTTTCAGTTAGTTAGAAGACTACAAAATCGTGAAGAAATCGATTTAGAAAAAGAAGCTTATGAACAAGAGACCTTCTGGAACAGAATTATGGCCGAACATTCAAAATTTATTAGAGGTCTTCTTGACCCAACTGAAGATGAACTTATAAAGACAGCAAATAACTTTGGAAATGAATTTGATGAGTTGACAGAAGAGGCAAAGGAAGCCATGGATAATGCAATGGCAATTTCAAAAGTTACAGATGATAGCCTTAAAGCAACTATAGAAATAAAGAAATTTAAGGCACAAGGTACTCAAGGATTGGTAGAATGTAAAATCAGGTCAATAATAATACCGTTACTAGGTGACCATACTCTACGTGAAGCAAGTCACTATTTACGTTTATTAAAAATATTTGAAAAAAGTGTATAAAATTTAATGGTATATAAGCATGGATAGAAATATCGATGCTTATTTATTTTGTGACAATATGCCAAATATTTATACAAGTACAAGTTATAATTCGTAGAGTATATTTTAGTAAAAAACGAATTAGAATCTTTTATGGAAGTGAATCGTCTTTATAACTACCTATCTATTTTTAAAATTAAGGGTAGCATAACTATCTTTTAAGTCATAATTTTCTTATTCTCCCTCTTGAAAGTAGAATTTTTTTGAATATAATAGTAATTAAATAATCTATGCATATTAAATTAAATTTTGAAAATATTTAAATATGTAGGGATAAAAAAATTAAAGAATTAGAACAAGAAAATAAAAAAACTAAGAGAACAATTAGAAGTTATTAGAGGTAAACCATATGAAAAAAATATAGGCATGGCAAGTGACGTTGTACTTTGCACACGATATATAAAAGGGAGGTAATTTTATGGATATTGAAAAATTAACTTTGAAGGTACAGCAAGCTATAAATGATTCTCAACTTGTTGCAGTTAAGTATAATCATCAACAGATTGATACTATACATTTATTTTCAGCTTTAATTTCTCAGGATGATGGATTAATTCCTAATATTTTAGGGAAAATGGGAGTGAATATAAGAGACATTAATGCTGAAACTAATAGAGTTTTAGATAGTATGCCTAAAGTATTAGGTGAGGGAGCACAGTCTTCTTCAGTGTATCCTACTAGGAGATTTGAAGAGGTTTTTGTAAAGGCGGAAAGTATAGCAAAGGATTTTAAAGATTCATATATAAGTGTAGAACATGTTTTATTGGCTATAATGGATGTGGACAAAAATAATGTTCTTCCTATATTAGAAAAATTCGGAGTGAAAAAATCAGAGTTTTTAAAGGCATTATCAGCTGTTAGAGGAAGTCAAAGGGTTGATACCCAAGATCCGGAAGGAACCTATGAAGCTTTGGTGAAATATGGTAGAAATTTAGTTGAAGAAGCTAAAAAACATAAATTGGACCCTGTTATAGGAAGAGATGAAGAAATAAGAAGAGTTGTAAGAATTTTATCTAGAAGAACTAAGAATAATCCTGTACTTATTGGAGAACCGGGTGTAGGTAAAACTGCTATTGTAGAAGGATTGGCAGAGAGAATTGTCAGAGGAGATGTACCAGAAAGTCTAAAAAATAAAATAATATTTTCTTTAGATATGGGCGCACTTATTGCAGGTGCAAAATATAGAGGGGAATTTGAAGAAAGATTAAAAGCAGTATTAAAAGAAGTTCAAAATAGTGAAGGAAGAATAATTTTATTTATAGATGAAATCCATACTATAGTAGGGGCAGGTAAAACAGAGGGCTCTATGGATGCAGGAAATTTAATAAAACCTATGCTTGCTAGAGGAGAACTTCATTGTATTGGAGCTACTACTTTTGATGAATATAGACAGTATATAGAAAAAGATAAAGCTTTAGAGAGAAGATTTCAACCTGTAATAACAGATGAACCTACAGTAGAGGATACAGTATCTATATTAAGAGGTCTTAAGGAAAGATTTGAAATATATCATGGAATAAGAATACATGATTCAGCTATTGTAGCTGCAGCTAAACTCTCTAGCAGATATATTACAGATAGATATCTCCCAGACAAAGCAATAGATTTAATAGATGAAGCTTGCGCTATGATAAGAACAGATATAGATAGTATGCCAACGGAAATGGATTCGATGAAAAGGAAGATATTCCAGTTAGAAATAGAAAAAGAAGCATTATCTAAAGAAAGAGATGTGGCTTCAAAGGAAAGATTAGAAGTCCTAGAAAAGGAACTAAGTGAATTAAAAGAGAAAGATAAAGAAATGACAGCTAAGTATGAAAATGAAAAATCTCATATAACAAAAATAAGAGATTTAAAAGAAAAGCTAGATGATGTTAGGGGACAAATGGAAAAGGCCGAAAGAGAATATGATTTAAATAAAGTGGCAGAGCTAAAATATGGCTTAATACCAACCCTTCAAAGAGAGATAGAAGAAAAAGAAAAGTTAATAAAAGAAAATAGTAATGGAAATGCTATGCTAAAAGAAGAGGTTACAGAACAGGAAATTTCTGAAATAATCTCTAAATGGACTGGTATACCTGTAACAAGATTAGTTGAAACCGAAAGACAAAAATTATTACAATTGGGAGATCAACTAGAAACTAGAGTAATAGGCCAAAGTGAGGCAGTAAAAGCAGTAACTAATGCAGTTATAAGAGCTAGAGCAGGATTAAAAGATCCAAGAAAACCCATAGGATCATTTATATTCTTAGGGCCTACTGGGGTAGGAAAAACAGAACTTGCTAAAACTTTAGCTAGAACTTTATTTGATACAGAAGAAAATATAATAAGAATAGATATGTCTGAATATATGGAAAAATATTCAGTATCAAGACTTATAGGAGCTCCTCCAGGATATGTAGGATATGAAGAAGGAGGTCAGTTAACAGAAGCGGTTAGAAGAAAACCTTATAGTGTTATATTATTTGACGAAATAGAAAAAGCTCATGACGATGTATTTAATATATTTCTTCAAATATTAGACGATGGAAGACTTACAGACAATAAAGGAAAGGTTATAGATTTTAAAAATACTATAATTATAATGACTTCTAATCTGGGAAGTAACTATTTATTAGATAATGAAAGTAAAGAAGGCATAGACGAAAGTGTAAGAGTAAGAGTAAAAGAAGCTTTAAAGGCTAGATTTAAACCAGAATTTTTAAATAGAGTAGATGACATCATAATGTTTAAACCTCTTACAGTAGAAGACATTAAGAGAATAATAGATATATTCTTAGATGATATAAGAAAAAGACTTAAAGATAAGAATATACAGCTTAAGATTACAGATAGTGCCAAAGATATCATGGCCAAAGAAGGATATGATCCAATATATGGTGCAAGACCATTAAAGAGATATATAGAGGATACTATAGAAACAGAAATAGCAAAACAAATAATAGCAGGAAACATATACGAAGGTACTACTGTTGGAGTAGACATAAAAGGAGAGTCAATAGTTATAGAAAGAATCTAAGGAAATTATGACTTAACAGTCTTTAAAGGCTGAAAATTAAAACAAGAAATACTTTTAGTCAATAAATAGCTATAAAAATAAAGAATACTAATATTTGTGTACTAATATTTAAGCTAACGCTCTAATGCCACGTCCTGTGGCAACAGAGCTAAGTAAACGTCCTATTTACTTCACGCCTAAATATTAGTCCACAAATAAAGTATTCTAATTATTTTTCTAGATATCTATTTTCTCTAAAAGTATTTCTTGTTTTAATACCTTTAAAGGTTGTTATAATAATTTCCTATTGAAGGAAAAAACCACAAAAGGATGATTTTGTTCCGCTTAAGTCGTAATTCTCTTAAATTAAGCTTTACTTTCTCTATTAACTATAAATTCTTTTGCTTTAAATTCTAGATTATCATCTAAAGGATCTAGTTTTATATCTTCACCATATTTATTTTTTAAAGCAGTAGAAAGAAGTCTGTCTGCTAATTCTGGGTTTTTGGAAAGTAGAGAACCATGGAAATAAGTTCCAAAGGTGTTTTTATAGATACAACCTTCTTGTTGATCTTCACCATTATTACCATAACCGGCTATAACTTTGCCTAAAGGTTTTAAATTTCCTATATAGGTTCTTCCAGAATGATTTTCAAAGCCTACATAGGTTTCATTAAAATCTTCATTTTTTATTACTGTGTTTCCTATAAATCTAGTGTCTCCACCCTCAGTGTATATATCTAATATATTTAGTCCATCAAGTTTTTCACCTTCTGGTGTAGTATAATATTTACCTAATAATTGATAGCCACCACAGATAGCTAATAAAACTTTTCCTCTTTCTATGTATTCTGTAAGGTCATCTTTTTTAGTTTCTACCATATCTTTTGAAACTATGGCCTGTTCATAATCCTGACCTCCTCCAAATAGAGTTATATCATATTTATCTATAGGAAAGCTATCTTTTATGGAAACATTAGATACATTTATTTTTATACCTCTTTGCTGAGCTCTATATTTTAATACTAGAATATTGCCTATATCCCCATATACATTTAATAAATCAGGGTATAGATGACATATATTAAGTTCCATGTATTTCACCTTCTTTACATTAGTTTAAAATGTTTAATTTAATTGTTTTATATATTAATTACCATAATTTTTTAATATATCCTTTAGAATTTAGAAATTTTCTAAAAGATGTCATAGCAGTGTATGTGGCTAAAATATATACTGTTTCTTCCTTGCAACTTTTTATATCCTCTAATAAATCATCATGATTTTGAGATAGTTTAAATGTTTCATTTGGGAGACCTGCTACTTTTAATCTTATAGCCATATCATATAATCTAACACCAGAGATTAGTATATTATCTATATCTAGAGAATTTAATTTTTCAAATTTTACATCCCATATCCAAGATACATCTCTACCATCTGCATAGTTATCATTTAAAAGTAGGGCTAAATTTATTTTTTTCTTATCTAAAACTATAGTATTTATGGCTTGATCATATCCAGCAGGATTTTTAACTAATATTATTTTAACATCTTTACCTTCTATGTTTATGCTTTCTTGTCTACCAAAACTACTTTTTTGACTCTTTAATGAATTAAATATAATGGATTTTTCTATACCTAATGTTTTAGCCATAGAATAAGCACATAGGGCATTATAAACATTGTATAGACCAGGTTGATTTATGTAATATTCTTGATTATCCATTATAACCAAAGATCCTTCTGGTGTTAAATCTTCTACTTCATCTAAAGAAAAGGTTAGGTTAGGTCTTTTGTATCCACAGCTTTCACAGTAGTAGTTGCCTAAATGATTATAAGTTAAAAATTCATAGGAATAAGGATGTTTACATTTTTTACAAAACTTTGAGTCAGCATTTACATCTATTACAGTATCAGCGTTTTTAGAGTGGGAAAATCCATAATATAAAACTTTATTAGGAAGAGAATTATTTAAATCACCTAAAAGTGATTCGTCTCCGTTTAATATAAGTTTTGAATTTGGAGATTTTTCAATACCCTCTAATATTTTTTTCAAAGTAGTATAAACTTCTCCATATCTATCTAGTTGATCTCTAAATAAGTTTGTTATAGTTATTATTTCAGGAGATACATATTCTGTAATAAATTTTACATTGGCTTCATCTACTTCTATAACTGCATACTTTTCTTCTTTATTATTGAAAGAAAAATTTTCTACAAAACAAGCTACTATGCCTGGAAACATGTTTGCACCAGTACTATTGGATATTACAAATTTATTACTGTCTTTAATCATATTGTATATCATACTAGTTGTAGTAGTTTTACCATTAGTCCCTGTTACAAGGATTATTTTATAATCCTTAGCTACTGTTTTTAATATTTTTCTATCTAATTTTAAAGCAACTCTTCCTGGAAAGTTGGTTCCACCTTTAAAAAGTGTTTTAGATAGTTTTAGCACTATTTTTGAAATCATTATACTGAAAAAAGATTTTATATTAATTTTACACACTTCCTTTTTGAATTTTTAAATAAATAAGATTACAACTACCTATTATAATATAACTTTAACTATTTTACATTAATATTAATAAAATGTTCAGTTAATTTTTGTGAATTATTATTTTATTAATGTGAATTACTAGTTAATTTTCAATCATTATAAATATATAAATACCCTAAATACCATAGATTAAAAGTATTATAAAATTAGTGTTTAAATTTCATGTATTGTACTTTTTATATTTAGTTTAATTAAAATCTTTAAATGTAATTAATACATGTAGATTAGAATATATATTAATTGAATCAATTTATATTTAAGGAGAAGAATGTATCCTTTAAAATTTAATAATATATATTTAAATAAAGTATGGGGTGGAAGAGGCTTAAAAAAATTTAGAGATAATCTTCCTAAAGGAGATATAGGTGAAAGTTGGGATATAGCATTTCACCAAGACTTAATAAGTGTAATTAAAAATGGAGAACTTAAGGGGAAAACATTAAAAGATGCTATAGACTTATATAAAAATAAACTAATGGGAGATTGTATATTTGATAGGTATAAAGATTTTCCATTACTTTTAAAAATAATAAGTGCAGAAAAAAAATTGTCTATACAAGTACATCCAGGTGAAAAAGATATTTTAGATTCAAAGGAAAGTCCCAAAAAAGAAGCCTGGTATGTTATGGAAGCTAAAGTGGGTTCTTATATAATTTTAGGTAGCAAAATAAAAGATAAAGCTGTAATTAGGAAGGTTATAGATAATGGTACAGTTGAAGATTATTTATATAAAGTACCAGTAAAAAAGGGAGATGTATTTTATATAGATAGTGGAATGATTCATGCTATAGGTAAAGGAGTTACATTAATTGAAATTCAAGAAAACAGTGACACAACCTATAGATTATATGATTACAATAGAGGAAGAAAACTAGATTTAGAAAAAGGAATGAATTGTGTAAATTTAGATATTAAACCTAATAAAAAATCAGGCTTAAAAGTGCAATTAAAAAATTGTAGTAAAACCTATTGCTTTTTGTCAGAGGCTTTTGCTATGGAAAAATATGAAGTATATTATTTCTTAAAAGAAAAAAGTGATAAAGAAAGGTTTTTTATTTTTACCTGTGTAGATGGACAAGGACAAATTAATTATAGTGAAGGGCGACAAAATTTAAATAGAGGAGATAGTATACTCATACCTGCTTATATGGGCGATTATACATTAAGAGGTAATATGAATTTGTTGAAATTTTATATACCTGATATAGAAAAGTCTATTAATAGTATTGTAAATATAATAAAATGTTAAATAAATTTTATCCGATGACTACCCGCTCTAATACTCCCATCTTCTTCAAAGTGGGAGTATTAGAGCGGCTACGTCCCTGGATAACCATTTCCTAAGCTTCAGAGGGAGTAAAAACTACCTCTGAAGCCAAGAACTCTGTTTATGTTGTTGCTTTTAAATAGTATAAGTTAGAAGAAGGGGGTATGGTATAAATAGAGATTTAGAAGATGATGTATGAAAATAGAGTTAATTTTAATATGGTAAAGATAGAAAATACACGTATAGACTAATGTTTATTAGGTGTATTTTTTATTTTTGCTATATTTTAAATCTATTTTATGTTAAGTTCCTCTTTTTTTAAATAAGTTTTTACACTGTATTTTTAGTTAAAAAATATAGTGAATATTATATAAATAATGAAAATTTAAAATTAATACTATATACTTAATATACGATAAACATATTAATATATAAATAGAGAAGAGAGGGAGTTTAAGATGTATAGAAAAAGATTAAAATTAAAGACTGTATGTGTTTTTATTCTTGTTTTATTTATTAATATATTGTTTATTTCCTGCAAAGGCGGAAATAGCAATAAGGGTATTGTAGTAGAAAAATGGGATAATTTTTATGAAGGAAACAATATACATTTTTATTATAGTGATGGCAAAAGTCCAAACCCTCAACAATTAAAATCCAAATATTCTTTAGATAAACTTACATCAAAAGGAAAAGATGATTTGGGTAAGGCCTTAAAGATGACTAGTTGGTTAAATAGTAAATTGAAGTTTTCTAAAAACAGTATAAAGACAGAAGAGGATCCTTTAGCTATATTAGAAAAATATAAAGAGGGGGAGACTGTTTCAGATAAAGAATTTAATGAAATTTTTACAGAGGCTATTTCTTCTGTTGGAATATATTCAAGAATAGGGGAATTTAGAGTTAAGGACGCTCAGCATAGCAAGAAAGATGATTTTTTCATGGTTTCAGAAATTTGGAGCGATAAATATAAAAAATGGATAATGATAGATGTAGTTAATTCATGTTATATGTCTAAAGCTGGAGTACCTTTAAGTGCTATAGAAATTTTGAATAATGGAATAAGTGACCTAGAAATAAATGGAGTTAAAGATAAAAATAAATATATTAAAAAAATGGAGAGATATTTTTTTAGCTACACTATAGGTATTGACAATAATATTCATGATGGAGTTAAAAGTAATTCATATATTACTTATATACAAAATGGACAATTACCAGAATTGAAAACTATTAAGGGATATATTAAACCAACTATTTTTGTAAATAATGACTCTTTATTTACTATTTCACCTAAAACTCAGTATAAAGATCTACAAAATGATAAAAAACCCACTCTAATAATATCTAAAAAGAATACTGAAGGAAAAGAAGAAGAAACTCCAAGTTTTTATGTGGCTTCTTTTAAAGATAGTGTTATGGTTAAGGAGTTTTATATAAGTGTCAATGGAGCAGATTTTGGTAAGGTAAACAATATTTTTGAACTAAAATTAAAAGAAGGGCAAAATTCTATAAAATTATCAGAAAATGGTAAGGATGTCGTGAGGGAAGTAATAGTGAATTATAAAAAGTAATAAAGATTATTATTTTCTTATATGTTTATTAATATATTTGTATAAGTCATAAAAAATAGTATAATATAGGGGTATTAAATAAAAAAGAGAGCGAGGAGTTAGGTCAATGCTACTAATATTAAAAGCAATAATAATAGGAATAGTAGAAGGTATAACGGAATTTCTACCAGTATCCTCTACAGGGCATATGATAATAGCCGGATCCCTTATAGGATTTGATGGAACAGTGTATAGAAAAGCTTATACAGATATGTTTAGTGTTGTTATACAATTAGGAGCTATATTAGCGGTGGTGGTTTTATATTGGGACAAAATTATGAGTACTCTTAAAAACTTTTTACCAAGTGATAGGGTACCAGTAAAAAAATGTGGTTTAAAATTTTGGATTAACATAGGAATTGCATCTATACCAGCAGCGGCTATAGGAATGCCATTTAATGATAAAATAGAAGAAAAATTATTTTATCCATTACCTGTAACTATAGCTTTAATTGTAGGCGCTATATGGATGATATATGCGGAAAATAGATATAGAAATAATTCTAAAACTACTAGTATAGATGATATAAATGCTAAACAAGCTATTATTATAGGATTGTTTCAATGCCTAGCATTATGGCCAGGTATGTCTAGATCAGCATCTACAATAATAGGAGCTTGGATAGTTGGGCTATCTACAGTGGCAGCAGCGGAATTTTCATTCTTTTTAGCTATACCAGCAATGATAGGGGCATCAGGGATGTCATTAATAAAGCATAATGTATTTAGTACATGCTCTTCTATAGAATTAATAGCTTTAGCAGCTGGATTTATAGTATCTTTTATAGTAGCTCTTGTAGTAATAGATAAATTTATAGCATTTTTAAAGAAAAAACCAATGAAAGTTTTTGCTATATATAGAATAGCTTTAGGAATAGTTTTAATGGTTCTTATATATTCCAATATAATAAAGTGGCATTAAAATATTAAAAAGTGTTGTTACATAGGACTATTAGCAATGTAAATTTGCTAATAGTCCTATGTTTTTATATGATATTAAAGATAACTGTACCCAGTGTGTCTATATATAAAAAATTAAAAAATATGAAGGATATTAAAGAATTATAAAAATAATTTTATTATATTAGGTATGAGAGGACAAATATGGCTGAAAGCTGTGATAGAATATTAATTGTCGTCGCGAGATGACAGGTCAACAAAAACAAAAAAGTGTTGACCAAGATAAAAAAATGTGCTAATATTATTAAGCACTGAGAAATGGTCTTTGAAAATTAAACAGAGAATTAACAAGAAACATTCTTGTAACAGCCAGTAAGATAAGGTAATAAACCTTGTCAATGAATTTGAGAAGAGATTAAACTTTAAAATTGAGAGTTTGATCCTGGCTCAGGACGAACGCTGGCGGC